>JAQTYA010000122.1 GCA_028688525.1 Methylococcus sp. | reverse complement strand
ATATGAAGCGATTAGCCCTCGGCGCGTTGCGCCGCATTCAGAAACTACCCGAGCTGGTGAAGTCATTCTTTCGCCAGCCTGAATGCCAATACATCATTAGGTGACTCTACTTTCGAGAAGCTTAGTACTACATGGATGCTGATGACGTACTGTGCATCATAAGTATGACTCTGACGATTGAAATCCTCGGCAATAAGCGCCGCCTCCTCCTCGGTAAGAAACCCACCGGATTCGATAAGCTTATTCGGACTTCAGATTTAATTGACAAGGCAGTTCAGCCAACCATCCATGAGCTGTTCATTGATCGAGGTCACGTCGCACATGGGCGGCGTCCACCACGCTCAGAGGGACGCGCTGATCGGCTGTTCGCATATTTGGAGGCTGTGCGGACAGTTGTCGCTGCCTACACATCCAAGTT
Source organism: Methylococcus sp. (assembly GCA_028688525.1). Taxonomy (GTDB): domain Bacteria; phylum Pseudomonadota; class Gammaproteobacteria; order Methylococcales; family Methylococcaceae; genus Methylococcus. The sequence goes on along the minus strand of JAQTYA010000122.1, from coordinate 9,457 downwards.
ATCTGCGTCAGACTGGCCAAAGGCGAGTCAACTTGAGGTTTCCCGTGGAGCAGCGTAAATGACGCCTAACCTCCGCTTAGCTCAAACGTTTTGCTCTACTCATCGCTTCCACGTTTGCACTTCGTCGACTATCGGACTTCTCGCCGAGTGTCGCCCTGGCTTGTCCGTGAGTGCGCCGCCCGTGACTTTTCCCCATGAATGGATCAAAATGCGCGCCCTTGAATAGGCGGCTGCATAGTCTCGCACGCGTCCCACTTCTACCGGCTGAGTGGGTAGCAAATTCATTGAGGGGGTACTTTTGGGGGTATCTCAAAAACGCACAGACTAATAATGTCTTAAAAATCAGCGTATTGTCGTGTAAATGTTATTGAGACCATCGCACCAATTGAACATCCAAGGACGTCCACAGACGTCCACGAAACCCGCAAGCTGCAAGGCTTAGCGGGTTTTTGTCGTCCAATGAAAACCATTGGCGGCTGGAGCAAATGGTGGTGCTACAAGTACAGGATAGGAAGCCGGGAAAGCGTCCATCCCCATCGTGTTGGATGGCTCGGAAGCATCCGAGAACGAACCGCCTGTACCGCTTTGAAATCGGTTCGGTAAGCCGGAAATGGGTGGTCATCGCTGCAGCGGATGCCGCGCATAAGCGCGCGCCGCACCCCTGTGCTCAGCCTCATGCAAAGTAAGAATGATGTACTCTGACGCTGCGGTTCATGTCCGACACCCCATGCGGAAGTCTTCCAGAAGGAGAACGCTATGCCTTACTTGAAAATTCAGATGAACCGCCAGCTCGATGCCGAGAAATCGGCAGCGTTGCTGGCTTCTGCTTCCCAAATGATCGCCGCCGAACTGGGCAAGCCAGAGCGCTATGTGATGGTCGAGCTTGCCTCGAATCCGGCCATGCTTTTTGCCGGTAGCGGCGAGCCTGCAGCGTTCGTCGAGCTGAAGAGCATTGGCCTGCCTGGCAACAGGACCAAGGCCTTGTCCCAGGTTTTGTGTTCGCTGCTACAGGATGGTGCCGGAATAGCGCCGGCGCGAGTCTATATCGAGTTCACCGATGCTCCCGGAGGGTTCTGGGGTTGGAATAACTCCACCTTCTGATAGAAACTCTAAGAGCCGGCCTCCACACCCCAGCGTTTAGGCCGGTTTTCTGCATTCAGGCCTAAAATCCATGGAATTTGTTGTCAAATACTGCGACGGTCCGGCGCGGCGCGGCGAGTTATCGTTCCCGCGCGGCCGGGTGCAGACGCCGGCTTTCATGCCGGTAGGTACCTACGGGACGGTCAAGGCCATGACGCCGGAAGAACTGCGCGAAAGCGGCGCGGAAATCATTCTCGGCAATACCTTTCATCTGATGCTGCGTCCCGGCGTGGATATCATCCGGGCGCACGGCGATCTGCACGATTTCATACACTGGGACGGGCCGATCCTGACCGATTCCGGCGGCTTCCAGGTATTCAGCCTCGGTGCGATGCGGAAGATCACCGAACAGGGCGTGATGTTCCGCTCGCCAATCGATGGTAGCCCGGTGTTCATGGGACCGGAGGAGTCCATGGCGGTGCAGCGCGCGCTCGGTTCGGACATCGTGATGATCTTCGACGAGTGTACCCCGTATCCGGCCGATTACGGCCAAGCGAGCGATTCGATGGAGCTGTCCTTGCGCTGGGCGGAGCGCAGCAAATCGGCGCATGCGGATAATTCTTCGGCGCTGTTCGGCATTGTCCAGGGCGGTATGTATGAAGAGCTGCGTGCCCGCTCGGCCGCTGGGCTGCAGGGCATCGGCTTCGACGGCTACGCGATCGGCGGCCTTTCGGTGGGGGAGCCTAAGGAAGACCGCCACCGGGTGCTGGATGCGCTGATGCCGCTCATGCCCAGCGAACGTCCACGCTACCTGATGGGGGTGGGGACGCCGGAAGATATCGTCGACGCGGTGACTCGGGGTATCGACATGTTCGACTGCGTGCTGCCGACCCGCAACGCCCGCAACGGGCATCTGTTCACCCGCTTCGGTGCGGTCCGCATCCGCAACGCCCAGTACCGCGACGACCTGCGCCCGCTCGACGAGGAGTGCGCCTGCTATACCTGCCGGAATTATTCCCGAGCCTACCTGCGCCATCTCGACCGCTGCGGCGAGATTCTGGGCGCACGCCTGAACACTATCCACAACTTGTTCTATTACCAGGAGCTGATGGCCGGGTTGCGTGGTGCCATCGAGGAAGGGGCGCTGGCCCGGTTCGTCGAGCGATTCCATGCCCTCCGCTCCATGGACGGTGCATTTGTGTGATAATGCGCACCCTCGAATTCGTCAATAATAACTAGAGGTTGACCATGAGTTTCTTTATCGCCGACGCTTTGGCGGAGGCTGCTCCGGCGGCGGCCCAGGAGCCCGGTTTCGCGGGCTTGATTCTGCCTGCGGCCGTTTTGGCCGTATTCTTCTTTCTGTTCGTGCTCCCGCAAAACCGCCGCCAGAGGGAGCAGAAGAAACTGCTGCAATCTCTCGTCAAGGGAGTGGAGGTGGTGACGACGGGCGGGCTTTTGGGCAGGATCGTCGAAGTCGACGACAACTTTGTCACATTGGAAGTGGCCGATAATCTCCAGGTCTGCGTACAGCGCAATGCCGTCGCTTCGCTGATGCCCAAGGGCACCTACAAAGCCGCCAAGCGCAAACCCGAATCCAAGTAAACCCGCCGATCCGGCGGGCGCTTGCGTCTGCCGGGAAGCCCCGCTCCTAATTAGGTTCCGAGCATGCGAAACCGTTTTCCCCTCTGGAAAAACCTATTGGTCGCGACCGTGTTGATCCTCGGGATCATTTACGCGCTGCCCAATCTCTTCGGTGAAGATCCTTCCGTTCAATTATCCCCGATCCGTGCGGCCAAAGTCGACGATGCCTTCAAGATCCAAGTCCAGGGTTTGCTGGAGTCCGGCGGACTCAAGGCGAAAGCGGTGGAGATTGCCGACAAGCGAATGTTGATCCGCTTCGGCGATACCGATTCGCAGCTCAAGGCATCCGATATTCTCAACGAGAAGCTGGGAGATACCTACACGGTGGCTTTGAATCTGGCGCCGTCTACCCCCTCCTGGTTGCGGGCATTCGGCGCCAAGCCCATGTATTTGGGTCTGGATTTGCGGGGCGGCGTGCATTTCCTGCTGCAAGTCGACATGGATGCCGCTATCAAGCAGGCGGAAGACCGCTATGCGGAAGACACGCGCAGCTTGCTGCGGGAAAACAAGATCCGCTATCTGTCGGTGGAAAAGCAGAACGGCGTGATCCAGATCCGTCTCCCGGATGCCAATACTCTGGCGCAGGCGCAGGCTTTACTTAGACGCGAGCTGCGAGGCTTGCAGATCGACGTCAAGGACAGCGAAAGCCTGATCGAGGGCCGCTTGTCCGAAGTCGAGCGGCGGGAGATCAAGCGTTTTGCCGTGGCCCAGAACACCACGACATTGCGTAACCGAGTCAACGAACTGGGCGTGGCCGAGCCGGTCATCCAGCAGCAGGGCGAAGACCGCATCGTAGTCCAGCTGCCAGGTGTGCAGGACACCGCGCGGGCCAAGGAAATTTTGGGCGCGACTGCAACTCTGGAGTTCCGTCTCGTCGACAACGAGCATCCGGTTCCGGCCGAGGGCGACAAGGCCCCGCTGGGTTCGCATCTCTATCACGACCGCCACAACCGCCCGGTGCTGCTCGAGCGCAAGATCATCGTCACCGGCGACCAGGTCGTGGACGCGGCTTCCGGCATCGACCAGCAGGGTGGCGCGGCGGCGGTATACGTGACGCTCAACAGCGTGGGCGCCAAGAAAATGGGCGATACCACCCGCGAAAACGTGGGCCGCGCCATGGCGGTCGTCTACATCGAGAATAAGTCCGAGACCAAGGAGGTCGGCGGACAGAAAGTGACGACCAAGAAGAAAGTCGAGGAAGTCATCAACATCGCCACCATCCGCGATCGCTTCAGCAAGCGGTTCCAGATCACCGGGCTGGACAGCACCGAAGAAGCGCGGAATCTGGCTCTGCTGCTGCGGGCGGGCGCCCTAGCCGCGCCGGTAGACATTGTTGAAGAGCGTACCGTCGGTCCCAGCATGGGTAAGGAAAACATCGACCGCGGCGTCAAATCCAATGGCTACGGCTTCGTCGCCATTGCTGTGTTTATGATCTTTTATTACCGGGCATTCGGGCTGTTTTCCGTCCTGGCGCTGGGGGCGAACGTGCTGCTGTTGGTGGCCGTGCTGTCGTTGCTGCAGGCGACCCTGACTCTGCCGGGTTTGGCGGGTATCGCCTTGACCGTGGGTATGGCCATCGACGCCAACGTGCTGATCAACGAACGCATCCGCGAAGAGCTGAGGGCCGGGAACACGCCGCATGCGGCCATCCACGCCGGCTATGAACGCGCCTTCGCTACGATTACGGACTCCAATGTCACCACATTGGTCGCCGGCGGTGCGCTGTTCCTGCTGGGGGCCGGTCCCGTGCGCGGTTTCGCGCTGGTGCTGTGCATCGGCATCCTGACCTCCATGTTCAGCGCCGTCCTGGTATCCAGGGCGCTCGTCAACTTCACCTATGGCCGGCAGCGCAAGCTGGTCAAGATCGCCGTTTGAGGGCCTTTCCCATGGAATTCTTCAAGATCAAGCATGACATCCCGTTCATGCGGTATGGGAAGCTCACCACTGCCATCTCCTTGGTGACTTTCATCCTCGCCGTCCTCGCTTTGGGGTTCAAAGGTCTCAACTTAGGCGTCGACTTCACCGGCGGTATCCTGATGGAGGTCCGCTATGCTCAGACCGCGGATCTCGAGGCGATACGCAAGACGCTGGAGGAGCAGCAGATCGCTGAAGCTGCCGTGCAGAATTTCGGCACGTCCCGCGACGTGCTGATTCGCCTGCCGCTGCAGGTAGACACCGGCGCCAAGCAGAGCGACCAAATATTCTCCGCGCTGAAGGCGCAAGACGGCACGGCCGAACTCAAGCGCGTCGAATTCGTCGGCCCGCAGGTCGGTAAGGAGATGTACGAGAGCGGCGGTTTGGCGCTGATGCTGGTAGCGGCCGGCATCATGGGCTATTTGGCGTTCCGTTTCGCTTGGCGCTTCGCCGTGGCGGCGATGATCGCCAACATGCACGATATCGTCATCATCCTCGGCATGTTCGCCTTCTTCGAGTGGGAGTTCACGCTCAGCGTACTTGCCGGTGTGTTGGCGATCTTAGGTTATTCGGTGAACGAATCCGTGGTGGTGTTCGACCGCGTCCGCGAAAACTTCCGCAAGATGCGCAAAGCGGGTGTGACCGAGGTCATCGACAACGCCATCACCGCCACCATGTCCCGCACCATCATTACCCACTCCATGACCCAGTTGATGGTGCTGGCGATGTTCTTCTTCGGCGGGGATGCGTTGCACTATTTCGCGCTGGCTTTGACCATCGGCATCGTATTCGGCATCTATTCCTCCGTCCTGGTGGCCTGTCCGGTCGCTTTAGCCTTAGGCGTCAGCCGGACGGACTTGCTGCTGCCCGAAAAGGAAGGCGTAGTCGACAACCGGCCCTGAGCCGCTACATCGTTCGCTTGCCAAGAGGCCGCCTAGCGCGGCCTCTTGGCGTTTTAGAAAAGGTCGAGATAGTTCGCCGGGGATTCCGGTGTTTCCCGGCTTTCTGCCGGTTCTGGCGGCGGGCTGGCGGTGTCGGCGGATTCGGCTGGCGCTATCGGCTGTTCCGTCCCGCCGGGTTGGGAGTAATGGCCCGTAGGCGCAACGATGATCAGGGTCCGATAACCGTTGATCTTCTTCCTGAGCTTGTTCGACAGGATCGGATGCCCGCTGCGGCGGTCGATTTGTTCGATAAGGCCGTAGCCGCTTTGCCCGATCAAATGGTATAGCTCTTCCGCTCGATGGTCCTCGACATGGACGCAACCGTGCGAGTCGGCGGCTCGGCCCATGTTGTACAGCGCTTCGCGGTCCAGCGAAGAGTGCAAAGAGACCCCGCCGTTGAAGAAAACGGCCCATAGCATGGGGGCGTCGTACGGCCCCGACCAATGGCGGGATGAGAAGCCTTGTGGAATGAAATAGCCGGAGGGGGTTTCGAAGCCCGCCCTGCCGGTCGAAATCAGCCAGTAATAGATCAGGCCCTCGCCCCGCTTGTAGACCCGCAAGGTCTGGGCGCGGCCCCAGAACTCGTCATCGGATTTGTTGATGACGACGATCAGCCTATAGTCGCCAAAGTTGGGATCGAGCAGCGGATCCGGCAGCTCTTCGGCTTCGCTCCTATCCGGATCCTGATAGGGGGTGAAAGCCTCGCGCACGCCGAATTGATACTTGGGATTGGCGCCTTCGTCCTGTTCATAGCGCGGCTTGGGGGCGCTGCGGCCATAGCCCTCCCAGGCCTCGGCCCGACTGTCCGTTGGAGCGGCGAGGTTGGACAGCAACAGAAGCAGAAAGGCCCCGGTTCGCGGGCATGCTGGAACGAGGGGCCGTGTTCTCATGAAGTGCTCCCTGGCGGACGGACTTGGGTTGCCTGGGTTTATGGTAACCCAAGAGCGGTAGCGGGTCAGTCCCGGCAGTCCGGCAGGGTCGCCTGTTCCAGCCAGTTCAGCCAAGCCAAGGCGTGGCTGCGGTCTTCGCCGCACATCTCGGCGGAAGCTTGAAGTCCAGAGCAGCACGCCGGCCGGCCGGGTTCGCCAAAAACGGCGCAGGCCATGGTATCGCTGAGCTGTGGGCAGGCCATTCCGGCTGGTTTGCCCGCGTGCAGGCCGGGAATGGGGCTAGAAATGGAAATAGCGATGCAGCAGGCGCCGCAGCCGGGACGGCAGTTCATGCGGGCGGAGCCGGTCTCATGGCTCCGCCTCGAATTCGGGCAGGCATCCCAGCAATGCCCCGAGTCTGGCGTCGATCGGGTCGCCGCCGTAGGGTACAGGGTCGAAACGTCCCCAGATGACACCGGGCCAGGCCCGATCCTTCCGGTAGCGGACCACATGGTGCAGATGAAGCTGAGGTACCAGATTACCGATCGCCGCGATATTCAGCTTGTCCGGGCGGTAGACGCCGGACAAGGCGGCCGCCAAATCGCTCGATTCTCGTAAAAGCTGAAGCCGGTCGGCCTCAGCGAGCTGGAATATCTCGCCGATGCCAGCGCGTTCGGGTACCAGGATGAACCAGGGATAGGCGCTATCGTTCATCAGCAACAGGCGGCACAAAGGGAAGCGTCCGAGCTGAAAGCAATCCCGCGCCAGACGCTCGTGCAGCACGAATGGCGGTGTCATGGGCGCGGCTTCGGGGTCTTGGGCTGCACGAACATCGCATCGCCGTAGCTGAAAAAGCGGTAGGCTTGCGTCACTGCGTGCCGGTAGGCAGTCAGGGTTTCCCCGTAGCCTGCGAAGGCGCAGACCAGGACGAGCAGGGTCGATTCCGGCAGGTGGAAATTGGTGAGCAGCGCGTCCACGCAGTTGAAGCGGAACCCGGGTTGGATGAACAAACGGGTATCGCCCGCGAAGGCGCGCAGTTCCCCGCTCCGCGCGGCAGTTTCCAGCGTGCGCATCGAGGTGGTGCCGACGGCGATGACGCGGCCGCCGACGCCGCGAGTCTGCCGTACGGCCTCCACGACGTTAGTTCCGACTTCGCAGAATTCGGCATGCATGTGATGGTCTTCGAGGTTCTCGGCGCGTACCGGCTGAAATGTGCCGGCGCCGATGTGCAGCGTGACCCGTGCCGCATTCACGCCAGCGGCGTTTAGGCGTTTCAGCATGGCGGCGTCGAAATGGAGGCCGGCCGTGGGTGCCGCCACCGCACCCGGCTTGGCGGCATATACGGTCTGGTAGCGCTCCAGATCGGCCGGTGTATCGGCGCGGGTGATGTAGGGCGGGAGCGGCATGTGGCCGATACGGTCGAGGACGGCTTCGAGCCGCTCTTCGCTTTCCAGCTCGATATCAAACAGATCGCCGTCCCGCCCTAGCACTCTTGCCTGGTATCCCGAGTCCAGCAAGAGCGCAGCACCAGGCTTGGGCGCTTTGCTAGCCCGCACATGGGCCAGCATCCGCCTGGCGTCGAGCAAGCGCTCCAGCAATATCTCTACGGCGCCGCCGGTTTCCTTGCGCCCGAACAAGCGGGCGGGCAGGACGCGGGTGTCGTTGAAGACCAGCAGGTCACCGGGGCGGAGCAGAGCTTCGAGGTCGAGGAAGGCCTTGTCTTCGAGGCCGCCGGTCCTGCCGTCGAGGCAGAGCAGGCGACTGGCGGAACGTTCCGGGAGCGGCGCCTGGGCGATCAGCTCCTCGGGAAGGTGGTAGTGGAAATCGCTTCTCAGCATCGGAGCATGGTAGCAGATTCCGGCCTTGCCAAGCCACGCGCGACTAGCGCAGCGGCCAGAATTTCCCTATACTTGCTATCCCGAATGTGCCGGGATGGCGAAACTGGTAGACGCGCCAGACTCAAAATCTGGTAGTGGAGACACTGTGTCGGTTCGATTCCGACTCCCGGCACCAACAGATCATTGGAGTTTGCCGAGCCCGCGTTATGCGGGCTTTTTCACGTAGGTGAGGATGATGCCGGGAAATCTCCGCAACAAGGTCTCTCCGCACGTCCCGTTCTCGCCGTTCAATCCCGGTCGGCGGCTTGCGCTGAGGCAGAACAATTTCGGGTTCCTGCTCACCGGCCTCCTCGTGACCCTAGTCGCCGGCCCGTTGCTGCGCGAGTTTTCTGTGCTAGCCAGAAATCATGAGTTTTTGGACTGGGTCATGGAGTCGGTTTTCAGCCTGATTGCCTTGATCGGGGTGTGGAGCCTGCAGGACAACCGGTTTGTGTTTCGCGTTGGGCTGGGGCTCGGTTTCCTGGCTTTGCTGTTCCCTGTGCTGGCTTGGAATTACCATTCCCCCGTGCTCGATATCCTAGAGGTCACAGTCTTCTTGCTCTTCTGCGTGTTGAGCTGCTATCTCTCGGCCAAGCACGTCTTCCGCGGCCGGGATGCCGACATCAACCGGCTTTCCGGTTCGGTGTGCGTTTTCCTGTTGATCGGCTTCATCTGGGGATTCGTCTACATCTTGTTGACCATGGTCCGTCCGGGAGCGTTCCAGGGCATCAATGTCGGCGAGACGCTGGACGGCCGCTACGACGAGCTGCTGTATTTCAGCTTTGCCACGTTGACGACTTTGGGCTATGGCGACATCACGCCGGTGATCCCGCTGGCCCGGATTCTGAGCGTGATCGAGGTGATGTGCGGGCAGTTCTACCTGACGATTCTGGTGGCCAGCCTGGTCGGCAACTTCCTGGCCGAACGGTTGCGGCGCTAAGCGGGAGTGTCCCGCGCCTGCTTGGCGTCCAGCCAGGCTTTCAGCAAAGCATGGCTCACGGCCAGCAGGGTGGAGCCGATGAAGATGCCGATGAATCCCCAGGCCAGCATCCCGCCGATCACGCCTAGGAACACTACCGCCAGCGGTGTGCCGCTGCCTTGAGCGATCAAATAGGGCTTGATGAAGTTGTCGATG
>JAQTYA010000214.1 GCA_028688525.1 Methylococcus sp. | reverse complement strand
AGCTTCCCCACAGCCAGGAGGCCCAGGTATGCCGCAAATCATGCCACCGGAAATTTTCGATTCCGGCACGAGCTAATGCTTTGGTCCATGCGTGGTTGTTCACCCGGCTGACCGTTTTACCCCGATAGCTGAACACATGGGTGTGATGTTTCCCAAGCTGGCGCCGGATAACCTCAACAGCCGTTTCGGAAAGCGGTACGGCAATGGCTTTCCTGGCCTTGGCTTGGTCAGGATGTATCCAGGCGACCTTACGGACAAGATCAAGCTGGTTCCAGAGCAGGCCGGTCACATTAGCTTGCCGTAAGCCAGTTTCCAGGCTGAACCGCACCATGTCGGCCAGATGTGGCGGCAGCTCCGACAGGAGACTTTCCGCATCCTCGCGCGAAAGCCACCGAACACGCCGAGGCTGATATTTCAGCATGCGAACCTTGGGCATAGAGTCCAACCATTCCCATTCGTGAACAGCCTTCCGAAGAATCGCCCTGACGAGAGCAAGAGCCCGGTTTACCGTTCCGTCCGATAAATCACGATCTTTGTAAAGCCTGATAACACGCTCAAGCGTATCCCTGGTAATTTCACCGAGCTTGAGGTTATGCAAAACAGGATCGACCAGGCGTAAGTGAACGATATCCGTTTCACGGCTCGCCTTATGCTCAGTCTCCTGCAACCACCGTATAACCGCCTGCTGCCAGGAATACCCCGGCTTCACGCCGAGGCGGCTTTGTTCCCAGAGTTCCGCTTTAAGCTTGTCGTGGAGTTCTTGGGCACGTTTCCGGTCGGCAGTCCCAGTGCTTTCCTGTAGTCGTCGTCCGTTGACGCTGAGCTTGATCCACCAATGGGAACTATCTTTGCGTTTGTAAAGTGACATGGGTTTTCCTCTTGCGTGCTGTCACCTTGCAACGCCCGCGGGGCGTATTGTCCGCGCAGCCAAGCGGCAAGATCAACGTCGAGAAACAGCCAGCGCTTGCCGACTTTGGCGGCAGGGATTTCGCCGGCACGCGCTTTGTCCCGGAGGGTGACCGGGTGCAACTGCAAGAACGCGGCGGCTTGCTGGAGGTTGAGGGTTTGCATCGGTTGGATTCGGCTGGAGAACTGCCCGGTCACGCCGCCTTCCCCAGCGTTCGCCGCTTCCAAAGCCCTTGCAGCACGAAGTCCTTCAAGTCCTGCTCGATCTGGTCCTTGTTCTGGCCGGGCTTGGCCAGGTGCTCCAGCAGCTTGGGGTAGATGGAAAGCCGCCTGATCTGAATCAAGATGTAATCGGCATTGCGGCCTTCACGGGCATAGAGCGAAATGAGGTTGCCGAGCACATTGCCGAAGTTGCGGGCCACCGCGGACACGTCCTCTTTTTTTTTACGGGTGATGCGGTAGCCGGAGGCCGGGACTTTGAACTCGGGATCGTCGCGCAGCAGTTGCCATACCGGATCGATATAGGTGCCGTCCTTGGCCCGGTTGATGGTCAAGGCATAGCGCCACATGTCGGTCAGGTACGGCACCACGTCAATCCAGGCTTTGAGCGACTTGCCGAAGCCTTCGCCGATTTCGTTGACCACCGAGTGATGGAACCGGGCCTCGATCCGCCACACCGGCTGGCTAGGGTCGAATTCGCCTTGGGTGAACTCGCTCCATTCGTGCTGCATGAAGTCCACCTTATCGGCATGGACGATCTGCTTTGACTTGTCATAGAGGCAGAGCTGAAGCGAGGCCGCCTTGCCGAAGGTAATGCTTTCCGAGGCTTTGTCGCCATAGGTCACCGCCACTTCGGACAAGCCGTGGAATTCAGCGTCCGAGATCCCATCGAAGCGGCGGGTAATCCGGGCACGGGTGATGAAACGGTTCTGGAACTGCGGATCGGGCGACCACTGCTGCACGTCGACCGCCAGATGGACCGCCACGCCCGAAGCCTCATGGGCGCGCATGAGCTGGCCAGCGAAGCTGTCCAAGGTGGTTTGGATCGCTTTCGCATTGGCTTCGGCCAGCAGATGGGGCGAGAGCTCGATTTTCAGATGGTGGGCGGGCCGGCCTTCCAGCAAATCCGCTTCGGCCTGGTAGTAACTGCCGATCAGCAGAATGATGCCGCGAGTGTTGTCCTGCAAGGCATAGCGGTAGCCGCAAGCCTTGCCCATACGGCGAGCCGCCCAAGGGTGTTCACCGGGTAAGAACTGGAACTCGCCCGAGCCTTCGGCGGCTTCTTTGATCTTCTGGTAAAGCTCCGGTTTGAGCTGGCCATGGTAGTTCTGCCGCACGGTATCCACGAAGCTGCCGCAGATCAGGATATGCGACAAGTCCCAGGTAATGCGCGGGGTCTTGAAGATACGGCCCTTGGGGTCCGGTGCCGTGCCTTTCGACAGACTGGAATACGAATAGCGTTCGAACAGCTTCAAATCGGCCATGGTTTTCTCCCTTAAGTGCTTACAGCAACAACGATTCAAAAAACTTCCAAGAACAACAACTCAAACTCGAATTCGGTACTTTGTGTCTTACTGTGCTCGAATGAGGTTTTGCATCCCCCTAGATCAGAC
>JAQTYA010000121.1:7027-10113 GCA_028688525.1 Methylococcus sp. | reverse complement strand
GGTACTGGCGTCCCCGGCGCTGCCGCCACGTTCTTGATAAAGGGCAAGTGCAACGCGACCGATAAGCTCGATGGGGAGCGGCAGATTCAACGGGAAAGACAAATTGCCTTTTTTCCCGCGAAATGGCGCCAGCTCTTGAATCAGCGCCACATCCCGGATAACCGGGGGATAGACGCCGATATGATGCTTGAAGGCTGCGAAATAGAAAAAGATGCGCCGATGCCTGAACGTCGGCATGTTGTAGCTGATGCAGCGAGTCACCTCCGGAAGCAAGGATTCGACCTTTTGCTGGATGGACTGGAGAAGAGGGCGCACGTCGGGCGGGACGCTGGCGAAGTAGTCTTCGTGGGTCGTGAAAGCCATGTTTGATGTGGGCCTAAGGCCTGATGATGTCCCAGCTGATAGCCGCTTAACGATCTGCAAGACCTTAACCCGGCCGGGTTCGATCTCTAGTGTTAGAGCGGCCTCTATTTCCATTCTTACCCGGATTGATTCCACGGAACGTGGAGCTCAGGGTTATGCGTGAGTAGCTCTTCGACCAAAAGAGGCGGACGCTGTTTATGAAGCATGCGATGGCAGTTTGCACAAACTGGCCTTAAGTCTTCGATGGGGTCAATCAAGTACTCCTCGCCGATGTCCGCAACGGGCTTCAAGTGATGAACTTCTATGTAGTTCGCACCTAGCTGACCATACGCCTTTTCAAAGTTGAATCCGCATACGCAACAAGTATGGCCGTAGTGCTCAATGCACGCTTGGCGGGCGAGAGGGCTTCTGTCATAGGTCTTGGTCGTGACTGTCTTGCTCTTCCCTTCCGCGTATAGGCGAACCTCGTTTACCGAGGGGATTGAAAAGCCAAACGCTGGACTCCCTTGGATTTGAGTAAATAGTTCTCTGGCGATGGGTTCTGGAACCGATAGTCCACTTGCTCGCGGCGACCAGTTGTAGTCGGGATACCAATTCTGTAACTGTTCAATGGAGATAATGGGTGTCTCGGACAATACCTTGAATAACAGATCGGTTCGTAAAGCGGTTAAGCCTTTCTTTGCCTTTTCTTCGTCCCAGTGTAGGAGGGGATAAGGAGGTGAAGACACGTAGCCACAGCCAATAATTCCTTTGGGTTCTACGCCAAGCTTGATCAGGAAGAAAGTATCGCCGACAGAGATTTTTTTGGTGTTACCGCAGCTCCAGTACAAGTCGTACTGCTCACCGTCCCCAATACGACAAATTGCCTCTGGTTGATCAAACCAGTTCCAACGGTTCGGATTCCATGCGTAGAGGTAGGTACTCATCGAGTTCTCACCCGTAGTGTTTGAATTCAGAGGGCGCCCAAGGCGATCCACTGGAATGATTTGTTGGGCATCATTCAGTCCACCTCGCATTGGGTAAAGTGCTCACATAGCACCTTGGTTCCAGTGTTTTCAGCCTTGTTGAATGGAAAATCGTAAATATCAAGCAACAATTGCTCGAAGTATTTAGCAAGCCTGTTCGGCAACTCTACACATGTGAAATAGATGAGCAACTGGTCTGAAAAATCCTTGTTCTTCCAATGGTCACGTAAACGCACGCCAATATTGCCTTTGCCAACATACAACGCTGTCATGTGAAAGCGATCATGCTCAGCACAATAGTCACTTTTGTGCCAAAGAATGTACATGCCCTCTTTTTGATCCAAACCCCATTCTTTGATGTGATGGTCACAGATGCTTCGATCACTGAACCAACCTATGTTCATTCGAGCAATTCGTTGCAGAGCAATGGGATCTGCAAGTTCGCTCGCTGCAATTTGATCAAACTCCTCGTCAGTCTGACCGCATCGACAACTATAACCTTCAAAGCAGTTCGCCATAGATTTAGAGAACCTCCGGCGTTGACGCCCAACGTCTAAGCATTTATCCGTTGTGTGCGGACGAGAATATCTGGATTCGTGGATTCACGCCTGATCGCGCATAACGGGTAAATATCTGTTTGAACCGCAATTCCCGGCGAGTAGCCCCTTACCCTTCCGGAGCGCCCTCCGTCGGTACGAGCTGCAGCAGATCGTCCGCTTGACCGAAAGACGACCTACAATATAGAGCGCTGCGGCGAGTTTCCGCGGCGCTTCAATCTGACGTTGCGCTGCGTGGTGCGGGATTTGATCGAAGTAGAGGTCTGACGCGAGGAGGGCACGCAAACTTCTCGCGCCAGCGCCGCCAAGTCGGATGTCCACCGGCGACAAACCCGCCCCGGTCGGGTGGGTTCCGGTCAGGGGCGAGGCCGGCATCGGCCTCAGCCAACAAGGGCTTCCAACTCCTCGGAAGTCGAGCGCGATAACCGCCGCCCCTCCTTGGCCACGTTGACCTGCAAGGCAACGCGCGCCACCTCCAGAACGTCCCTGGCCAGCGAATAGCTGCCCTTGGTCTCCTTGGTCTGCAGCCAAGCCAGTACATCCGCCAGATGCCAGACCGACGCACTGCCCTCATGCACCGGCGCCGGGAAGCTGCCCGGATGGGCCAGCATTAGCTTGCGCATGTTTTGCCGCGACACGCCGATCATCTCTGCCACGTCGGTTAGGCCGACCAGATCCGGGGCAACCTCGATTAGTCTGGCCGATGGTACGGCGCTCCGTACGTCGGCCAGCGCGCTGCGCACAGCCGCGTCTGCGCTGTCCGCCTCGCGGGTGAACTCCAGCGCGAGCCGTCCTGGCTGACCGATGCCAACCAGTGCATCGTCGCAGCCGGCCTCTCCCAGGCGCTCGACCAGCGTATCCGGGTCACGGTCATTGTCGGCGAGCTGGTATTTCAGGGTGAATGTGTATTCCATCGTGCTACTCCTCGGCATCGTCGGCAGTTTTCTGCTGCTTGCGGTGCGTGGTGCAGTTGTCCACGACGCGCCGCAAGGCATGCGCGTGGTTGTCAGGGTTCTTCGGCGTGCTCCACACGCTGGTGATGCAAAATTCGCCGCAGCGACACTCCGCGTCGTTGTACGGACAATAAATCCGCCCCCAGGCGTGACTGCCGCCGATTTCCACGCACCAGCCCTGCTCTTCGGCGTGCCTGAGTGCCTCCTCGACCACTTTTTTCGGATGAGAGAGACGGGCCATCAACAGT
>JAQTYA010000121.1:0-6927 GCA_028688525.1 Methylococcus sp. | reverse complement strand
GGTTTTCCCGAGATGTCGTAGGTCACACGGGAGATGCCGGGGATTTCGTTGATGATGCGGCGCGAGACGAGGTCGAGGAAGTCGTAGGGCAGGTGGGCCCAGCGGGCGGTCATGAAGTCGATGGTTTCCACCGCGCGCAGTGCGACCACGTAGTCGTAGCGGCGGCCGTCGCCCATGACGCCGACCGATTTCACCGGCAGGAATACGGCGAAGGCCTGGCTGACCTTGTCGTACAGGTCGTGGCGGTAGAGTTCTTCGATGAAGACGGCGTCGGCGCGGCGCAGCAGTTCGGCGTATTCCTTCTTCACCTCGCCGAGGATGCGCACGCCCAGGCCGGGGCCGGGGAAGGGATGGCGGTAGACCATCTCGTAGGGCAGGCCGAGTTCGAGGCCGATCTGGCGGACTTCGTCCTTGAACAGCTCCCGCAGCGGCTCGACCAGCTGCAGCTTCATGGTCTCCGGCAGACCGCCGACGTTGTGGTGGGATTTGATGACGTGAGCCTTGCCGGTCTTGGAGCCGGCGGATTCGATCACGTCGGGGTAGATGGTGCCCTGGGCCAGCCAGCGGGCGTCTTCGATCTTGGCGGCTTCTTCGTCGAAGATTTCCACGAACAGCCGGCCGATGATCTTGCGCTTGTCTTCCGGGTCGGCGACGCCCTGGAGGGCGTTGAGGAAACGCTCTTCGGCGTTGACCCGGAGGACGCGGACGCCCATGTGCTCGGCGAAGGTCGCCATGACCTGGTCGCCTTCGTTCAACCGAAGCAGGCCGGTGTCTACGAAGACGCAGGTCAGCTGGTCGCCGATGGCGTGCTGCAGCAGGGCGGCAACCACGGAGGAGTCCACGCCGCCGGACAGGCCCAGCACGACGCGCTCGGCGCCGACTTTCGAGCGGACCTTGGCGATGGCGTCTTCGATGATGTTGCCCGTGGTCCAGCGGGCTTCGCATTGGCATAGCTTGCGGACGAAGCGTTCCAGGATGCGCTTGCCTTGGCGGGTGTGGGTCACTTCGGGGTGGAATTGCAGCGCGCAGAAGCGCCGCTCTTCGTCCGCCATGCCGGCGATGGGCGCGCTGTCGGTGCTGGCGATCAGCTTGAAGCCGGGCGGCAAGCCGACGACCTGGTCGCCGTGGCTCATCCACACGTCGAGCATCCCGTAGCCTTCTGGCGTGGTGTGGTCCTCGATCTCGTTCAGCAGCTGCGAATGGCCGCGCGCCCGGACCTGGGCGTAGCCGAATTCGCGGTGTTCGACGGCCTCGACCTTACCGCCGAGCTGGGCCGCCATGGTCTGCATGCCGTAGCAGATGCCGAGCACGGGTACGCCGCGGGTGAATACCGAGGCCGGGGCGCGGGGCGTGTCCGTACCGGTGACGCTCTCGGGGCCGCCGGACAGGATGATGCCTTGCGGGGCGAATTCGGCTATGAAATCGTCGCCGCAGTCGTAGGGGTGAATCTCGCTGTAGACCCCGAGTTCCCGCACCCGCCGCGCGATGAGTTGGGTGTACTGGGAGCCGAAATCCAGGATCAGGATTTTTTGGGCGTGGATGTCGGTCATCGGGGTCTCGCGGGGTAGATAGGGAGTCTAGTCGAGGCGGTAGTTGGGCGCTTCCTTGGTGATGGTCACGTCGTGGACATGGCTCTCGCGCATGCCCGCCGTGGTCACCCGAACGAAGTTGGCGTTCTCGCGCATTTCCTCGATGGTGCTGCAGCCCGTGTAGCCCATGGAGGCGCGTACTCCGCCAACCAGCTGGTGCAGGATGGCGATGAGGCTGCCCTTGTGCGGGACGCGGCCTTCGATGCCTTCGGGCACCAGCTTCTCGGCTTCCGTACTGTCCTGGAAATAGCGGTCGCTGGAACCCTGCTGCTGGGACATGGCGCCCATCGAGCCCATGCCGCGGTAGGCCTTGTAGGAGCGGCCCTGGTACAGCTCGATTTCGCCGGGCGATTCTTCGGTGCCGGCGAACAGGCCGCCGATCATCACGCAGTGGGCGCCGGCGGCGATGGCTTTGGAGACGTCACCCGAGTAGCGGATGCCGCCGTCGGCGATGACGGGGATGCCGGTGCCGGCCAGAGCCTGGGCGACGTTGGAGACCGCGGTGATCTGAGGTACGCCGACGCCGGCGATGATGCGGGTGGTGCAGATCGAGCCGGGGCCGATGCCGACCTTGACCGCGTCGGCCCCCGCTTCCGCCAGCGCCCGTGCGGCGGCGCCGGTGGCGATGTTGCCGCCGATCACCTGGACTTGCGGGAAGTGGGTCTTGACCCAGCGCACCCGGTCCAGCACGCCCTGGGAATGCCCGTGAGCGGTATCGACCACGATTACGTCGACGCCGGCCTCGACCAGAGCCTCGACCCGTTCCTCGGTGCCGGCGCCGGTGCCGACGGCCGCGCCTACCCGCAGCCGTTCGAACTCGTCCTTGCAGGCTTGCGGGTAGTCCTTGGATTTTTGGATGTCTTTCACCGTGATCATGCCGCGCAGCTGGAAGGCTTCGTTGACCACGAGGATTTTTTCGATGCGGTGCTGGTGCAGCAGGCGGATGGCCTCTTCCTTGCTGGAGCCTTCCTGCACCGTGACCAGGCGTTCCTTCGGCGTCATCGCCTTGGTGACCGGTTCGTCGTAGCGGGTTTCGAAGCGCAAGTCCCGGCTGGTGACGATGCCGACCAGTTCGTCGCCGTCCACTACGGGAACGCCGGAGATGCTGCGGGCTCGGGTCAGCTCCATGACCTCGCGGATGGTCGCGGTCGGCGGCACCGTGATCGGTTCCTTGATGACGCCGCTTTCGTATTTTTTGACGCTCCGGACCTCGGCGGCCTGGCGCTCCGCGGTCATGTTCTTGTGGATGATGCCGATGCCGCCTTCCTGGGCGATGGTGATGGCGAGCCGGGCTTCGGTCACGGTATCCATGGCGGCCGAGAGCAGCGGAATGTTCAGCGGGATGGCTCGTGTGAGCCGGGTGCGCAGGGAAACGTCGCGGGGGAGCACGTTCGAGTACGCAGGAACCAGCAGAACGTCATCGAAAGTCAGCGCTTCTTGTTCGATACGCATGGGATACTCCCGGCAAGTAAAAAACTGATTATTATAGCGTTTTTCCGTCGCCTGTAAACCTTGCGGCGGGCGGTTGCGTCTTTACCGATCCGCATCGGCGCAGATCTCGGCGAAGCCCGGAAAGTCGCGGCTCAGCGCTTCCACAAGTTCGGCACGATTGCCGGGGGCTGGGAGCTTGAGGAAATAATCGACCATGGCGGCTAGGGCGATCGCGTCCAGAAATGCCGCCTTGATCGTCCACGCCAGCAGAAAGGCGAAGATATAGGGCCAGATGCCGGGATCGATCGGCAACTCCGCCAGGATGCCCTGGATCGGCACCAGCAGGACCGGGAAAGTCGCCAGGCAGCCGATCCAGCCGAAGGCGAACAGGTATAGCCGGTTGCGGAGGATGCGCGGGAAGTGCGCGGCGAGGATGAGCAGGCCGTCGCGGGCCGATTGCCGGAGCGTATTCGCCGGGTGGGCGAAGTGATAGCCGAGCAGGGTCAGGGTTTCCGTAGTGGCCAGTAGCCCTAACGCCTGTTTCAGCACGCGCTGCGGCAGGGTTTGCGGCGGCGCCTCGCGCCAGCCGGGTAGGCCAAGCAGCACGCCGCGCATGTTTTCGAGAATCTGGCTGCGTTCGGCGGAGCCGGGAAAGCGTTCGGCGACTCGGCCGCGTGCGAAATCGATCTGTCCCCGGCCGCGGGGAATCGGCTGCTGCAGCGCCTCTGCGCCGAGCAAGGCGGCGTTGCGTGCCTGGACGCCGGTCAGAAAGCCGTTGCGGAGCTTGTAAAGGACCCAGCCGACTATCGCCATTCCCAGCCAAGCACCGGCAGCGGCGAACGCGGTCGGCTTCGAGCTCAGCGAGCCCACGCCGATGGCTGTGCCGGCGCCGGCCAGGGCGCCAGCGATGTAGGCGAGGCCGGCGCCCAGGTAGATGAGCCAGCGGTGGAGCACGAAGGCCATGCTCTTCTCCAGGGTGCGGGTGGCTGCGAGCAGATTGAAATCCCACATGATGGATGACCTCTCGTTGATGCGGGGTAAGCAGGAAGGGGCGAGTTCAGTCCCGGTCTTTGCGAAGTTTACGGGATGCGGGTTTGGGGCGTGCAGTGCCGGGTTGTGGCGGCAAACCGGTGTGCTGGGTCCGGAACCGTCCGGATTTCTGTCCAGGCGCCGGTTTCGCGGCACCCGTGCCCTGCGGCTGCCAAGCCGGGATCAGATGGTGCTTGCCGTTGCCGATCAGATCGGCGCGCCTCATCCGCTTCAGCGCCTCCCGTAGCAGCGGCCAGTTTTCTGGATCGTGGTAGCGCAGGAAAGCCTTGTGCAATCGGCGCTGGCTGAGCTTGCGCGGGGTCTCCACAGTTTCGCTGTTGCGCGAGATCCGGTGCAGCGGGTTCTTGCGGCTGTGGTACATGGCCGTGGCTACGGCCATGGGCGAGGGCAGAAAAGCCTGCACTTGGTCGGCGCGGAATCCGTTTTTCTTGAGCCACAGCGCCAGATTCAGCATGTCCTCGTCGGAAGTACCGGGATGGGCGGCGATGAAGTACGGGATCAGGTACTGCTCCTTTCCCGCTTCGCGCGAATACTGGTCGAACATCGCCTTGAAGCGGTCGTAGGTGCCGATGCCCGGCTTCATCATCTTGGAGAGCGGGCCGGGCTCGGTGTGTTCGGGGGCGATCTTGAGATAGCCGCCGACGTGGTAAGTCACCAGTTCCTTGACATATTCCGGCGACTTCACTGCCAGATCGTAGCGCAGCCCCGAGCCGATCAGGATTTTCTTGATGCCGGGCAGTTGGCGGGCGCGGCGGTAGAGGCGGATCAGCGGGCCGTGGTCGGTGTCCAGGTTCTTGCAGATGCCGGGATAGACGCAGGAGGGCCGGCGGCAGCTCGCCTCGATCTCGCGGCTCTTGCAGGCCAGCCGGTACATGTTGGCCGTGGGGCCGCCCAGGTCGGAGATCACGCCGGTGAAGGCCGGCGAGGTGTCGCGGATGGCTTCGACCTCCCGGATGATGGAATCTTCCGAGCGGCTCTGGATGATCCGCCCTTCGTGCTCGGTGATGGAGCAGAAGGTGCAGCCGCCGAAGCAGCCGCGCATGATGGTGACTGAATGCTGGATCATCTCGAAGGCCGGGATGCGGGCTTCGGCATAGCTGTGATGGGGCAGTCGGCTGTAGGGCAGCCCGTAGACCCGGTCCATTTCCTTGGTGCTCAGAGGAAGGGCGGGAGGATTCAGCCACACGTCGCTGGTGCCGTGGCGCTGGACCAGGGCGCGTGCATTGTGCGGATTGGTCTCCTGGTGCAATACCCGCGAGGCGTGCGCGTAGAGCACCGGATCGTCGCGCACTGCCTCGAAATCGGGCAGGCGGATCACTGTGTCGGCAGCGCTGCGGGCATGGCGACTGAAGCGGACGGGAGCGCCGGTTTCTGCGGCCGGCGAGGCGATGCTGCCGAGCGGAGTCGAGGCGCAGCCGCTCGGCTTTTCCTGGTAGGGGTCGACCGGCGGCGTGAGCGCGCCGGGCCGGTCGATGCCGGTAGAGTCTATTTCGATCCAGTTTTCCGGCGCTTGCCGCCGGATGAAGGCGGTGCCGCGGATATCCGTGAGTTGGGAGACGGCTTCCCCGGCGGCTAGACGGTGGGCGATTTCGACCGCCTGCCGTTCGCCGTTGCCGTAGACCAGGAGGTCGGCTTTGGCATCGATCAGAACAGAGCGGCGAACCTTGTCCGACCAGTAGTCGTAATGGGCCACGCGGCGCAGGCTGGCCTCGATGCCGCCCAGTACGATCGGCACGTCTTTGTAAGCTTCGCGGCAGCGCTGGGCGTAGACCAATACGCAGCGGTCAGGGCGGCGGTCGGCGGCGCCGTCCGGGGTGTAGGCGTCGTTGGAGCGGATGCGGCGGTCCGAGGTGTAGCGGTTCACCATGGAGTCCATGTTGCCGCCGGTCACGCCGAAGAATAGGTTGGGGCGCCCGAATTCTTTGAACGGCTCGGCCGAGTGCCAGTCCGGCTGGGCCAGGATGCCGACCCGGAAGCCTTGGGCTTCCAGCAGCCGTCCCACCAGGGCCATGCCGAAGCTGGGGTGGTCGACGTAAGCGTCCCCGGTGACCAGGACCACGTCGCAGGAGGTCCAGCCGAGCTGCTCCATGTCCGAGCGCGTCAGCGGCAGTTGTGGGGCGGTGCCGAAGCGGCTGGCCCAGAATTTCCGGTACGAGAAGATGTCCCGTGCTTGTTGCATGGTGCTGAAGGGGCGGAATGGGTTGGCTAGTCTAGCGGATACATCGAGTCCGCCGCCAGGCCGGCCCTTATTTCAGAGGGGGCTTGGGCGTCCCCGTTCGGTCCGCTTTCAGATTGGCTTTGGACTCCTTGAAAACGCCGATGCTCCATATCCCCCAGGAGGCGGTCTTGAGCATGATGAGAGGAATCGCGACGGTTTGCAGTCCCCACACGGCCACCGCCATGGCGCTAGCCCCTGAGATGCCCCAGGCGACTAAGCCCCAGCGTCCGCCGATCGCGGCCTTTCCCCACCGCAGAGCGGTTTGTTTGTTCTTGTTATTCTTCTTCATCCCGGTGCGGTCTCGATGCGGAATCGGCATGCGATGCGGCGCATGTTCGGGATGACCGGCCGGTTCGCGCTGCGGCGCACTGCAACGTGATCGTAACAATGCGGTCCGTGTCATGCAATTGAAACCTGCTGGGCGCGAAAAAGCCGCTGCACGGGTTTGGTCCCGCGCAGCGGCTCCTTTTTGGCAACGCTGGGGGTGGCCGGTATCAATGAATGTCCGGGCACAGTTCCTTGGCGAACAAATGGGTGAAGCTGTAGAAGGTCTGGGTCAGAGCGCCCATGACGGCCAGGGCCAGCCAGCCGAAGATGACGAAGCCGTAGTGCAGCGGAGCCACGAACAGCTCTTCCATG
>JAQTYA010000120.1 GCA_028688525.1 Methylococcus sp. | reverse complement strand
TGGCACGGTTGCGCCGGGTGTACCGTCTGTTGGAGCCCGAAGAACTCACCCGCGTCGCCGGCACGGTGCTGCACGGCGGCATCGTGGCGGCGGTCAAACCGCGAGAAGTGCCGGTTCTGAGCCAGGAAACAGCGCAGCAATGGGCGAAGGCCGGCAAGCCGGCGGTGCTGCTGGACGGCGTAGGCAATCCGCACAATCTCGGAGCCATCGCCCGTACCCTGGCGTTTTTCGGGCTGGAGCATCTACTTCTGTCCGATCACCCGACCCAGGCGGGGCTGTCGGATGCGGCCTACAGGGTGGCGGAGGGCGGGCTGGAGTTTCTCGATGTTCGGCGTTTAGTCGACGCGTCTCGGATCTTGAAGAGTTTGCGCGCTCATTACCATGTAATCGGCACAGCTCTGCACGCCAAAGGCACGCCGCCCGAGGCTGTGCCTCTGGACCGCCGGCCTATCCTGCTGGTACTGGGTAACGAAGAGGTCGGCCTGCCGGCTCCGACCCTGGCGGCCTGCGAAACCATCGTCACCCTGCCGGGCACTGGCCAAATCCAGTCGCTGAACGTCTCAGCTACTGCGGCGATTCTGGCCTATGTCCTGTTGCGCAAGCGCTAACGATTCCATTCGAGCTTGGCGAAATAATGGGCGAGATTGGCGATGTCCCGGTCGGTGAAGCTTTGCGTGATGCTGTTCATTTCCGGGGCTAGGCGGGATTTGTCCCGGTAGGCTCTCAACGCGCCGGCCAGATAAGCTTCTTTCTGTCCCGCGATGGAGGGCGCCATCAGGTCGACCTTGATGTCTCGGGGGCCGTGGCAGCTGCCGCAGAGCTGATAGGCGGATTCCGCCGCGGCTTCCGGCGTATCGGCTTCCGGCTGTTTTTGGAAATAGGCGCAGCCTTGGGCTAGCAACAGTGTCGACAGCAGCAGGCCGTACGAACGCAACCGTTTCATTCTTCAGCCTCCGCGCATAGGGCAGGCTGGGCGGGGTGACAGCCCGGCGAAGTAGGCGGTCAGATTACCGATGTCCTGCTCAGACAGCTTCGCCGCTACCTGGTTCATCAGCGGCGCATTGCGCGCCCCGCACTTGTAAGCCTGCAGCGCTGAGGCGAGATACATCCGATCTTGTCCGGCGAGGTTAGGGTGGGTTTCTGACGCGCTGACGCCTTGCGAGCCGTGGCAGGGTGCGCACAGCGATTCCGCCAGCTTGGCTCCTTCATCCGAGCTGCCTTCCATCATTCCGTCCATGTCCATCCCCTGCATGTCCATGCCATCCATCGACATGGAAGACATGCCGCCAGCGGCCAGGCCGGGGAGGGGGTAAATCGACGGAGCCGCCATAGCCAGCAGCGCCCAGACGGCCAATCGGTGCATGAATGCGTTTCCTCGCATGGGTCGTGTTTAGAACATCAGGTAGCCGGCGAAATAGAGCGTGTTGTTGTCCTGTGCGTTGCGGCCGTAGCCGTCGTAGTTGTTGGAGGCTCCGTTGAATGTCGTGTAAGCCGTGTACTGCAGGGAGAAGCGCAGGTTGAGGTAAGGGTCGGTGGCGGACACGCCTTTGCCGAACGGTACGTAATCGGCTTGTAACTGGAAGTATTCGGAGTTCGGCAGACCGGTGCGGCTGCCGGAAATCGGGGCGGGCGAGTATAGGGCCGAATTGCGGCTTCCCCCGGTATTGTTGAACGAAAATGCGAAGTTGTAGGTCTGCTGGAAGGTGTACATCGCCATGACCATGGTATTCGTCAAGTAGTTCCGAGTCGTCGACGAGTACTGGAGGTCGCGGCTCGCGGACAGTGTCGATTGATCCCGTGTGTATTTCCCCATCAGCATGAACATGTGATCGCCCATCATGTACATGTAATTGAGATCGGCATTCCAGTCGGTCCAGGAGTCCGTACCCGCGCTCTTGTTGTACTGGGGATACATATTGGCCTGCATGCCATAGGTGCCCAGCATCAACACGTGCGGCCCCCAGAGATGCTGCATCCACATGCGCCAGTATGGTGCTCCGCCGTCGATGAGCGGATTGGATCGGTTATACACGCCCAGGCCGTTGGCCATGTTGCTGGCCATCGAGGTATAGGCGCCGGCTTCGACATACAGGAAATTGTTCCACAGCGTGTATGCCGAGGCGCCCCCGGTGAACCCGCCCATCAGCTGCATCATCAACGGTTGGCCCGCCGGCTGAGGCGCTAAGGGCGACGTTGTATAGGGATACATCCATTGCGGCACGGTCATCCAGACATCGGACATGGTTGGTCCGTCATTCGCTGAGATGCCGTAGATCAAATTCTTGTCGAAAAGCTGGGTGTGGTCGGCGAAGCGGAACTCGGCCATGGCCAGGCTGACGTTGTCGGACACCTGCGGGCTGAAATTGAGTTGCAGATAAGCCCCTAGCTTGTCGGCAATGCGTCCGGTGTAATAAATCGCATCCCAGTCGTTGACCACGTTGTTGTTGCCGCTGAAACCCGGGCCCGCCCCGCCTTGTTGGGCTTTTTGGGTATTGGTGAAGGAGCCGATGAACTGGGCGGAAAATGCGTTCAGCAGATCGGGCAGCTCGTTGGCGTGTCCGGCCTGGTAGCCGTTGAGCTTGAACAAGCGTCCTTCCGGGGTCAGGTAAGGGCCATAGCTTTCCATGTGGCAGACCGAGCACGGCTCGCCGGTTTGCCGGGCGAAAGCCGGGGTGGCTTGAGCCGAGGAGGCTTGGATCAAGGTGAGCAGTCCCACCTCTAGGGCGCATGACCGGCAGGCAATTTTCAGCATCGACTGCAGTAAGGTGAGGGTTCTTCGCACAAGGATTCCACTGTAGGGACCGATACTATCGCCAAATGCGGAATGCCTAAGCTAGTTTCGTGCCACGGCTAGCGTGTAACAGCAACATAGAGCCAAGTCGTTGCTTTGTGGGCGGTTGCTTGAACGTCGAGCGGCCGGCTGTAACGTTCGAGTTACTGTTGAGTGGCGTAAAGTGAGCGTTTTCTCGGCTTGGCTGCGTGAAAGCGCCGAACGTAAGCGCTCCTCCGGAGTCGGTGAGACGATATTTGGACCGGTTTGGTCAGGCTGCCGCTCCGGTCCGGAAGATTCGTCTATTGGCAGTTCATTGAACGGGGCGAGCGCTATTGGTAAGTGCCGAATGCGTCTAGGTTGACGTCGACGGTGGATGTGCAAGTTTGCAGGCCCTGCGTCTGCGCGAACCGGTAGCGCCTGAGTTCGGACAACGAAAGCTTAACGGCGGAGAATGGGGGTGCTTCGACCGAGCCGGTAAATTCCTCCCTCTTGGGCCGGATTTGCAGCTTCTTCGGTGCGTACGATTTGACCTTATCGACGATGGTGCCGCCGCCCGGATAATTGGCCAGCGTGCTCAACGGCAGCCATTCCTCGTTCGGCGTCAGGGTCAGCGCGTCGCCTTCCTGTTTGTAAGTGCCCGCGCTGATGACGGTTTGGCTTTCACCCAGCTTGATCTCGTAGGAGGCGTCGGTCCCGAAGCTGATGAGGGCTTTCCTGAAGCTGCCGCCGCTGCGGGTTTCCTTTTGGCTGTAGGAATTGGGCGATCGGCAGATGCGGGTCAGGGTTTCATCTATGTTCATTCGTAGCTCCCACTGGGTGTTCCCTGCCGGAAATGCAGAGGCGGCGCCGGAAACAGCCAGCCAACCCAAAATCAGAGCGGGCACGGTTTTTATTTTGATCATTTCGGTTCCTGAAAAATGTCGGTCGGGACGCCAATTATAGGGAAAGGGCATCGCGGATTTCAGTGGAAAGTACCTTTGCGGATGTTGACGAAGGCCAGTTCAGGTAGGCTGATGAACAGGCCGCGCAGGCCGCTGTAGAAAGTCCGGCCCGAGTCCCACGGACTGACGGCGACTCCGGCCAAAGCTTCCAAGCCTCCGGCGGCGAGGTTGGCCGCGCCGAACAACGGCCGCGCCAATGCCGGCGCGTCGGTGAAGAACAGGAACCAGGAGTCTTCTTCGTTCGGCTGATAGATTGCCGAGCTGAGCGTGCTGAGTTCGGCCAGACGGGCGTCGGTGTCCAGATTGTCGAGGTAACGGCTGCGGCGCGAGGCAATATCGAAGGTTTCCACCACTCGGTACTGCCGTTCCACGTTTCGTGACGAGACAAAGGGGATGGCGTTCATCGGGAAAGGTTCGATGTGCCCGCCGAGCCGCGTCTGGGCGGCTTGCACCGGGTTGTTCCCGTGTCCGCCCAGCGCTTCGTCCAGAGTCCTGAAAATCTCCGTGACACAGTTCCGGTTCACCAAATGGTAGCTATAGAGCTGTCTGAGGCGCTCGCCGTAGGCGTCCTCGGCAGCGCGGAGCGCCTCCGCCGCTCGCTTCGAGTCCTCCGTTTCCAGGGCGGGACGGACCACTTCGCTAGGGGGGGCGGCGCGCGTAGGCATCAGCCCGGCAGGGGCTCGCGGGAGAAACGGAGCCCGTCCCGCTAGAACGTTTAGGGCATGGAGCCGGCGGTTCGCCGCATTTTCCAGCAGGCTGTAGCCGATTTCGTCCAGCGACACGGTATCCGCTAGCTCGCGCCGGGCCAGGCGGAAATCGGCATCGGCGGCGCTGAAGAAAGGCGGAGCGCTACGCCAAGGCCGCTCGGCTGTATCCTGCTCCGCCAGGGTATCTAGGACTACCAGCCTGCCGTAGCGCAGGGTCTTGCCCAGGACTTCAAGTCGAGCCAGGGCGACGAGCAGTCCGGGGCCCTGGTCCGAGCGAGGGTGGTCCAGCGTCGCCAGCACCGAATCCGCCAGCTTCCGGCTGAAATCCCGCAGCGCTTCGATTTCTTCCGGTTTGAGCCTGAATTCCCGGCCTTGCGGCGCATGGTAGGCGCCGCGTCGGAGGGGGGCCGCCCGCTGTAGCAGCCGATAGCTTTCCAGCAAGGCATGGAGGTCATGGTAGCGGTCGGCATAGCGGTAACTCCAAGGCGCCGGGCTGCCGGAATTTTCCGGCAGTGGATCGTCCGGGGGTTCCGGGCGCAAGCTCCGGATCGCAGCCCGGACGGCTTCGGCGCGGGTTGCGAGCCCGGCTTCGCTATAGCGGGCAGCGGCGCGGCTGCGCAGTTCGGCGAGTGTCGGGTCTTCGGCCCCGTCCGATCCTAAGGGCTCGAACAGTCCGAGCCCCTTCACCCGAAGTTGCGGCAGCGCGGCCGGGTCCGCCAAGGCTTCCAACAGTTCGCGGTCGCGGTGCAGGCGCTCCGGCATCTCGAACTGGGCGTTCTGCCGCTCGAGCTGGGATTCGAAACGGTCGTGCAGCAAGGAGTAGGTGTCTGGAGATACCGCAATCCGGCTCACATGCAGAGTGCGGTTTTCGGTTTCGGTATAGAGCTGCCGAAACGGCTCGAACGGCTGGCGCGCGGCCCGGATCAGGCCGCCCCTCACATATTCGAAATGATAGACCTCGTCGCCGAAGCGCAGCGCCGCGTGGCCGGCCGCCGCCTGACCCTCGTTGGCGTCGAGATAGAGGTAGTCGATGCGGGAGGAATAGACCTCCCCGGCGCGGATTGCGCCGGGGAGAAGCAGCAGCGCGAGAACGGCGAGCCGGATCAGCGGTAACCCTCGTCGATGTACTGCATACGGGTCGGGTCGGAATTCGTCAGCAGCTTGCGCAAAGCCTCGTACTGCGGCTGGCCCAGCTTGGCGCCGGCCAGGCCTTTGCCGATGGCGACATAAGTGCCCTTGTCGCTGTCCCAGCCGGTGATGCCGTATTCCTGCGCCAGTTGGCTCACGCGGGCATAAAAGGCCACGCTGTCGCTGCTGCCGGATTGGGCGAATTCGGTGGTGTATTCGCTGACGCTTTTCTCGTAGCGCGATTTCTTGTTCTGCGAAGACTTCGAACTCGACGCACTCGATTCGAACGTTGTCGAGGACGATGTGAACGGGCTGGCTATAGTTTTAGCCGAGCTTTCCGAGCTGTAAGAGAACGAGCAGCCTTGCAGCACAAGGCCAGCCAGAGGGGCAGCGAACAGCAGGTTTTTTAGCGAGGCCATGAGTTTTACCGGAGGTTGGTCTGAAGCGGAGTGAAGGCAATCAATCGCTGGATTATATGCCAGCTTCAACGCGCTGAAGAATGCGTTCGGAGCGATTCCGGACCGGTTCATAGAAGCGTTTCCGGCGGAAAGCGCGTGCTGCAGGGGGCGTATGCCGGCGCTCCCTGCCGGCATGACCGCTCAAGCGGCGGGAGATGAGTCCCCGGGGCAAGGAGCGCTGGAAACGGTCTCGGATCTCGCTGTTACCACGGTGCCGATACCGTAGACCAGGGGGACTCGACGGCGTAGCGCGTGCCGGTCGGGCCGTGCAGCGCCGTGCCTCTACACCGCACGGTGAACGCTTCAGAGGAGGCGGCGCCGACCAACGCCCCGAGTTCTTGCCGGCTTCGGGTAGGGGATTGAGCGCCAGGAGCGTCCGCGCTGAGCGTGGCGGAACGGTCTAGCGCCGGGTTTGTCACTTCCCAGGAATAGCCCCCGATCGCCGACCAGTCCTTGAGGTTTTCCGCGATATGGCAAACCTCAAGCTGGCCCTCGGGTTGATAGGTCACCGAGGCGTCTTTGACAGCGCTGGGCAATTCGACTCTAGGCGTCACCGAATCCGGTCGCGGCACTAGAGCATTGATGAGCCTGTCGAAATCGTCGCCGCAGCGGGTGGGGGCGCCAACGGAATTGGCTTTTGGCCGGTCACGGCCGTTGCCTGTCATCGATTTGGTGCACTTCAGACCCGCAATATCCAGTACGGGCCAGCGCGGACGTGCGGCCGTTGGGCCGTTAGGATTAGCGCGGTCCATAAAAAATACGGGTAACTTATAATACGTTGGACCAGTACAAACATAACGAGTTGTCGACCAATTCATATCTATTTTTCCCAATTGGTCAATATATTGATTGTAAGAAGTTGATTGTTTGACAAAAATATCCCATGTGCTTGATGGAAATGCTCGCTTCTTATAGGTTGGCGTTATTATATAACTAAATGCATCCGAGTTGCAGACTACGCCAAGCATGCTTATAGGATGTTTGCTTCCCCCGGTGTCGCTGGCGATAAAGCAATACATGTTTTGGTGCTCGTCATACCCATTACATGTTTTTTTCAACTTCGGAGCAGAATTAGCTTTATACAATAGCTCTGGCCAAGAGACCTCAAAAGTCTTGCCTGGCATCCAGAACACCTTGCGGGTGATGTTCTTGAAACCGGCCTGCTCGCTCATGAGACTCGGCAGGTCCAAATTGTCATCCCATTTCAGGTTAAACATCGCGATTAGCTCGTCTTGCACGGTTATCCAGGCCTGGCCGTCGGCTTTCCACGGGTAATACAGGAAATCCTTGGTCTTGTCGGGATTGGTAGAAGTTTGGATAGTCGTATTCCTAGCTCCTCCCTTGGTATCGCCATAGGCATCGACGTCACGTACCCATAACCAGGATTGGCTCGCCGAGTCCGGGCCTTTACCCACTATATTGGATCCCAGCGACAATACCGTATCCTCGCCGGTATAGGGTGCGCCGGCGCGCTCGATCTGAGTCACCATGTTTTTGTAGGTGCGATCGGTCAGCGCCGTGGCATCGTCGCAAGAAATCTGAGCCAATCGCCAGTAGGCCGATTTCGAATCGCCGGATGCGGCCTTCTCGCGCACGATGGCGCAGTAGCCCACCATGTCGCCGGGCGAATAATCGATTTTGCCGTCGTTCAGTTGCTGCTGGGCATGCCAGAGATCGATGTCCTGCAGCATGACGAGCGCCATGTTCTGGTAGGTCAGCGCATACCCCAGGATCTCGTAGACGCTCTGGTAATAGAGACGGTCGTCGAAGGGTAATTGGGTGGCCTTCGATTTCCACTGTTCAAAACTCTTGACCATGCAGTCCTCGAGCGGACCGGATTTGTTCGAGATGGCCGGCACCAGTGCCTCTTGGATTGCATTGAGGGCTTGCCGCAGGTCTTTTTCGTATTGGTCGACGAACTTTTGCAGTTGCGGATTGATATCGGGCACTTCTTTGCTGGGGTCTTGGGCGCGGTCGGCATAGGCCTTGAGCACGATCTGGCTGCTCTCGATGAGCCTGGAGTAGGCATCCTGGGCCGTCTGGACCTGGGTGGCGGTGTTCACCAGCGCCTGCAGGCTGACATTGCAAGCTAGGGCATTCAGTTTGCTGTCAATTTGCTTCATTGTGGATTCGATTCGCGCGACAGCCGCCTTCAGTTCCTGGAGATCAGCTTCGACGCGTTTCAATGCCTCGACGACGGGATCGGGCGGCTTAGGCAAGAACAGTTGCAACGCCGACATGACGATTCCGACGGATCCAAAAGCCCATTGAAACGGGATGGCTTTCGCTTCACCCCCGCTCCATTTCTTATCCACGCCTTTGCCGTAGTTGACCAGCCCGGTTCCCAGAAAGCTGAATATCTGGGTCAGAAACGAGAACGGGAAGCTCTGGAGGTTGGCCGGCGGTGGTAAACCGACGCCGCTCATGGCGTTGCGCTGGCTGCCCCAGCAATTGAGGGAATGGTTCTGCCGCAGGCCGCAAACGTGTGCCCCGCCGGCCGCCAAGGCCTGGAAGCTCTCGCCGACCGGGACGTCGAGCTCGCCGCTGTCATTGCGGCCCCAGCACGCCGCGCTGCCGTCGAAGCGCAGTCCGCAGGTGTGGAAATTGCCGGCGGCGATGCTCTTGAAGGCGCCTTCGGGCGGCTGGATTTGACCGTAGGCGTCGTTGCCCCAGCACACCACGCTGCCGTCGTCACGCAGAGCGCAGGCATGGGTTTCGCCGGTGGCGACGGCTTTGAACCGGCCTTGGGGCCGTTCGTAAGTCATGAACGATTGTTCGCCCCAACAGGCCAGCCGGCCGTCGATGCGGACGGCGCAGGCGTGCTGGCCGCCGGCGCTGAGCGACTCGAACCGCCCCTTGGGCGCCTTGAGCTGCTTGAAGTTCGAGCTGCCCCAGCACCTGATCGCGCCGTCGTGGCGAATCGCGCAAGTCTGCGCGTCGCCGGCGCTGACGTCCTTGAAGGTCCCCTTCGGGATAGTGTTCGGCCGGGCGCTCTCCGTGCCCCAGCACAACAGTTTGCCGTCGAGGCGGATCGCGCAGCTTTGCGTCAGCCCGGCAGCCACCGCGAAAAACTGGCCGTCCGGCGGGCTGGCTTGGCCGGAGCTGTTGTCGCCCCAGCATTCCAGCGTGCCGTCCGCCTTGATGCCGCAGGCATGCAAGCCGCCCGAGGCCACGGCCTGCCAGGCCGTCGCCGGGTCGCCGTCCGGATCGGAATCGTAAGCGTCGGCAGCGGCCGGAGTGGCGCTGGCCTGGGTTTCGGCGATCGCTGCCAGCGCCTCGGCTGCAATCGGGTCCGCTGACTGGACTAGCGGGGAAAGCGCTGCCGGCGGCAAAGGTCCAGCCTGTCCGGCCGAGAGGCCTAGAAAGGTCGCAAAACAGACCAGACAGGCAGTGAGTCCTGCCGAAGCGAATGCTTTCACTTGTCTCTCCGAAAAAATTACAAGAAATAAATAAAGCGGCGGGTTCGAGCCAGGCGCCATGCTGGCACATTGAAATTACATTAATGCTGTGTTTGTCATCCGATGCGACCCAATACCTAAGACACTTTGCGGAGCCTTATAGCAATCATCTACTTGGCAGTTCCCGCGGTATTTCGCAATTCGACCGCTAGGGCCGGCGGTTCGTCATCGGGACGGAATCGGAAGTTCGGTCGAGATAGAATTCGTCGTTTGCGCCGCTTGTACGTGAGCGGCGGGCCGGTGAGCTTGGGTTACGGAGATTCTATGGTCGATTTTGGGCGGCAACTGTTGCAAGGGTTACTGATACTGGTGGGCGGTTTGGCGGAGCCCGCTTGGGCGATTGAGGAGAGCCGGCAGGTTCTCGACGACTTTGAAACCCTGTCCGGCTGGGTGGCGGAAGCCTCCCCCGGCACCCGCTTGGAACTGAAGCAGGATAAGGGGTTCGAGGGCAAGGGCTTGCGGCTGGATTTCGAATTTGCCGGGGGCGCCGGTTACGTCATTCTGCGCAAGCGCTTCGAGCTTCCGTTGCCGGAGAACTATGCCTTCAGCTTCCGGGCCAAGGGCACGGGGCCGGCCAATACCCTGGAGTTCAAACTGTTGGATTCCGGAGCCCAAAACGTATGGTGGCACCGGCGCGAGGCCAAGGGTTTGCCCGCCGGCTGGCAGCTCCAGCCGATCCGCAAGTCGGCCATCGAGTTTGCCTGGGGGCCTTCCGGCGGGACGCCGCT
>JAQTYA010000213.1 GCA_028688525.1 Methylococcus sp. | reverse complement strand
GCGAAGATCACCGCCTCGGCCATCGGCGCGAATAGGTAGCCGGACACGCCGCTCAGCTCGAACAGCGGGAACCAGACGGTGACGATGCAAAGGGTGGCTACCAGGGTCGGGACGACGATCTGATTGGCGGCGTCGACGATGGCGGTTTCGAGCGGCTTGCCCATTTCCACATGCGTATCGATGTTCTCGATCATCACGGTCGCATCATCGACTAGGATGCCGACTGCCAGGGCCAGTCCGCCCAAGGTCATGATATTGATCGACTCATCCATCAGGTGCAGACAGATGATCGAGGTCAGGATGGCGAGCGGGATAGAGGTGGCGATAATGACGGTCGGCCGCCAGGAACCGAGAAACAGCAGTACGACGAGACCCGTGAGCAGGGCGGCGGTTCCCATTTCGTGCAGAACGTCCTTGATCGAATCCTTCACGAAAATCGAGGCGTCGTTCAGGAGTTTGATCTGCACGCCCTCGGGGAGGATTTGTTCGATGCGGGGAATCATTTTTTTGACGCCGTCGACCACATCCAGCGTAGATGCGTTGCCGCTCTTCATCATCACCAGCATGACTGCCTGCTTGCCCTCGACTAGCACAGAGTTGATCTGTGGCGGGCCCGCGATCTGCACGTCGGCAACGTCGCGTAGATAAATAGTGGAATTGGTTGCGTCGACCCGCTTGATCGGTATGTTGTTGAAATCCTCGACCTGCATGGGCGTGGCATTGGTCTGCACCATCCAGTCGGTCTGCTTGATCTTCATGTCCCCTGCCGGCAAGACGATGCTTTGATCGCCGAAGGCGTTGTGGACGTCGGTTGCGCTGATGTTATGGGCGAGCATCTTCTGCTTATCGAGCGAGACCAGCAGCTGTTGAGGCTTGCCCCCGTAGGGCTGCGGCAGGATCGCTCCCGGTATCGTCACCAGCAGCGTCCGGATGCGTGCGTAGGCGAGATTATAGAGTTCCGACGGCGATAAGGTGTCGGAAGTCACTTGCAGCATGACCACAGGCACCGAGGAGGCTTCGAGCCGCATAATCAGCGGCGGGGAAATATCCGGCGGCAACTGTTTGACCACGGCTTGCGAAATCGCAGTAATCTCCGCTTCGGCTCCAGCGAGATTGGTATCGGGCTGCAGATAGATATTGATGATGCTGATGCCGTAGTATGAATTGCTCTCGATGCGCGAAATA
The DNA here is from genome assembly GCA_028688525.1 of Methylococcus sp. Lineage (GTDB taxonomy): Bacteria > Pseudomonadota > Gammaproteobacteria > Methylococcales > Methylococcaceae > Methylococcus. The sequence goes on along the minus strand of JAQTYA010000213.1, from coordinate 1,442 downwards.
CCCTCCACCGTCGAGGTTAGGGCGCGCTCGTAATAAAACGTGATGCGCCCCGATACATCTTGCGGCAGCAGCCCGGCGTAGGCCCAAACCACGGAGACGACAGGTATCTTGATTGGCGGAAAGACGTCGGTTGCCGATTTGAGCACCGACATGATTCCGAACAATACGATCAGAATTGAAAGTACAACAAAGGTGTAAGGCCTGCGCAGGGCGATGAGGACAATCTGGTTCATGCGAGCAGCCTGCTGAAAGCGGTTTGTTTTTCTGTCATTTAGGCGCAGTTTTCAAAAATGGCGTCTTCCGGTTACCAAAGAATATTGTAACTACTCAGTGATGACCCCGTTGCTTTCAGTTGCGCGATTAATAGGGAGCAGGTTATTTGCTGAGTCAGTGATTAACCTGGTGCCCCGTCGGCGGATAGTCTCGTGTGTGGATAGGGACTGAGCTTGGCGGCGTTGGCGCGATAAGAGCCGATGCGCCGCTCGGGAGCGAGGCAATGACCAGCATCGGCGGCGCCATCGGACGCGGCATGCCGAAAGCGGCGGAAATTTATGTTCATGAGTGATTCTTGCAGCTAGAGGGTCCGGAGTCCGTGTCGAGTCCTTGTATCGCCTGAGCCGGCAAGCGCAATGCGCGTATCGCAGGGCCGGACGCCGCCTGTAGATGTGCGGAAAGCCGCAGAACGAGGCCGGGGTATCGTGCCACAACGTTGACCGGTGTGCCAAGGAGGTTTGCGCATATAGACGCTGCCGGGACAAGAGCAATGTAAGTTTTCTGTATCGCAAGGATTTTTGACTATGAACGAATCGGCTGCAGGGGCAGCGGATCCTTGGCCAGTCGCCTGCATCGGGCATTGCTTTAGCCATTTGCCGGAAACATTGCACTGCCTAATCGGAGCGTAATAAAGGAGGTCGAAGCCGCTCCCGAGCTGGGCAATGCGGGAGATAATTGAGCCTTGCGGCAGAACGGCATGAAACCGATGAACCACGTAAGCTCATTGATTCGCTTGATCGACAAAGGGGTCTCGACCCAAGTCATGCTGAACGACGGCAGCATGATCTTGCGCTTTTGTCCGTACGACATCATCGCCAGAGGGAGTGTGCAGGCGGGAGTCGTGGTAGTGCGGGGTGTCGTTTGTACCGATCCTCAAGCGCCGCAGGATCGCGTCATTCCGCTCTGCGATGTCGGTGGGGTGTTCGGCGAGCGAACGGTCTTTACAGCCGATCCGGAATTTTTCCGGCGTAACCCCGTGCCCAAAGGATGGACCAGGATCCACGTTTTGGCACCGGTTGCCGCTGGCGATATGCCCTGACGGGTTACTAAGATTCAACAAAGTAATGTCACATATTTGATATAATGGAGCCATGAAATGCAAACGGAACTCGGACGGGCGAACCCTGGATCATCATGCCCTGCAGGTGATGCGGCAGCAGGCCATCAAA
>JAQTYA010000119.1 GCA_028688525.1 Methylococcus sp. | reverse complement strand
GGACACTGCGATGAACCAAGGCATCAGCTTCCCGTCCGCGTCGCGCACCGGGAAGTAACGCTGGTGGTCCTGCATCGTCGCGATCGGCACCTCGGCCGGCAGCTCCAGGAAGCGGACGTCGAAGCGCCCGGCGAGCGGCACCGGCCACTCGACCAGCGCCGTGACTTCGTCGAGCAGGGCGTCGGCGATCACCGCGTGGCCGCCGATGCGTTGCGCAGCGGCTGCCACACCCTGGCGGATGGTCTCGCGGCGCTCGTGGATGTCGGCCAGCACCTTGCCGCGGCCGTGCAGCGTCTTCACGTAAGCAGCCGGGTTAGAGATCTTCAGGCCGCGCGGCGCCATGAACCGGTGGCCGTACGTGACGTTGGACGACTTCACGCCGAGCACCTCGGCGGGCACCACGTCCTTGCCGAACAGCATCACGACCCAGTGCACGGGACGCACGAACTGCGCCTCGCCCGCGCCCCAGCGCATGCGCTTGGCGATCGGCAGCGCGTCGAGCGACGCCTGCACGATGCCGGGCAGCAGGTCGACGGTGCGCGCGCCGGCCTCGGTGCCGCGATAGACGAGCCAGGCGCCCTTCGGCGTCTCCAGCTTCTCGACCGCGCCTACCTCGATGCCGCAGCTCTTCGCGAAGGCGAGCGCTGCCTGCGTCGGCGCGCCCTGCGCGTCGAACGCGGCCTTGAGCGGCGGGCCGCGTCGCTCGATCGCGCGGTCGGGTTGCTGCTCGGCGAGGCGCTTCACGCGCACGGCGAGGCGCCGCGGCGTCGCGAAGCGCTCGATCTCGCGGTGCGCGAGGCCTGCGGCGGCCAGCCCCTTGGCGATGCCATCGGCGAACGCCTCGGCCAGCGTCAGCAACGACTTCGGCGGCAGCTCCTCGGTGCCGATCTCGACCAGGAAATCGCGGGAGTTGCTCATGCCAGGCCTCCCGTCGTCAGGCCCTTCTCGGGCAAGGGCGGATCGACGATCGTGCCCTGCCGCAGCATCGGGAAGCCGAGCGCCTCACGGCTGCCGTAGTAGGCCTCCGCGACGCCGCGTGCGAGTGTGCGCACGCGCAGGATGAAGCGCTGGCGCTCGGTGACCGAGATCGCCCGGCGGGCGTCGAGCAGGTTGAAGGCATGCGAGGCTTTCAGCACCATTTCGTAGGCGGGCAGGGGTAATCCAGCGGTGATGAGCGGACGGCATTCGCGCTCGTAAGTGTCGAAGGCGCCGAACAGGAATTCGGTATTGGCGTGCTCGAAATTGAAGGCGGACATCTCGACTTCGTTCTGATGGAACACGTCGCCGTAACGGACGATGCCCTGCGGCCCCCGTGTCCAGACCAAGTCGTAGACGTTCTCTACTCCCTGGACGTACATGGCGATGCGTTCCAGGCCGTAAGTGATCTCGCCGCTGACCGGCCGGCAGTCGATACCGCCGACTTGCTGAAAATAGGTGAACTGGGTCACTTCCATGCCGTTCAACCAGACTTCCCAGCCTAGGCCCCAGGCGCCCAGCGTGGGCGACTCCCAGTTGTCCTCGACGAAGCGGACGTCGTGTTCGAGCAGGTCGAAGCCAAGCAGGCGCAGCGAGCCGAGATAGAGTTCCTGGATATTAGACGGCGAGGGTTTCAGCAGTACCTGGAACTGGTAGTAATGCTGCAACCGGTTGGGGTTATCCCCGTAGCGGCCGTCGGTGGGGCGGCGCGAGGGCTGGACGTAGGCGGCGTTCCACGGTTCCGGGCCGATGGCGCGGAGGAAGGTCGCCGGGTGAAAGGTTCCGGCGCCGACCTCCAGATCCAGCGGCTGCAGAATCACGCAGCCTTGCGCGGCCCAATAACGCTGGAGTGTGAGGATCAGATCCTGGAAGCTTAAAGTTTCGGTAGCAGGGGAATTCGATGTAGGCACAAGCGGTCCGGCAAGTTTTTGTGCGGGTTGGGAATTATAGCCGAAAGCGTTGTTCAGCCCTTAGGTCGTCCGGTCGATTTCAGCCGGAACAAACCGGAGATGTCGTCATCGCCGTAGCCCTGGGCCATGAGCTCGGCATAGTCGTCCCGGGTCTGGGCGCTGAGCGGTAGAGAGATTTCTAAGCTTTCCGCCATCTCCAGACAGATATTCAGGTCTTTATGATGCAAAGCCAGCTTGAAGCCGGGAGGGAAGCTGCCGCGGATCATTGTCATGCCGCGCTTGTCCAGGAACCAGTTGCCGGCGGCGCCGCCGGCAACTACCTCGATGACCTTGTCCAGGTCGAGTTCCAAGGCTTGCCCGAAGGCCAAGGCTTCGGTCACGGCCTGGTTGATGCCGGCGCACATCACTTGGTTCACCGCCTTGGTCGCTTGGCCTGCGCCTGTACTGCCCATGTGCAGGATGCGCTTGCCCAGGGCTTCCAGCACCGGCCGAACTTTCTCTACGGTTTCGGTCCGGCCTCCGACCATCAGCGCGAGGCTGCCGTTGCGGGCGCCTTCGACGCCGCCGCTCACCGGGGCGTCGAGAAAATCGCCGCCCGCGCCGCGCACTAGCTCGGCGGCGCGGCGGGCGGTGTCCATGCTGACCGTCGAGCAGTCGATGACTACCGTGCCCGGCCGCAGTGCCGGTGCCATCAGTCCGATCACTTCCCGCACGTCGGCGTCGGCCGATACGCAGGTTACGATGACCTCGCAGGCGGCGGCCAGTTCGGCTAGGCTGCCGCAGGCCGTCGCGCCGGTTTCGGCGGCGAGCGCCCGGGCTTTGTCCGGCGTGCGGTTCCAGACAGCGGTTAGGAGTCCCGCCCGGCCCAGGTTGCGGGCCATGCCCAGCCCCATGGCGCCGAGGCCGACGAAGCCGGTCTGCATGCTCATTCCTCCAGATAGGTGTAGCTGCTGAGCCCGGCGATCAGTTCGCTTTCGTACAGCTTGCGTTCGTTCATGGGAATGTCGGCCTCGATCAGCTTCTTGCGGTAGGAACGTTCCAACTCGTCCGGATCGATGTGGACGTAGCGCAGCAAATCGTCCGCGCCGTCGCCGCGCCGGGTGTGAGTCAGCGCGTAGCCGCCTTGCCCGTCGAGCTGGACGTTGACGGAATGGGTGTCGCCGAACAGATTGTGCATGTCGCCCAGAATCTCCTGATAGGCGCCGACCAGGAAAAATCCGAGGCAGTACGGCTCGCCCGGCACCGGATCGTGCATACGCATAGTGTGCTCGATGCTCTGGCGGTCGATGTAGGCGTCGATCCGGCCATCCGAGTCGCAAGTCATGTCCTGGATCATCGCACGGCGGGTGGGTTTTTCGTCCAGCCGTTGCAGCGGCATGATCGGGAAGATCTGATCGATGGCCCAGGCATCCGGAATCGACTGGAATACCGAGAAATTGCAGAACACCTTGTCCGCCAGGCGGTCGCCGAGTTCGTCCAGCGCATTGCGATGGGCTCGCAGGCGGATGTCCAGTCTCTGCTGCACTGCGTGGCAGATCGTGGCGTGGAGCCGTTCGGCTTCCGCCAGCTGGTCCAGGCCGATCTTGCCGCGCACGTACATGGCGCGAGCTTCGGAGAGATCGAATTGGGCGTCGTGGTAAATGCCCAGCACCGGTTCGCTGTCCACCCGCTGCAGCAGGTCTTGCAGGTCCTTGAGCGGCTGGGCGACGGAGGTTGCGACTGGGCTGGCATCGTAAGACACCGATTCGATGTCGACGATGTTGGTGACCAGCACGGCATGATGAGCGCTCATCGCCCGGCCGGATTCGGTGATCAGATGGGGATGGGGCAGGCCGTATTCGGCGCAGATATCGGCGAAGGCTCGGACGATGCTATGGGCGTACTCGTCCATGCTGTAGTTGATCGAGCATTCGCTGACCGAGCGGGTGCCTTCGTAGTCGATGCCGAGGCCTCCTCCGACGTCCACATGGTCCACCGGTGCGCCCAGCCGGCGCAGTTCGGAGTAATAGCGCCCGGCTTCGCGCAGCGCGGTTTTGACGTCGTTGATGTTGGCGACCTGCGAGCCCATATGGAAATGCATCAGGCGGATCCAGTCCAGGCTGCCGGCCTCTTCGAGCCGTTTGATCAGCTTGAGGATTTCGCCGGCATGGAGGCCGAACTTGGATTTCTCTCCGCCGCTGTTCTGCCATTTTCCGGCGCTGATGCTGGACAGCCGGATGCGAACCCCGAGCTGAGGGGCGATACCCAAGGCCTGGGACTCGCAGAGCACCAGTTCCAACTCGGACAGCTTTTCGATCACGATGAAGACGCGTAGGCCCAGCCGGCTGCCGATCAGCGCAAGCCGGATATAAGCGCGGTCCTTGTAGCCGTTGCAGACGATGGTGCCGGACTTGGCCAGCGCGAGGATAGCGAGCAGTTCCGATTTGCTGCCCGCTTCCAGGCCGACTCCGTCGCCCTGGAGGATGTTCTCGATGACGCTGCGCTGCTGGTTCACCTTGATCGGGTAGACCGGTGTGTATCCGGCCTCATAGGCCAATTCGGCACGGGCCTTGGCGAAAGCGGACTTCAGCAAGCGGACCCGGTCGTGCAGGATTTCCGGAAATCGGATCAGCACCGGCAGCGACAGGCCTTCGGCGCGGACTCGGCGGGCTATCCCGGCCAGACTCACGCTCCCCTCGAGGCTGTTCCGCTGCGGACACATCACAACCTCGCCGTTGGAATCGATGTTGAAATACCCTTCGCTCCAGTGCTCGATGGCGTAGGTGTCGCGCGCTTCCGACAGCGTCCAATTCTGCGTTGTCATGGGATCGTCTTTCAAAAAGCTTCAATTATGGGGGAGAATGCGTCACTTTTTCCACGCCGGAGGACTCCCATGCTCAACGCGCAGGACTGGTTTACCGAATCCTACCCCCAGAACGGCAGCGCGCTGTCCCTGAAAATCAAGGCTAAGCTGCACGAGGAACAGACGCCGTTCCAGCGCATCGAGATCTACGATACCGAATGGTTCGGCAAGCTCATGGTGATCGACGGCTGCACCATGGTGAGCGACCGCGACAATTTCCTCTACCACGAGATGATGACGCATCCTGTGCTCTATACCCATCCGGCACCCAAGACGGTGTGGATCATCGGCGGCGGCGACTGCGGCAGTCTACGCGAAGTGCTGAATCACCCGGAAGTCGAGAAGGCGGTGCAGATCGATATCGACGAGCGCGTGACCCGGCTGGCGGAGCAATATTTTCCGGCGCTGTGCGATTCCAACGGCGACCCGCGCGCCGAACTACTGTTCATCGACGGGATCCAGTGGGTAAAGGATGCACCGGATGCTTGTGTCGACATCATTATCGTCGACAGCACCGATCCGGTCGGGCCGGCCGAGGGTCTGTTCAACGAAGGGTTTTTCCGCGAATGCCACCGCTGCCTGCGCGCCGACGGCATCCTGGTGCAGCAGAGCGAGTCGCCTTTGTTCCACATGCCGCTCATTACCTCGATGCACCGGATCATGCGGCAGGCGGGATTTGCGCAAACGCGCACCCTGTTCTTCCCGCAATTCATCTACCCATCGGGGTGGTGGAGTGCCACTATGGCCGGCAAGGGCGATCTGAGCGGTTTCCGCGCCGAGGCGGCAGCGGCCAAGCCGTTCGCCACGAAATACTACAATGCCGATATCCATCGCGCGGCTTTCGCCGTACCGGAGTTTTTCCGGGAGGCGCTCAGCGACCTGGGCTGAGAGGGAGCGTTTGTCAGCCCCCCGCAAGGCCGATTACCATTGACCTCCATGGAAGCCGATCACATCTACGATTATTTGGAGCGGATTTCGAACCTGATTCGCATGGAGGCGCGCCGGTCCGGGACCGTCAAGGGGCTGCAACCCGTGCAGCTCGAGGCCTTGCATTATTTGGCGAGTTGCAACCGGTATAGCAACACCTCATTGGCCGTGGCGGAATATTTGGGGCTCACCAAGGGTACGGTGTCGCAAACCTTGGCGGTTCTGGAAGGCAATGGAATGATCGTCAAGGAAAGCGATGCACGGGATCGCAGAGTAGTGCATCTGCAGTTGACGGAAACTGGCAGGGGTCTGCTGGCCGAATCGATACCGCCCAAGATGCTGCGCTCGGCCCTGTCTTCACTTCCGGTCGAGCAGCGCGCGGGCGTGGACTCGGCGCTGAACCAAATTTTGCAGGCGATGCAGTCGGCGAACCAGCTTAAGACCTTCGGTGCCTGCAAGACCTGCCGCCACCATAACATCCTCGAAGATTCCAACCGCCGTTGCGAGCTGACCGGCGAGCGCTTGTCTGGGGAGGATGCCGACAAAATTTGCCGCGAACATCAGCTGCCTTCCCAAACTTGAAGGCGCGACCGGCGAGGGCGCGCCCCGATTCGATGAGGTGGATTTACAGTGCCTGGTCGCCGGTTTCTCCGGTGCGAATACGGATCGCCTGATCGATGGCTGTGATGAAGATCTTGCCGTCGCCGATCTTTCCGGTATTGGCCGCCTTGACGATTGCATCTACCGCCGTATCCACCAATTCGTCGGCGACGGCGATTTCGAGCTTCACTTTCGGCAGGAAGTCCACGACGTATTCCGCTCCGCGGTAGAGCTCGGTGTGGCCCTTTTGCCGTCCAAACCCTTTGACTTCGGTGACCGTCAGCCCGCTGACGCCGATGTCGGACAGCGATTCGCGCACATCGTCGAGCTTGAAGGGTTTGATGATTGCAGTGATGAGTTTCATGATCGTCTCCGCGGATCGTTGTTCTTAACTGTCTGAAAGCCGCTAGGCCGGTTTGTTGTGGATGATGTCGTCGACGACCGCAGGATCGGCTAGAGTCGAGGTGTCCCCTAGTTGGTCCAGATCGTTGGCGGCGATTTTCCTCAGGATTCGCCGCATGATTTTACCCGATCTGGTCTTCGGCAGGGCCGGTGTCCATTGGATGATATCAGGGGTTGCGATGGCTCCGATTTCCTGTTTAACCAAGTCGATCAGTTCGCGCCGCAGCGTCTCGCTGGGGGAGGCGCCCGCAATCAGCGTCACGTAAGCGTAGATGCCTTGGCCCTTGACGTTGTGCGGATAGCCGACGACGGCGGCCTCAGCCACGCTGTCGTGCAGCACTAGTGCGCTCTCGATTTCTGCCGTACCCATGCGGTGTCCGGAAACGTTGATGACGTCGTCTACCCGGCCGGTGATCCAGTAATAGCCGTCGGCATCGCGGCGAGCGCCGTCTCCTGTGAAGTAGTGGCCAGGATAAAGCGCGAAATAGATTTCGCGGAAGCGGCCGTGGTCTCGGAATACGGTACGTGCCTGCCCCGGCCAGGACGCTGCGATGGCCAGGATACCCTCCGCCGGTCCGCTGAGTTCGGTTCCTTGGGCGTCTAAGATGACGGGAACGATGCCGAAGAAAGGCCGAGTAGCGGAGCCGGGTTTGAGCGGTGTCGCGCCGGGTAGAGGTGTGATCATGATGCCGCCGGTTTCGGTCTGCCACCAAGTATCGACCACCGGGCAGCGGGCATCGCCAACTTCGTGGTAGTACCACTCCCAGGCTTCCGGATTGATGGGTTCGCCGACCGAGCCGAGTATCCGCAGGCTGCTTCGTTCGGCTTGCTTCACCCAATCCTCGCCCAGGCCCATGAGCGCGCGGATGACGGTCGGCGCCGTATAGAAAATGCTGACCCGGTATTTGTCGACGATCTGCCAGAGGCGCGCTGGACTGGGGTAGGTCGGCACGCCTTCGAACATCAGGGTCGTTGCGCCGTTGCACAGCGGGCCGTAGACCACGTAGCTGTGTCCGGTTATCCAGCCGATGTCCGCCGTGCACCAGTACACCTCGCCGTCGCGGTAATCGAACACGTATTTGTGCGTGGCCGCGGCATACAGCAGATAGCCGCCGGTGGTGTGAACGACTCCTTTCGGCTTGCCGGTCGAGCCCGAGGTGTACAGGATGAACAGCGGGTCTTCCGCATCCATGTCTTCGGGCGGGCAGTCGGGCGCTGCGGTTTCCAGTTCCTCGTGATACCAGTGGTCACGCCCTTCGGTCCAGCCGACCGGCCGGCCGGTGTGGCGTACCGCCAGTACCGCGCCGACGTCTGGGCACTCGCGTAGAGCGATGTCTACGTTATGTTTGAGCGGCACGAATTTGCCGCCCCGCCGTCCTTCGTCGGCGCAGACGACGAGGCGGCAGTCGGCGTCCAGAATGCGGTCTTTCAGCGCTTCGGCCGAAAATCCGGCGAATACGATCGAATGTACCGCGCCGATGCGGGCGCAGGCCAGCATGGCGATAGCCGCTTCGGGGATCATCGGCAGGTAAATGCAAACCCGATCGCCTTTGCCTACGCCGTGGGATTTCAGGACGTTGGCGAAGCGGCAGACCTGCTCGTGCAATTCTCGGTAGCTCAGTCGGCTCTGCGCATCGGGTTCGTCGCCTTCCCACAGGATCGCGGTCTCGTCGCCGCGTGCGGCCAGATAGCGGTCCAGGCAGTTATAGGTCACGTTCAGTTTGGCTTCGGAGAACCACTCGATGTGCGGAGCGTTGAAGTCCCAACACGCCACTCGACTCCAGGGTGCGCTCCAGCTAATGAATTCGTGTGCGAGGTCGGCCCAGAATCCGTCGGGGTCGGCGACAGATCGGTCATACATTTCCCGATAAGTTTCATCGGAAATAATACTGGAAGCCGCCATATTCTCCGGAACGGGGTAGACGTGTTCTTCTTTCATGAAATTGATTGTCCGGTCAGGCAGGTTTGGGCACATACGTATTGAGAATTATACTCAGGAGCGGCGTGCTGAGCTCGGTGAATTTTAACGGCGAAGTCGACTCTAATGAAATATTAGCCCCGTATTCTGAGCCCCTTGGATGCAGGAACGGGAAAGTCACTGTGGTGTCTCTCCGTTCTCTCGAAAAGTGTGGTTTTTCTTTCGTAGTAAAGGTATAAAATGAAGCGTCGAATTATGAAGGGGAGTTATCGCAGAGTTTCGCGATAGCGGGTGGTGTAAGAGCTGCCATCGACTTATACGGCCGGGCAGCGACTGAATCGAGGGTGAAGCTCATGTCGTCTGAAGAAAATTTTGAAGTAGGCGTTGGCGGAGCAGATTTTACTTACGTCGAAGACGCGGCGTCGGTCGAGCTGGCTGTCCACGGCGAGATCGAGGCCGATACGGTTGCCAACGGGAGCCATCCCGCTGGATGGGATGCCTCATGCTGCGAAGATGAAAGAGATCTTCGCGAGGCCGGGGCGGAGCTGGATGCGACCCGTATTTATTTGAATGAACTCGGTAAGTGGAAACTGCTTACGGCCGACGAAGAAAAGCATTACGGACGTCTTGCTCTCGAAGGTGACGAGGCCGCCCGCCGTCTCATGATAGAAAGCAATCTGCGGTTGGTGGTCAAGATCGCCCGCCGCTACCTGAACCGGGGTCTGCCTTTGCTCGATTTAATCGAAGAAGGCAATCTGGGCTTGATGCATGCCGTTGAGAAATTTGAACCCGAACGCGGCTTCCGCTTTTCCACTTACGCGACTTGGTGGATTCGGCAGACGATAGAGCGCGCCCTGATGAGCCAGGTTCGGTCGATCCGGTTGCCGGTTCATGTTGCGAAGGAAGTGAACGTGGTGTTGCGCGCCTCCAGGATGCTAGCGCTTAAGTTGCAATATACGCCGACCTCTCAGGAAGTAGCCCAGCACACGGGCAAGACTCCGGACCGGGTTGAACAACTGATGCGATTGAGCGAGAGAGATGTCTCGGCCGACGCGCCGATCGGCGCCGATTCGGCGAAGTCTTTGCTCGATATGGCGCCGGATGAAGAGCAGACGCCTGTGGCTGACGCCCTGCTCGCCGAGCGGCTCGAGCAGAAAATGGGCGATTGGCTGGCTAAGCTGAATCCCCGGCATCGCGAAGTGCTGCGGCGGAGGTTCGGTTTGGATGGATTCGATGTCGAAACCCTGGAGGAAGTCGCCAAGGATATGGGCATTACCCGTGAAAGGGTTAGACAGATTCAGAGGGAGGCGCAATTGAAAATGCGTACCTTATTGGAGGCCGAAGGCTACACGGCGGATGCGGTATTGCTGAATTGAGGCGCCTGACGGCCGGTTTCAATGGGATATCTGCCCATATGGGCGCCCCGGCATGCGCGAACCGAACGGCCGGGGGATTTCAGATTACAAGGGAATTATGTTGTCTCGTAGAGTCTTGATCGTTTGCATGTTCGTCCAAGCGGCGGGCTGTGCGACGTTGGAAGAAAAAGTTCAGGATACGGAGCAACTCTTGGCGGCGGCGGGCTTCAAGATCAACTACGCTCAAACAGCGGAGCAGCAGGCCAACGTCAAGGGGATGACCCAACAGAAGCTAGTAGCGCACCCCAAAGACGACAAAGTGATGTATGTCTACGCGGATGCGAGCATCTGCCAGTGCGTCTACGTCGGCGATTCGGATGCTTACGCTCGCTTCCAGAAACTTGCCGTTGAAAAGCAAATCGCCGATGAACAGGGCAGGCCGCGGAGACCAACCTCGATGCCACGATGAACTGGGGTATGTGGGGGCCGGGATTGTGGTGGCCTTGATACTGTTTCCGT
>JAQTYA010000118.1 GCA_028688525.1 Methylococcus sp. | reverse complement strand
GCCATGGTGGAGACTCAGACGACCAAGCTGCACAGCCGGGTGGAGAAGGCGGAATCCTCGGCGGCCAAAGCCGAGAGCCAGACCGCGGAACTCAGCACACGGGTGGAGAACACCGAGAGCCAAGTGGTCCAGGCTGCGCCGGGAGGCGCGCCGCCGGCGACCCAGGACGACATTCAGGGTATCCAGTCCGACTTGGAGAGCTTCAAATGGCAATGGCAGCGCGAGCGCGAGACCCACACAGCGCTCAGCACCCGCAACCTGACCATCGGCGGTATCGTTCAGGCCGGTTACGAATGGAACCAGTCCAATCTTTCTTATTCGCCCGCCAACAGCGTCAACGCCAACAATTCGTTCTACATCAATACGGCGCTGTTGCGGTTCTCCGGCAATCTGTACCGCGACTACGAGGAAGGCCGGAACCTGGAATACCAGCTCAGCGCCGGTGTCTCGCCACAGACCGGTTCGCCTTCGTTCAATCTGCTGGATGCGCAGGTCAGCTACAACTTCCTGCCGACCATTAATCAGGAAGATTCTCGTCTCAAGTTCACCCTCGGCCAGCAGCTGATCCCGTTCGGCATTGAAGTCAATGCGACCGAAGACTTGAAGCCCTTGATCCGCAATGCCATGTGGACTCAGCCGGCGACCACTGGCCTGGGCGACCGCCATATCGGCGCCTTCATCCGCGGCGATGCGTTTCCCCAGGTCGATTACGGCGCCAACTATCGCGCTCCCATCGTCGAATACGCGGTCGGCGTGTTCAACGGCAACGGGCCGAACAAGCTGGACAACAACCGCATGAAGGACTGGATGGGGCGCTTGGCCTTTACCGCGCCGGTGGATTACAACTCCTGGTTCCGCGAACTCAAGATCGGCACCTCGGCGTATTTAGGCACCCAGAACATCCAATCGACCTATTACACGAATCCGACCACCAAGACGACGGCCAACCATTACCTCGACAATGGCGAGAAGAATCGGGTCGGCGTGGACCTTTCCTACAACCACCACCCGGTCGGCGTGACCTTCGAATGGGTGCGGACCTGGGACACCACCTATCCCGGCATCTCCCCCACCAAGAACGCGTCGCCCTATACCGTGGTCAACCAGGGTGAAGGCTACACCACGACCTTGTTCTACAACTTCGGCGCGCAATTCGTGAAGAGCTACCGTGCCCAGGGCCGCTACGACGACTGGTGGCCCAAGACCTATCAGGTCTTCTTCCGCTGGGATGCCTGGGACCCCAACCTGCACTCCAGGAACGACAAGATCACCTACCTGATCCCCGGCGTGAACATCTTCTTTGCGGAGACCACCAAGCTTCAGCTGAACTATTACCACATGACGCAGGAAGCGGATAAGCCGCGGAACGACGAGTTCTGGGCCCAGATGCAGTTCGGTTTTTAAAGGCGGGAGAAGCGTGACATGACAACGGTCTTGAAAGCGATGCTCGGCGCATTGGCTTGGCTCGGCAGCCTAGGCGGCGCCTCGGCGGAAGTCCCAAAAGAGATCAACATCGGGGTGGCTTCCATCGGATTGGGCGGACGGCCCTTTGTCGGCAGTTCGGTGTCGGCGGTGGCCCATGTCAAGGGCTGGTTGGAGGAGGAGTTCAAGGCCGATGGAATCCAGGTCAACTGGCATTTCTTCAAGACCGCGGGGCCTGGCGTAAACGAAGCCTACACCAACGGCAAGCTGGATTTCGCCTGGCAGGGAGATTTGCCGCAGCTGATCGGCCGTAGCAGCGGGCTGAAGACCAAGTTCATCCTGGGTTTGAGCCGGCGCCAGTACTTCTATCTGGTGGCGCGGCAGGATTCTACCGCCAAGGGTATCGACGACATCAAGGGCCGCAGCGTGGCGATCCAGAAGGGCACCTGCCCGCATCTGTCGGTGGCTCGTCTGCTCGCCGCCCATGGCCTCAAGGAGAAGGATCTCAAGGTCTACAACCTGGACGCGCTGGCTGCGGTGTCGGCCTTGAGCAGCGGCGATCTGGAGCTGGCCTTCGGCTCGTTCAATCTATTCTCGGCCCGCGATCAGGGCTTGATCAAGATCATCTATTCCGGTGCCGAGGACGGCGGCAAATACGGTTGCTCCACCGGATTCACGGTGACCGAAGGGTTCGCGGACCGTCATCCGGATCTCACCCGCCGGGTAGTGAAGACCGTGGTCAAAGCCGCGCACTGGGCCGCCCAGCCGGAGAACCGCACGGAGCTTTACCAGATATGGGCCAAGTCGGGCGTCGATGTCCGGCATTTCCAGGAGGAATGGGATAGCCAGGACCTCAAACGGAAATTTTCCCCGCTTATCGACGACTACCAGGTGAACCGCTACCGGGTCGCGCTGGATGACGCAAAGCAGTTCGGCCTGGTGCGGGGAGGCGTCGATTTCGAGCGCTGGATCGACCGCAGCTACTTAGACGCAGCATTGGCGGAGCTGAAGCTGGAGGGTTTCTGGAGTCCCGAGGCCAGCAGCGGCAAGCCATAACAGGCTGAGCGATTTTTACACCAACACCATAAAGACAGAGATTGGAATCATGAGCATAAGAATCGAGTGGGTATCCCTCCTACTGGCGTTTTCCCTCATCCTCGTAGCCTACGACGGCGAGGCGGCGGACAAGCCCGAGGTCATCAACTTCGGCGTTGCCAACGTGGGGCAGGGCGGCAGGCCCCAGGTCGGCGGAAGCTTCATCGCTACCGCGCACGCCAAGGGCATGCTGGAAGAAGAATTCAAGACGGACGGTATTCAGGTGCGCTGGCATTTCTTCAAGACTGCGGGGCCTGGAGTCAATGAGGCTTACACCAACAACCTGCTCGATTTGGCCTGGCAAGGCGATTTGCCGCAGATCATCGGCAAGGCCAACGGTTTGCCGACCAAATTCATCATGGCCACCGGTCGCCGGTCCCAGATCTACGTGGCGGCGACCGAAGACTCCAGCGCCAGCTCGGTGAAAGACTTGGCTGGCAGCAAGACCGCCATCTTCAAGGGCACCTGTCTCCAGCTCACGGCTGCCCGCATTCTGGAGGCCAATGGACTGACCGAAAAAGATCTCAAGGTCTACAACATGGATACGGCTACCACCACGGCTGCGCTGGCCAGCAAAGACATCGAGGCGGCTTTCGGCGGCAACCCGCTGTTTTCGGTGAGGGACCGGGGTCTGGCAAAGATCATCTACAACGCCGAGCGGGACAACGGCGCCAAATTCGGCTGTTCGACCGGACTCACGGTGACGGAAGAGTTTTCCGAAAAGTACCCGGAAATCACCAAGCGCATCGTCAAGGTGCTGTTGAAGGCTGCCGATTGGACCAACGACGAGAAGAACCGTACCCAGGTTTACCAGCTCTGGGGGAAATCAGGCTTCCCCTTCAAGTATTTCCAGCAGGACAACGATGGGCAGAACTTTGATGTCAAGCAATCGCCGTTGCTGGACGAATGGTTCGTCGCCAGCTACCGCAAGGCGCTCAACGACTCCAAGCGCTTCCGGTTGGTCCGCAACGACATCGACTTGAACCAGTGGTTCGACCGGACCTATCTGGATGCGGCGCTCAAGGAGCTCAAATACGAGAACCGCTGGAAGCCGGAGCAGGCTGAAGCCTGGCAATCCAAGTAATGCGGCACGGTATGAGCATACATCGGATCTCGGCAGGCCAGGCGGCTGACGAGCGGCGGCTTTACCTTTTCCTGCTGCTGGTCCTGCTGGCCGGGTTGTCCATCGGCATGGTGAAGGTGACGACGCCTCTGTTCGCCCTCTCGCTGGGGGCGTCCAAGGCGGAGATCGGCTTTATCACAGGATCGCAGCCCTTGATGATGGCCTTGGTCAGTCTGCCCATCGGTATAGCGATCGGGTCTGTGGGTGCACGGGGAATGTTCATGCTGGGCAGCGTTTTGGCTGGGGCGGTTTATTTCCTGACGCCATTCGCCGACTCGCCTTACTAGCTGTTGCTGGCCAGCGCGGCGGCCAGCGCGTTCATGCCGATGCGCTTCATATCGACGCAGAGCGAGTTCTTCCATTACCTCGCCATCGCCGGTCAGCGCAAGGCCGGCTGGCTGCGTGGCGTGCAGTTGGCCGGGGCTTTCGTGGCGGGTCCGATGCTGGGCAGCTACTTGCTGGGCTTCATGGACTACCAGGGGGCGTTCTGGCTGATCGGCGCGTCGTTTCTGGCGACCATGGGCCTGGCCTGGGGCGTCTTGAGCGGGCGCAGCGAAGCTCTCCGGCGCCGGGCCGAGGACAGGCCGGTTTCCCTGCGCAAGGCGCTGGCCGATCTGTTCAGCCACCGGGACATCGTCGAAACCAGCCTGATCGACCTGGTGGCCCACGGGTCTTTGATGTTTTACACGGTGTTCATCGTGCTGATTGCACTGGAGCAGTTCCACGCCTCGCGGGACGAGGCTGCCCGGCTCGTCGCTCTGCAGGGCTTCAGCTTCATGGCTGCCTTGTTCCTGCTGAACGGACTCCTGGCCAGGGTCGGCCAGGAGCGGTTTTACCGGCTGAGTTTCGGTGTCGCCGTGCCCGGGCTGGGGTGCCTGGGAACGGCGCAGGAACTGGCGCAGCTTCAGCTCGGCGCGGTGCTGCTCGGCCTGGGGCTGGGAATGCTCGGCATCGTCAACGTGGTTCGGCTGGCCTCCGTCAGCGAGACGCTGGGACGCGGAACCGTCGCGGGCGCATCCGCTCTGTCCGGGCCTTTAGGGGCTTTGGCAGGCACGGCAGGGGGCGGTTACGCGAGCCATTGGATCTCTCTTCAACACCAATTTCTGGGGCTTATGACGGCTATGACTATCATCGCATCGTTCACTCTTTCCCGTGATTCGCGAGGTTTCCTGCGCCGCGTTCTCGGCGCATCGTTCGCCGGAATTTTCAAGCTGGCGGTTTTGTTGCTGTTTCCTATGGCTCTGGCGGCGCTCTGGCAAGCCTCGGCGCTTTACGGCTGGACCTCGCAGCAGATTTTGCCGCCGCCGGCGGTGGTCTGGGGCACGCTGACCGATCTGATCGCCAGCGGCGAGGTGTCCACCAATCTGTGGATCAGCCTCAAGTGGGTCTTCGCCGGATTCGCTCTGGGGGGAGGTGCCGGCTTGGCGCTGGGCTTTGCCATGGGTTTGTCGCGGCGGGTGGATGCTTATCTCGGGCCGATCTTCAAGGCGCTGGCGAGCGTACCCATGCTGGGCTGGATTCCCTTGCTGATTGTGCTGCTCGGCATCGAGGAGGCGCTCAAAGTCGCCGTGATCGCCATCGGTTGCGTGGTGCCGGTGGCGCTGAACACGCTCGAAGGCGTGAAAGGCGTGCCGCGCGGCTATGTCGAAGTAGCTCGCGTATTTCGCTTCAGCCCGCTGCAGCTGCTGCGCAAAGTATCTTCCCGGCGGCGATCCCGCCCATCTTCGCCGGCATCAGCCTGTCTTTGAGCCATGCCTGGAAGGCCATGGTCGCCGTCGAGCTGATGGCGTCCTCGGAAGGCATCGGTTTCCTGATGGTGATGGGCCGGCAGCTGTTCCAGCTCGACGTGGTGCTGGCCACCATCGTAGTGATCGGCAGCGTCGGCTTAGTCCTCGACCAGGTCCTGCGCTTCACCGAACGCAGCATGACGCGCTGGCAGCCGGCACCGACCTGATCGCCGCTCAACTACGCACTATTTCATCGACACCCGAGGAATTCATCATGTCTACTTTAAGCGCAGATATTCGTACCCTGCCCAAACGCGGGTTCCGCATCGGAACCCTGCCGGCGGCCTTTCACGCCACCCATTACCGGGGCCTGCTGATTCCCTTGGTACTGCTCGTACTTTGGGAGGTGGCTGCCCAGTTCCATTGGATCAACCCGATCCTGCTGGCATCGCCTTCCATTATTTTTCACGGCTTCGACCGTTCTTTGACCGAAGGCGATCTCTTGCTCAACCTCCAACTCAGCGTGACCCGGATGGGTTTGGGCTGGCTGGCCGGATCGCTCATCGGTTTGGCCGTGGGTTTGGCGATCGGTTTGTCCCGCACCGCCGACCGCGTGCTGGGGCCGACCCTTCACGCTTTCCGCCAGATCGCCCCGTTCGCCTGGATTCCGCTGATCTCGGTCTGGTTTGGCCTGGGCGATTCCGCCAAGGTTGCCTTCGTCGCCCTGGTGGTGTTCTTCCCCGTAGTGGTCAACACTTACGAAGGCATACGCGGCGTGCCGAAACAGCTGATCGAGGTGTCGCGGGTCTTGATGTTCTCGAAAGCCCGATTGATCCGCTCGGTAATCCTGCCTGCCGCCGCCCCTGCGATTTTGAACGGCCTGGAACTAGGTTTCCTGTATGCCTGGCTGTCCACCATCGGCGCGGAGTATTTGATGAACGCCACCGGCGGGGTCGGATCGATGATGGAGAGCGCGCAGGAATCGCTGGAAATGGATATCGTGTTCGTCGGCGTCATCGTGTCCGGGCTGATCGGCTTCGGCATCAGCTTGAGCGTCCGGCTAGCGCGCACACGCCTGCTGCACTGGCGCAAATCGTTCGCTTGATCAGGAGCATCGTCATGTCCGAACTCGGCACACTGAGTATCCGCAACGTCAGCAAGCAGTACAAGGTCAAGGGCAGCACGCTGAGCGTGCTGGAGAACATCGACCTGGACGTTGCCCCCGGCGAATTCGTATCCATCGTGGGTTCCAGCGGCTGTGGCAAATCCACCTTGCTGCGGCTGGTAGTCGGACTGGAGGGCGACTATCGGGGCGACATCCTGCTGGACGGCGAGCGCATCACCGGGCCTAGTCTGCAGCGCGGTATCGTGTTCCAGGAGCACCGGCTGTTTCCCTGGGCCACGGTGCAGGAAAACATCGGACTGGGTCTCCTCAATGCCGAACTGGATGCCGCCGAGAAAGCCAAGCTGATCCAGGAGCATATCGACTTGGTCGGCCTGCACGGCTTCGAGAACGCGCACCCGCACCAGCTCTCCGGCGGCATGGCGCAGCGCGCCGCCATTGCCCGCGGATTGGTGAACCGGCCCGAAATCCTCCTGCTCGACGAGCCTTTCGGTGCACTGGATGCGCTCACCAAGATCTATCTGCAGACCGAACTCCAGCGCATCTGGACTCAGGAAGACATCACCATGATCCTGGTGACGCACGATGTGGAAGAGGCGGTCTTCTTGTCCGACCGTGTGGTGGTGATGGATGCCCGGCCCGGCCGCATCAAGCGCATCGTGCCGGTGCCGCTGGAGCATCCGCGCGACCGTGCCGATCCCGAGTTCGCCTGTTTGAAGAACGAGGTGCTCAGCGAAATCAGCGGCTTCAAGCCGGTCAGCGCCAAGCCGGCGCTTAAGGTCGTCGGAGGAGGGCTGTGAGTTTTGTAAGGAAGAACAGATGAGCGACAGAGACCTCCCCAGTTTTCATTCGGACCGGCGCGGCTTCGTAGCCAAGGTTTTGACCGCCGGTTTCGCTCTGGCGGTGCGCCCCGCCTTGGCGACTGCAACCCTCATCCACACCGGCAGCGAAGGGCTGGTCGCGGGCGAGATCGAGATTCCGGTTGCGGGAGGCAAGCTGCCGGCCTACCGCTCTGTGCCTGAAGGCGGCGGCAAGCACCCGGTGATCCTGGTGGTTCAGGAGGTCTTCGGCGTGCACGAGCACATCAAGGACATCACTCGGCGGTTGGCCAAACTGGGTTATCTCGCTATCGCGCCGGAGCTGTTTTTCCGCCAGGGCGATGCCTCCAAGCTGGCGAGTATCGAAGAAATTGAAAACAGAATTGTGTCCAAACTGCCCAATGCGCAGGTCTTGGCGGACCTAGATGCCGCGATGGACTGGGCGGGCAACAACGGCGGCGACCTCGACCGTTTAGGCATCACCGGATTCTGCTGGGGTGGCCGCATCACCTGGCTCTACGCCGCCCACCAGCCCCGGCTCAAGGCCTGCGTCGCCTGGTACGGGCGCCTGACGGGACACCGCAATGCCCTCACGCCGAAATACCCGGTCGATCTCGCCGGTGAACTGAAGGCGCCGGTGCTCGGCTTGTACGGCGGCCAAGATCAGGGCATTCCGCTGGACACCGTGGAGCAGATGCGCGCTGCGCTCAAAGCCGCGGGCAGCCCGTCGGAGATTCGGGTTTATCCCGACGCTCCGCACGCCTTCTATGCCGATTACCGTCCCAGCTACCGCCAGGACGCCGCCGAAGACGGCTGGCGGCGGTTGCGCGAGTGGTTCAAGGCGCACGGCGTCTGAGGGCGGGGCGAAGCGAACGGCCGGCTTCGGTTCCCTTCGACTGAGCTCAGGGCCAGCCGTTTAGCCAGCGGCAGACGCTTCCGGCCGCTCGTTTCCGAGCTCGACCAGCACGAATTCATTTCCGTACAGATCGTGCAGATGGGCGAAAACGGCACCCGCTTCCCGCCGCGGCTCGCTGACGAAGGCAACGCCTTTGCCGGTCAGCCGGGCGTAGTCTTCCTGCAAATTGTCGGTATACAGCACGGCGCAGGGCTGGCCCTCGGTCTGGCGTCCGACCCTCGCCAGCTGCGCTTCCGTTTCCGCCTTGATGAACCAAACCCCCATCTCCGGCTGCGACGGCAGGCGCAAATGGACGAACCGGCGAGGGCCGGCGTCTATGTCCACAAACACCTCGAAGCCGAGCTTGTCCCTGTAAAAGTCGATGGCTTCGCCGTATTCCCTCACGAGCACAACCATTCTTCCGAGCGTTTTCATGCTTATATCCTTTGATATGGAGTTGGTCCGAATAGGTTTTCGATGACTCTACGGATAAACGGAGCCTTGCCGTCCGTGTAAGCCGCCCGTCATTCCAATGCCTTGGTCAACCGACGCGCTGCCAAATCTCGTAGACCTGGCCGTTGGTTGCGGTAAATTCGGCAGGGCGCGGATTGCCTGGAAAAGCGAAATTAGCTTTCAGCACGTCGTGATCCAGCTCGAAAATTCCCAGCAAAGCCTTGCCGGAAAACGGCCCTTCATCAGGAAGGAAGTCGATTTGCGGAGGGTTGGCGCCGGCGTTGATAATGACTTTGCCCGATTTGCTCTTTGGAAAGCCGCCCACAAATTGGGGATAAGTGAGCTCTGACCAGTCCAATAGGAATCGATCGTCGGCCGTGAAACTATAGCGGAACTCCCTGAAAATCGAATCCGGCAACCATCGGGTATTCAGCTGGCAACCGATCACTTTCCAACTGCCCAGTAATTCATTCAGCATGTGTT
The DNA here is from genome assembly GCA_028688525.1 of Methylococcus sp. Taxonomy (GTDB): domain Bacteria; phylum Pseudomonadota; class Gammaproteobacteria; order Methylococcales; family Methylococcaceae; genus Methylococcus. Next base: position 1,405 of record JAQTYA010000118.1, on the reverse strand, counting down.
TTCCTCTTGGTGTTTATTGGCTTGAAATGGCACCGGTCACGATGGCCTTCAAAGTCGCAGTCATGTTTTCGATTATTGCTTGGTGCCGTTGAATTCCGTATTCTTCGACTAGGTTTTCCATGTTTTGATATGCCACCTTGGTGCCGGAGCCATGATCGATCCTGGCGAACACGGCAACACCTTTTTCAGGCAGGATGTTCTCGATGCGGTCGATGGTTTCTTTGACGCTGACGGGCGAGCCGTAGAGGGTAAGCGGTGAAGTGCTTGTCTTGTTCATAGTGATGCCATATCCAAAATTCTAGTCTACGTAGGATGCGCTGAGGCACGAAGCGCATCGTTCGCGTCATTCACCCGCACAAATATCAAACTTCCCTTCGTATCCCCAATTTTCAGGGTACATTCCTCGTGCTACATACACATGAAAACTCGAATGCGGCCAATCGGAAACTTGTTTCACCCATCCATGTTTTACCGGATTCCAGTGGATATAATCGATATGCCGGTTGAAATCCTCTTGATCCCGAATCAAATGCTCCCAAAACCGCCGTTGCCACAAACCCCGTTCACGTCGCTTCGCCCGGCTACAGGAAATCCGTTCGTTTTTTTCGACGGATCGGGAAAAGTGACCCTTCAGGAGATTCCACCGAGTCGAAAAATCCGAATCGCCAGGCGGAAGGGTCCAAATGCAATGGAGATTTTCAGGCAAAATCACCCAGGCCACCAGCCGGAAGGGATGGCGATGCTTGACGTAATGCATAGCCGCTCGGAGGTCGTCGATGCGATCCAGCAATAACCGATTTCCCTTGCGTTCGGCAAGATTGACTGTGAAGAACCAAGTTGCGCCAGGAAAGTGAGCCCGCCGGTATTCCGTCATTTGTCAGGCGATCGAGACGTAGGATGCGCTGAGGTACGAAGCGCATCGATCGTGTTTTGCCGTTCCCCGATAAGGATTATTCCGGGCGATATCGTTATATTTCATTATTGGTCGGTATGCCGGTCGAGATGACAATCTGCCGTGGATTACTCGACTGATGCGCTTCGTGCCTCAGCGCATCCTACGCTGGCTATTTGTTATGCGATTTTTTCTTAAAATATGGTACTGCCTCCTTTGGTGCCTCATAAATTGGCTTTGCCATTTTTAGGTGTATTTCACTTTCCTTTTCTAAAGCATCAATTTTACGAATTTCGGACTGGAGTTGCTTTGCAGTATCATTTAGTTCTGATCGAACACTGGATAATTCACTTCTCAAGAAAGTTATTTCATTTTCCGTTTGTGACTTACTAAGCCTAAACAAAGTAATGTCACATATTTGATATAATGGAGCCATGAAATGCAAACGGAACTCGGACGGGCGAACCCTGGATCATCATGCCCTGCAGGTGATGCGGCAGCAGGCCATCAAAG
>JAQTYA010000117.1 GCA_028688525.1 Methylococcus sp. | reverse complement strand
GTTTCAAACGCATCGCTTCGACCTGGAATGCCTGGGCATGATGGCTGGAGTCACGGTGCGCCTGACGCCCTGGGGATTGCATGCCTTCCTGGGTGATGCTGTGGGCGCGGTGGCCGAGATCCGGGCGGATTGCGGCGACTTGTTTCCCTTGGCAGCGGTCCGGGAACTGGAAGACCGCTTGTTTGACCTGAAATCCCCCAGTGCCAGGGCATCCTGCGTGGAGAACTTCCTGCTGGCGCGGTTGCGCGATCAACCCATGGACGAATTGGCACGGGCGGCCTGCCTGAAATTAGCGCATTCCGGCGGCGCTCTGCCGATCAAGACGCTTACCCGCAACTTCGGCCTGAGCGAGCGCACGCTAGTTCGGCGCTTTCAGAACGCCATCGGCACCACTCCCAAGAAATACGCGCGCATCCTGCGCCTGCGCGATGCCGTCCACCTCCATAGCAAACTCTCCTCCTGGACCGAGATTGCCTACGCCGCGGGGTATTGCGACCAAAGCCACCTCATTCGCGATTGTCAGGACATCTACGGTGCTTCGCCTGAAACGCTGTTTCCCATACGCCGCCGCGACGACACCGATGCAGCGGAGCAGTCGAGAGAAGCCGAACTGATCGCCTCCCGCCTAGTCATCGAGCGTTGACGGTAGGCCGCCGATACCTCGAGCTTCAAGTCCCCCTTTCCTGCTTCTTCTTCAACCGCCCCCGGCTGAGGCGAACCTGCGCCGATGGACGGCAAAATAGCAACGCCGGTCAAGATACGAATGCTTGGGCAAGGCATAGTCACCCCGACTGAGGAGGTATAGCAGTGAACGGGACAAGGGCAGCGGCCTATGCGGAAAGGTTCGACAGGGTGTTCGACTATATCCATAAACACTTGGGCGAGGAATTATCCGTCGAGCGTTTAAGCCAAGTCGCCAAATTTTCGAAATTCCACTTCCACCGGCAGTTTTCCCAGTACGCCGGGATCAATGTCTTTCGCTATATCCAGTTGATGCGACTCAAGCGAGCGTCTTACCGACTCGTCTTCGACGAGCAAACACGGATCATCGAGATTGCGCTGGAGGCCGGCTTCGAAACTCCTGAGTCATTTTCGCGCGCGTTCAAGAACACCTTTGGACAAACCCCTTCACAATTCAGAAGGCAGCCGGCCTGGAAGCCTTGGAACGCACAGTATCAATTTCCGACCAGAGAGAGGATGCGAGTTATGGAAGTAAATATTGTCGATTTTGCCGAAACCAAAGTGGCGGCGTTAGAGCATCGCCAGGCCCCCGAACTTGTGAACGATTCGGCAAAAATATTCATCGAGTGGCGCAAGGCGAGCAAGCTTTCCCCGGTTGCGACCAGCAAGACCTTCGGCATCGCCTACGACGACCCCGAAACGACGGAACCGGCTAAGTTCAGATTCGACATCTGCGGATCGGTGACCTCGGAGGTGCCGGCCAACCCGCAAGGCATCGTGAACAAACTGATCCCCGGCGGCAGGTGCGCGGTGGTCCGCCATTTCGGCTCTCACGATCGGCTTGGGGACAGCGCCTATTACCTATACCGGGAATGGTTGCCGGAGAGCGGGGAAGAACTGCGCGATTTCCCCCTGTTCTTTCACTACCTGAATCTGATGCCGGATGCGCCAGAGCACGAACTGGTCACGGACGTTTATCTGCCGCTGAAATAAGCCGCCGAGAACCTGCTCACGCAGGCGTATTCCGCGGCGGCGCCGGCAGTCATCGGCCTCAGCCCTCCGAAATCTTCTTCAGATTGTCCAGGCCCGAGCGGAAAAATTTCTGCATCGCCGCCACCGCGGCTTCGTCGTTGAGTTCGTCCGGAGGAAAATTGCCGGTATCGCCGCGGTAGAGCCGGCTCTTCCATTCGACTTGGCAGCCTTTTTCGGTCGCAGTGACCTTGAGCACGGCGGAATACGAGCTGGCCGGCAGCGCCTTGACGTTGTCCTTGCCCAGCCGGTAGGTGTATTCGTGGGCCGCCGGATCGTAGGCATCGAGCTCCTCCGTGAGCTGCTCGCCGTTGGGGAAATAGAGGGTGCGCTTCTCGCCGGTAGCGTTGCCGCCGGTGCTTTCGCTCTTGGCCAGAGCAGGATTCCACTGGGCGATGGCGCCGAAATCCTTCAAGGCGTTCCAGACCTTATCGACGGGAGCCGCGATCTCCACGGTCTCGACGACCTTCTGCGGAGTGGGGCCGTGCGCCATCGATGCGGAGGCGAACAGCAGTGCGGCCAGGGTCAGTATCGGTTTCATGAGGTTTCTCCTTGTTCTTCAGTTTGCGGTTGAAAATCTAAGGCGCGGGAGCAGCGTCCGCAGATACACCCCGGCCAGCACGGCGAGCGCCAGGGCGGCGGGAATCCAGCGGACATCGACGGCAACCTGCTGACGCCGCGCTAAAGCCGGTGCCGTGATGGCGCGTGCCAACCCTTCCGGCGATTCCAGGCGGTGGTAGCCCAGGCCGGAAGTTCCGGCGAGCTGGCGCAAATACGCCTCCTTGAGCTGGGACAAGTGTTCCGTGCCCCCTGCTCTTTCGCTACCGAAAGGCGCGTTGCGGGCGTGGTAACCCTCAATCTGTTCGGGCGGAAGCTCAGACAGGCCGAAACCCGAACGCTGGGGGACTTCGTCCTCGGCATAGATACCTAAGCGCCGCCCCGACTCGTCGTACTTGGGAATGGGCGAAAGCCCCGAATCCCCGACCCCTACGATTAGCCCCCGGACCTTGCCGCTCAGCTCGGCGAAATCGGGCAGATAGCGCGGATTGAGCGGCGGCGCCTCGTGGCCGTCGGTGACGAAAACCACATCCGCATCGCCGCGCCCCAGCAGTTCCAAGGTATTGCGCAAGCCGGCGGCAATCAGGCTGTCGGCGGCCCAGGCCATACGCCAATCGAGCTGTTCGATGGCGGCGCTAATGGCGGAAAAGCCGGCGCAGGTCTCGATCGGCTCGAACAGCAGCGCGGGCTCGCGTTCGGTGAAGACGCCCAGCCCCAGGGTGGAGCCGCAAGGCAGGTCCGCCGCGGCGCGGATCAGACTTTGCCGGACAAATTCCAGCCGCGACACGGCGCGCCCGCCTTGCCGGTAGTCCTCAACGTTCATACTGCGGGTGATGTCGACGATGACGATATGGCTGAACACCGGCCGCTCCAGCGCCAGCTTGAGCGGAAAACAGGCGGCCACGGCCAGGACGAAGGCCGCTATCAGGGCCGCGAAAACCGGATCGGCAACACGCTGCCGCCAGCGGTTCACGGCAAGCCTCGCGGAAATCCGGGCAAGCCCGTCCACAGCCGCTTGGATTCGGTTTCGGGCGGCTCATCCTCGGCATGGCTGACCCGGTCCATCTCCGGCATGAGTCGCATGGCAGCTTCCAGGTTGTATTTCGCATCCCAGTGGCCGGGCACCAGCAACAGGGCGCGCCGGTAGGCTTCCTTGGCCATTTCGGCGAAGACCCGGGCCTGGTCGATTTCCGCTTTTTCGACGCGGTCCAGAGCCTGGGTAAGCTGCAGATTGCCCTGGTTGTAATACACGTCGGCGCAGAAGGCCGCATCGCCCTGGGCCTCCAGCAGGTTCAGCAGTTCCAGCGCGTCCCCGTAGCGCTCGTGCCGCACGAAATACACGGCACGCGCCAACAAGACTTGGGGCGATGCCACCGCCAGCCGTTCCGGGGCGATGTCGTGCCCAACCAGCAGCTCTGCGACATCGGCATTGGCCGCCGAGGCCTTCCGCCATTGCCTGAACTCCAGCAGCGCCGACAAGGCCAACATCAGGGCCAGTCCGGCCGCGAGTCGAACGCGCCAGTCGCCTTTCACCGCGCCACCTCCATGCACTTCGCAGCGACCAACCAGGCTAGCGCCAGCGCCGCCGCCAGATAACAAAAAGCTTGCAGATCCCGCCGCGGCACCCGCTCGGCATAGCGCAGCGGCCGCTGCTCTTCGCGGTCGACATCGGCGATGGCGCGCTTCAAGGCGTCGGCGTCTTCCGCCTCGTAGGCGCGGTAGGGGATGTCCAAACTGCTGAAAAACAGATGCAGATAGCGCTCGGGCCGCGCCTGGGCGTTGTCGTCCTCCGGGTTGTCCGGCGCTTCGAAGATCCCGTGGCTACCCGCAGTGCGCAGAAATATCCAGTACAGCCGTATGCCCTTCTCCTTGAACCAGCGGCGCAGCTTCAGCTCGCTGTCCGGGTCCACCTCGGCGGCGCCGTCGGACACCAGCAGGACGATGCGCGAACCTGCGGTCGGCTCGTCGCCGAAATACGAAAGCGCCATCGCCAGCCCCTTGCTCACATGCGTCTGCGCCAGGCCCGGCAGCTTCATGGCGTGGACCGCCGCCAGCACCGCAGCCTTGTTTTCGGTCAGCGGCAGCACGAACAAAGGCGAGGTACTGAAGGCGGCGACCCCGACCAGATCGTTGCGTCCGCCGGAGACGAAACCGCTCAAGAGGCGCTCGGCCGCGGCGGACTTGGATTCCTCGCCCCCCGCGGGGGTGCGCCCGGCGAAGCTATCGTCCATGCTGCGGCTGCGGTCCAGCAGCAGCACCATGTGGGCGCCGTAGCCCGTGCGTTCGACCGTGTACTCGCGCCGGTGCAGGCCGGAGCTGCCCAGCAGCAAAGCCAGGATGGCGCCGGCCCCGGCCAGGCGCAGGCTCAGGTCGACGGCGCGCGACGCGCCATCGGCAGGCAGCAAGGCGTGCCAGGAACACGGGGCGGAACGCAGCGGCAAGCGCCATAGGGGCAGCAGTGTCAGCGGCAGGCCCCACAGCCACTGCGGCATGTCCAGCGCCCAATCGGTCATGGCCGCCTCCTTTCGGCGAGCAGGCAGGAGCGGGCAAGCGCCTCCATGCGCGCCAGGTCAAACGGCGGCACCGGGGCGCCCTCCCCGAAAAAGACCTCGTACGACGCCCGGAAGAAGTCCTGGATTTCGTTGCGTAGCGCATCGTAGGCCGGACGGCCGAGGAAAAACTCATCCAGCCCTTCGATGAACAGCGGCTCACCCAAAGTCCGATTGAATGCTTGATGCAGACAGGCAAAACCTCTGTGCAAGGCTTCCTGGGTGTCTTCTTGTCCACGCAGCCCCCGCAACTCCCGGCAGGCCTCGGCGAAATAGCGGCCGCGCATACCGAAGGGCAGCCAGGGGCCTAGATAGGCCCACCAGGCCAGCGCGCCCAAAGCCGCGAGCCCGAAGCCGGCACTCGCAGCGGCAGGGCCGAAAGCCGGCACCGGCGCCGGCACGGCATCCGGGCGCATCGGCGGCTGGCCTTCGGCGCGCAGCACCGACAGCTCCCGGATCGGCGCGGTAGTGAACGTCCAGGCGGGAACAGCCAAGTGCCCATCCGAGCCTGCGAGCTTCAACTCGAATCCAGGTATAGCGAGATTCTTGACTTCCAGCGGCGAGTAAAAGGTTTGGTATTCCAACGTCAACACCTGGCGCTTGCCCTCACTGCGGACTTCGGCCCGCCGCAGCATCAGCCAACGGTTGATCCAGCCTTCCTTGGGCAGGGACGCAGCGTCTATTTCCTGGCCCACACCGGCTTCAACCCGCACTTCATGGCGAATGAGATCGCCGATGACGTAGCCAAAATTGCGGGGCGTGTCGAACGAGAACGCTTTCACACCGGGCGGCAACTCGGAGGCCGGCGCCAGGCCGTACCACAGCCCCAGGAGCAGAAATATCGAATGACGGGACACCGGCAACATCAGCCTGCATGGAAATAACGGGTGACCGCGTCGGGATCGAACCCCCCGGACAGAAACAGCGGCTCCCTGCCGAAGCCGCGCAGCATTGCCACCAACCGGTCGCGGCGCTCCAGGAAAGTCTGCGACAAGCGGGTCCGCAAGGCCGGACGCAGCCACATCAGCCGCTCCATGCCGTTCTCCATGTCCTGCATCCGGGCCAGGCCGGACGCCTCCGGCGCCGACTCCTCCGGATCCCACAGCACCACCGGCACGACGTCGTGATGCGCCAGCGACTCCATGACCTGTTTCAGGAAGCCCAAGGGAAAATGAAAATCCGACAGCAGGAACACCAATCCGCGCCGCGACGGCAGATAGCGGACTGCGTGCAACAGCCCGCGCGCGCTGCCGCCCGTGGGCCGGAAACCGCGCAGACGCTCGGCCAACTTCAGCGCCGCGCCTACTTGCCGGGTCGGCGGCAGCAGGAAATCCGGAGCGCTGCGGTCGGAGAGTCCGACGAAACCCATGGCATCCCCGGTCCGGTTCGACGACAGCGCCAGCCCCTCGGTGAAATCCGCCACCACGGCCGTTTTCGATACGCGCCCGCGGTAGCCCATCGAGGCGGACAGGTCCGCCAAGGCGAAAACCGCGATCCGCCCGCGCTGCTCGTGCAGGCGCACCCAGAAATGGCCGGCAGGGTCGCCGAGACTGGCCCGCAGATGCAGCCTGCGGGGATCGGGATGCGCCTGAAACGGCACCAGCCGCTGAAAGGCGTGCACGCCGCCGCCCTGTCGGCTCGGATGAGCCCCCGGCTGGACGCTGTCGGTACGCCAGGCCAGCCGGTAATGGAATTCCTTGCGCTTCATGGCGCCGCGATCTGGCGGATCAGCTTGCCAACCAGCTCCGGAATCAGCTCGGCGCGGCGGTATTCGTAGACCGGCTTGAGGAAAATGCGGTGGCCGACCGCCGGGGCGAACACGTATTGCACGTCCTCCGGCTCGACCCGGTCCCGGCCGCTCAACCACGCCTGCACCCGCGCTAGGCGGACCAGGTAGCTCATGCCGCGGGGGCTGGCGCCGGCCTCGATCATGTCGCCGGAATCCGCCTCGTGCAACGCGATGCCGAAGTCCTCCGGCCGCCGGGTCGCGCGCCAGAGATCCTGCACATAGGCCCTGAGACGGACGCTGACGTGGATGCCGACTTGCAGGGCTTCGGCGATGCCGTTGAGTTCTCGGAACGAGAGCGTCTCCGCCGGCGCAGACCCGACCAACCGGTCGGGATCGTAGAAGCGCGGATCGAACAGAATTTGGTCGATATGCGCCGCATCGGTCGGAGGTTCGATGGCGATTTCGAGCATGAACCTGTCGCGAGCGGCCGCGGGCAACTCGAAGGTCTCCTCCTTTTCCACCCGGTTGCGGTCGGCGAACACCTGCAGATGCGGAAACCGGAACTCGCGGTTGAACGCAGATACGCTGCGCTCGGCCATGACCCGCAGCAGCAGGGAATGCACCTGGGGCCGGGCGCGGTTGATCTCGTTGAAAAAGAAGATAGAAAGCTGCTCGCCGTGCTTGAGCAGCGGCCCCGGCGCGACGCCCGGCCGGCCCTGCTCGTCCAGGTAGGTGTAATAGACCAGATCGTTCGGCATCAGATCGATCGTCCCCTCGATCCGCTCGTAGTCGCCGCCGATGCCACGCGCCACAGCGCGCAGCAAGGTCGTCTTCCCGACGCCGACACCACCCTCGAGCAACGCATGGCCGCGGGCGAACACGGCCAGGGTCAGCAGCCGGATCGGGCGCTCCTGCCCGAGCACGACTTGCCGCAGACCGTCTTCGAAGCACTTGGCGCGCTCCAGGCTGTCGGCAAGTGAGTTGTCTTGATTCATACGAAAATGGCGAATGGAGACTTGCGAAATTGAGGCATGGCGGGGCATTCCGCCCAGAGTCGTTAAGTGAAGCCGTCATACCGGCAAGGACTGCCGGACCAATCCGCCGGAAGCGGATTGGCACGAGCCCACCGGGTGCCGGACAGGAGAGCCCGGCATGAATCCAGATCACAGGGATGTGACGGGTCGCCCTCCATGGCCTCTGGGTTCCGGCGGTCCCCCGGCAATCCCTGCCGGGGCAAGCTCTGCCGGAACGACGCGCGTTTCTTAACTTGACGGTGTCTAGCGTTCAGCGCCGACGCATACCGCTACCGTCATTTGATGTCTTCGACCTTGTAGACGAACTTGCCGGTCTTGGCGTAGTTCTCCACGCGCTTCTGGTTGCGCGCTTCCATCGCCTTGATCGACTCCGACTGCTTGTTCAGCTCGTTCGGATCGTGCTTCGGGTCGTACTTGCTGCCAGCAACCTTATCCGGATAACCCGGCTTGGGTTCCCAGCACACGCCGGGCGCCTTGCAATTGGTGCCGTCGTAGGCTTGGGCGCCGATAGCGAACAGGGCGACTGCAGCAGCCACCGCGAGACTCGTTTTCTGCATCATGAGGAATTCCTCCTGTTGGGGGTGGAGATTACGGGGGATATCACTTCAGCCATTCGGCCTTGGCCGGATCGCCTTTGTAGGCGCTGCGGGTCCAGGCCATGACCTTAAGCATGTCGTCGTTGTTCAGGTTGACGTATTGCGGCCCCATCATGCCCTGGGCGCCGCCAAACAGGATTTCGAACAAACCCACGTCGGTGGCCGCACGGGGATAGGTCCAGTAGTCGTCCGCCAGGCCCGGCCCGAGCTTGCCTTCGGCCTCATGGCCGTGGCAGCCGGAACAGGCCGACAGATACAGGCTATGGCCCTTGTCGATGGCGTCCTTGTTGCCGTTGTAAGGGTTCTTGCCGGTCTGCAGAAACTGCTTGACGGCCTCGGTATCGCCTCCCGCCTTGGCATAGGACAAGTCCAACGTCTCGCCGGTGATGGCGTGGCGCAGGGTGATGTCCGCCTGCGCGGGCAGTGCCAGCATGCCGGCGGCGCACAGACCGGCCGCGCCGAGTTTCACTTTTCTAAGATTCATTTCTTCAGCCTTTCCTTTGATCGTTGGAAGCCGTCTTGGCCGGTTTTTCATCCAGTGGCAGCAGCGGAATGCCTTCCGCCTTGAGCACCGCATTCACTTCCTTGCCGTGTTTAGCCAGGATCTGGTCGATCTGCTTGAGCAGAACTTCCTCGCCTTTGCGTACGCCGATGGAGGTCGAGTAGTGATGCGGCACTTTTTCGCCGTCGGAACGCAGGTTGTCGTCCGGAATGACCGTCATCGCCAGTCCCGGCCCCGCCTCTTTGACGTAGCGTGCCGCCGCCGGCCCCCATAGCACCGCGACTTCGGCGTTGCCGTTGGCGACCTCCGCCACCAGCTTGGCCGGGTCGTAGCGCACGTACTGGTTACGGCGCGACTTGAAGCCGACCAGCGAGTGCATGTAGTTGAACATGTCGTTGTAGCGCCCGATTTTGCGGATCATCGTCTCGGCCGGGGTCTCCGGCATGAACGCAATCTGCTTCGCTGTCTTCAGCGCCTCGCTGTTCCAGTCCTTGATGTTCAGCCCCTTGTCCTTGCGGTAGACGAAGACATAGCTCGACCGGTAATAAGGCGTGCTGGTCAGCATCCTCGGATCGCCGGCATCGACGCCGATGACCACGTCGCACAAACCCTTGTCCAGCGAGTCCCGGACGAAATAGCGGGCATCCGTCCACCATACGTTCTCGACCGGTCGTCCCAGCTCCTTTCCTAGGAGGTCGGCCAGCTTGTTCTCGAAGCCCTGGCCGGCCTGGTCCGAATACGGCATCTCGTTTTCCGCGGAGCACACCTTGAGCGGTTCCGCATTCTTCGCTGCCTGCGCGCCGCCCGAGATCGTGACGCAAGCAATCAGTAAAGCGGCGGCGATACGTTTGATTCGCATGACTTATCCTTTCGATGGCAGAGGGTAGGAGCATTGCCGGAGCGCGCCCCTACCCGTTCGGCTCAGAGCGCGAACACGAAGACCGAGCCGCCCATCTGGGTGTAATGCGCCAGCTCCTTGAACGCACCCACCGCCCCCAGGCCCGCGGTCGGGTCCTTCAGGTCGAACACCAGGCCCACGCCCGGCCAGCCGCCGACGCCGGAATAGATGGCGACGTACTGCTTGCCGTTATGCTGGTAGGTCATGGGATGGCCGATCACGCCGGAGGGCAGCTGGAACTGCCATTTCAGCTCGCCGGTGCGGGTGTCGCGAGCCTTGATGAAGCCGTCCAGTGTGCCGTAGAACACCAGATCTCCGGCGGTAGCCAGGGTGCCGCCCCAAACCGCGAACTTCTCGGGCACTTCCCATTCCATCTTGCCGGTGACCGAGTTCATGGCCTTGACTTGGCCCAGCATGCCCTTCGGTCCCGGATACATGTTGAGGGTTGCGCCCACGAAGAACTGGCCGGCCCGGTAGGGCAGCATGAACGGTTCCCAGTCCATGCAGATGTGGTTCACGCCCATGAAGAACAGCTTTTTGTCCGGATCGTAGGACTCGATGCCCTGGTTGTGGTAGCCCATGGCCGAGGGGCAGATGCCCTTGGCGTTGTGGTCCATGCGGGTGCTGTATTCAGGATCGCGGATCGGCAGGCCCGTCTTCAGGTCGACCTTCTTCACCCAGTTGACGGTGTCGTCGATCTTGAAGGCGTTGACCATGGCGCCGGTTTCCCGGTTGAGAGTGTAGACCAGGCCGTTGCGGTCCGGATGGGTCAGCAGGGGCGTCATCTTGCCGTCCACTTCCTGCTCGGACAGCCCCATGTAGTTGATGCCGGCGTAATCCCATTCGTCATGCGGCGTCTTCTGGTAGCCGAACTTGGCGCGACCGGTGTCGGCATCGCGGCCCCAGATGGTCATGGTCCATTTGTTGTCGCCGGGACGCATGGTCTCGTTCCAGGGCGCCGGGTTGCCGGAGCCGTAATAGATCATGTCCAGCTTGGGATCGTAGGCAT
>JAQTYA010000016.1 GCA_028688525.1 Methylococcus sp. | reverse complement strand
CCGAACGGTGCCAAGGCGCAATGGCCGTCCGATGGCAAACCGACCATTCGTTGTGGCCGCTCGGGTTGTGTTGCGGCTGACCGCGACCCCGATACCGGTACGCATCAGGAAACCCGCACCGGTACCGATGCGCACTCCAATTCGGTGCGCGAAACGATCAAGGGTACCGCCGATGGCGGTGCCGATTATGTGCGCGATTCCGAATCGGTCGATGCCAAAGGCAATCCGTCTGTGGACCGCGATATCGTCCACACCGATGCCAACGGCAACGTGGTGAGTTCGACCACGAACAATTTCCCCAATACCACGATCAACAACGTCAACAACAACACCGGCACCGGCAGCCAGGCCATCGACACCAGCAGCCTCGACCAGGAAGCCACCCAACAGCGCGTGGCCGCCGCCACCGAAGCCACCCGCGCCAATACCGATGCCGCCAAGCAGGATATTGCCTTAAGCCGGGTGGCGGTCGAAGGCGCCAAGGTCAACTTGGATGCCATCAAAGCCGATTCCGCCGCGAGCCGCGCCTCGCTCGATTCGATTGATAAGACCCTGAAAGCTCAGCCGACGCTCGATATCCGCGGGCTTGATCTGGAAGTGACTCAGCAGCGCGTCGCGGTGGCGGCGGAAGCCGCGCAACAGTCCTTGGACAGTCTCGACAAAAAGATGGTGAAGGACACCACGAAATTCGGCCAGGTGCCGCAAATCGACGATTTCGCCACCTCCTGGCAGTTGTTCTCGGACAAGATCCAGGCGGGACCGCTCGGGTCGATGTTCCAGGTCTCGGCGTCGGAGCCCTCGGGCAGTTGTCCCACGTTTCCAGTGGATACCTCTTATTTCGGACGGACCTTAGTGATTGATCAGCATTGCACGATTTGGTCCGAAGTCGCTCCCGTCATTTCGAGTTATATGCCTTATGTCTGGTCGATCCTCGCGGTTTTCATCCTGTTCAGCGCCTGAGCTGGGGGGCCTCATGTCTCTGAGTCCTGGGGTGCGCTTCGGGGGCTGTGTCGTGCTCTGGCTGGTGTTGTATGCCGGCGAGTCGCATGCCGAGGGTCTGTTTCCGGACATGGATCAGTTCGTCCGGTGGATTTGGGACGCGCTGCTCTATGTCCCGAAATGGATTTGGTCGCATTTGCTGGAAATTCTCGGCGATGCCTTGGGCGGCGCTTTTCTGCTGGGCTGCTGTTCGGCGCTGATTTCGGTGCCGACCGTGGTGACCGGCTTGGTCGGTGCGGTTTCGGCGTCTGCGGTGGGCTTCTTCCTGGCGCCGTTCCAGATTGCCTACGGCTTAGGCATGATCTGCTGCGCCTACGGCGTGCGCTTCCTGATCCGGCGTTTGCCGTTCATCGGGTAGGGCGAGCGCGCAAAGGAGACGCAGCCCCATGTCCATCCTCGCCTATGTCGGTCTGCCCGGCGCCGGGAAATCCTACGGCGTGATCGAGAATGTGATTCTGCCTTCGGTCAAACGGCTGCGCCCGATCTGGACCAACATTCCCTTGGTCATGCAGGAATGGGAAATCGTCTGGCCCGATGTCGAAATCCGGGTGTTCGACAATGCCGAGGCCCAAGCGCCGGGGTTTTGGAGCGCTCTGCCCGGCGGGGCGGTGGTGGTGATCGATGAGGCGTGGCGGTTCTGGCCGGCGGGGATCAAGTCGGTCGATTTGACCGAAGAACACAAATCGTTCTTCGCGGAACACCGCCATAAAGTCGGCGCCAACCGGTATTCGCAGGAAATCGTCCTGATCGTGCAGGACCTGACCAACCTCTGCTCGTATGTGCGCAACCTGGTCGATAAGACCTTTGTCGCCACCAAGCTCGACACGCTCGGGGCGGACAAACGCTACCGGGTCGATATTTACGGCGGTCCTCAGCGGGGGCCGCGCTACCCGGTCAAATCGGCCATCCGGCAACTCTTCGGCAGCTACAAGCCGGAGATTTACCGGCTTTACCAGTCCCACACCAAAGCCCTGGACGACATGGTGGGCATTGAAGCCAAGCCGGACGGGCGCGCCACGATCTGGGGCAATGGCCTGCTGAAGTTCGGGATGCCGGCGGCGCTCCTGTTCGGGGTGGTCGCGATTCGCGGCGTCTGGGGCTTCTTCCATCCCGAGGCCCCGGCCAAGCCGAGCCCCGCGCCGGTCGTGGCCTCGTCTGCCGTGCTGGCGCCGTATGACGGTTCGCAAGTGGCCGTCCTGACCACTCCGCTGCCGGTCCCGGCGCCAACGCCCGAACCGGTGGCGGCGCTCCCTTCGCCTTCGCCCACCCCGGAACCCAAAGTCTCCGAAGACTGGCGGCTGGTCGGCATGAGCGGCGAAGGCGCTCAGCGCCGGGTGTATCTCCAGGGCAAGCGCAAGAAGTTCCGGGTCATCCGGCCTTCGCGCTGTATCGATCTGGATTTCGAGCCGCAATGCCTGGTGGACGGTGAAACCGTGTCGCGCTGGTCCGGCCCGGCGGCGGTTCAAACCCCGTTCCACATCGCCGAGAACTTGGCGCAAACCCCTTCTTTTTCCCCTAGCCATTGAGGTGCCCCATGCCCGCTCCCGACTTTTCCTCCCTGACGGCCAATATCGACTTTTCCTCTGCCGCTTCCGCCATCGTCAACGTGGCGGCGGCGGTGGGCGGTGCGCTGATTGCCGCATTGGGCGTGCGCATGGTGCATAGCTCGGTGACGGGCAAGCCCTTCAACTTGACGCAGCGGCTCAAAGACGCCGGCTATCCCGACCGCGATGCCGCCCATGTCTCCCGTGAGGCCGAAGGCGGTCCCGATTTCGCCGGGCGCGAAGCCGATGCCGAGAATCGCTCCGAAGACCGCTAGCGCCTGGACGCTGAGCGGGGGCCGCTGCGCGCCGGGCGCGTGCGGGCGCGCGCTTACGGCGCGCAGCGGCGAGCCGATCAGACGTTCTTGTAACACGTCTGATCTAAGGGAATGAAAAACCTCATTCGAGCACAGTAAGACACAAAGTACCGAATTCGAGTTTGAGTTGTTGTTCTTGGAAGTTTTTTGAATCGTTGTTGCTGTAAGCACTCAAGGGAGAAAAACATGGCCGATTTGAAGCTGTTCGAGCGCTATTCGTATTCCAGCCTGTCCAAAGGCACGGCACCGGACCCCAAGGGCCGTATCTTCAAGACCCCGCGCATTACCTGGGACTTGTCGCATATCCTGATCTGCGGCAGCTTCGTGGATACGGTTCGGCAGAACTACCATTGCCAGCTCCGGCCCGAACTGTATCAAGCCATCAAAGAAGCCGCCGAAGGCTCGGGCGAGTTCCAGTTCTTACCCGGTGAACATCCTTGGGCGGCTCGCCGTATGGGCAAGGCTTGCGGCTACCGCTATGCCTTGCAGGACAACACCCGCGGCATCATTCTGCTGATCGGCAGCTACTACCAGGCCGAAGCGGATTTGCTGGAAGGCCGGCCCGCCCATCATCTGAAAATCGAGCTCTCGCCGCATCTTCTGGCCGAAGCCAATGCGAAAGCGATCCAAACCACCTTGGACAGCTTCGCGTTCCAGCTCATGGGCGTCCATGAGGCTTCAGGGGTGGCGGTCCATCTGGCGGTCGACGTTCAGCAGTGGTCGCCCGATCCGCAGTTCCAGAACCGTTTCGTGACGCGTGCCCGGATCACCCGCCGCTTCGATGGGATCTCGGACGCCGAATTCCACGGCTTGTCGGAAGTGGCGGTGACTTACGGCGATAAGGCGTCCGAAAGCATTACCTTCGGCAAGGCGGCTTCCCTGCAAATGTGTCTGTACGACAAGTCCAAGCAGATCGTGCATGCCGATAAGGTGGACTTCATGCAGCACGAATGGAGCGAGTTTACTGGAGGCGAATTCGATCCTAGCCAACCGGTATGGCGGATCGAAGCAAGATTCCATCACTCGGTGGTCAACGAAATCGGCGAAGGCATGGGCAAGCAGCTCAAGCGCTGGCTCGATGTCGTCCCGCACTTAACCGACATGTGGCGCTATGCCTTGACCATCAACCGGGCCAAGGACGGCACTTACATCGATCCGGTGTGGCAGCTGCTGCGCGACGACCCGGAATTCAAAGTCCCGGCCTCCGGCTACCGGATCACCCGTAAAAAAAAACTGGAGCGTCGCCATTTTTTGCGAAACCCGACGGGACATCCCAGTCACCCTCGGGAGCAAAAAATTGGCGACGTCTTTGCCTTCGGCAGCCCGCGCCGTCCTGCGTCCGCCACAGGCTCCGTACGTCTCTCCGCGACGCACTCCGCCAGGGCTACCACAATGACTCGACGCCGTGTCGGGTCCCTTATGTTTTGTCTCCACCCGCGATAAAGCTGCGGACTCCGACAAAACATCCGGGCCTACGGCTTCGCGGGGGGCGTCGCACTCGCTCGCTTCGCTCGACTTCCTTGTGCTCCTTCGAGGACGTGTCCGCGGTGGCCCGCAACTTCGGCAATGTGCTCGGCAACCTCATTTCGCTCTACGCCCGTGAAGGCCGCAATGCCGATTACATCCTGATCCAGATCAGGCGGCTTTCCATCTACCCCAAGCTGCTGGAGCACTTGGCCAAGCCCGGCCAGAACAAGGACCAGATCGAGCAGGACTTGAAGGACTTCGTGCTGCAAGGGCTGTGGAAGCGGCGAACCTTGGGGAAGGCGGCATGACCTTGCCGCTGCTGCTCAGTCTTCAGGATGCTGCCCAACAGCTCGGCGGTGTGTCTGCCCGTACCGTCCGCCGCATGATCGAAGCCGGTGAACTCCCCGCCGTCCGGGTACGCGGACGCCTGACCGTCCCGCTGGCCTCCATTCAGGCTTGGGTAGCAGGTCAAATCCAGACCCCGCATAATCAGCCCTGCGCGGGGCATGTGCTAAAGGAGAACATCACATGCCAAAAACAAGAGACCGTGCCGGTCTTCGTAAACGGCACGGTTCGCCGTATTGGTGGGCAAGCTACACCGATGCAAGCGGCAAGAGAACTCGCCGCAGTACTGGAACTACCGACCGGAAGGAAGCCGAAGCGCTGTTAGCTAAATGGAAGTTGGAAGCCTTTCGGGTAAAGCAATGGGATGCTAGCCCTTCTCATACTTTCGATGAATTGATGCTCGCCTATCTACATGAGCACGACGTTGAGGCCGTCAAGTGGAGTTTGAAGCGTCTGTTTCCGTTTTTTACCGGGAAGGAGTTGGACACATTGAGCGGGTCGGACGTTCGCCAGTATATCCAGCGGCGCCAGGGTGATGGGGTGAAACCTTCGACCATAAATAAGGAAATCGGTCTACTGAGTTCCGCTATCAACTGGGCTCGCCGTGAGTTGGAATGGCAAATTCCCAACCCTGCTCAAGGCCGGCGGCAAAAGGAAGCGGAAGGCCGAAATCGTTGGTTGACCAAAAGCGAAGCGGCTGCCTTGATCGGAGCGGCTGAGCAAGCGATTCGTGCTCCGCATCTGGTGGATTTTATTCGGCTTGGGCTCAACACCGGGATGAGGCGCGGGGAAATGCTGGGTCTGGAATGGCGCCGGGTCGACCTCGCCCGTGGACTGATCTACTTGGAAGGGCGTCACCAGAAGAACGGAAAAGCGGGAAGTGTCCCCCTGAACCGCGAGGCAAGAGCGGCTTTGATCAGGCGGGCAAGCTTTCGAGCGCAATTTTGTCCTGATAGCTTATGGGTTTTCTGTGATAAAGAAGGCTCACGAATCGCCAGCATCAAGAAAGGTTTTGCTTTGGCTGTTCGGAAAGCGGGTCTTGAGGACGTGCATGTACACGACTTACGTCGGACTTGCGGGAGTTGGTTAGTGCAGGCCGGACGGCCGATTCATGAAGTGTCCGCCCTCCTCCGTCACAGTGACATTCGCGTGACAGATAAGGTTTACGCTCATCTGGCGCCGGAAAATCTTCGGGTAGCGGTACAAGCTTTGGAAGAAGTCAGGGCACATTCTGGACACACGCACATTTTCCAGGATGCGAAAAACGAGTGATAACTGATTGATTTATATGGTGGGCGGTGCAGGGATTGAACCTGCGACCCCTTCCGTGTGAAGGAAGTGCTCTCCCGCTGAGCTAACCGCCCTTTCTGAAGCTGCGCAGATCGCCCGCGCTTGGGTATATAGGCCGTATTGAATTCGAACCAATAAGCGGTGCATTAAACACCTACTACCTTAGGCATAATACAAGAAAAATCAGCACATTGTAAACTACGTTTTTTCCGTGGTCCGGATGTTACTTCGTGGCCTTGCGGCAATCCAAGTGCTTTCCACGCTTTTTCCAGGCCGGGCTCGCTGTTGGAGGTGGAGACATGGGATAGATGCGCGTCTAGCCGCTTGGAGACGATCGAGCGCATAGCGCTGTCCGGCGCCACGGTGTGTCTCGCTTGGTCTTTTCGCCCTTCCAGCCGGCACCCTCTCCGGACGCCCCAGGACTAAGATGAAGCGGTCGCCACGATACCACCCCTAGCGGAGGCTGCTGATGGTATGGTCACGCAGCCCGGTATGTAGACCGAACTCGGCCGTTTCAGCGAGATGCGGGACAGCCGCGTGTCGAGAACAACCTGTTCTTGAAGATACTTACGCCCATATGGCATGATTAGCGCCTTTCTCTCGGCAATTTGCCGCAAGGACGCGCGGTGCCGGAGTCTTCCATTCCCCGTCCGTAAGTCTTGTCAACAAAATCAATATTCAAGTCATTAACTCAAGGTGAATTTGATGCCAGGTCGCAACCATCTCTACGTTCCAGGTCCCACGAATATTCCGGACGCCGTTCTGAGTGCAATGCACGTTCCGATGGAAGACCATCGGCGGCCGGATTTTCCGGAACTGGTGACGCCACTGTTGGAAGACCTGAAGAAAGTATTCCGCACCGAGGCCGGACAGTGCTTTCTGTTCCCGGCTACCGGCACCGCGGGCTGGGAGATTGCGCTGACCAATACGCTTTCCCCAGGCGATAAGGTGCTGTCCTACCGTTTTGGGCAGTTCAGCCATTTGTGGATCGATTTGGCGAAACGTCTCGGGCTCGAAGTGGAATACGAAGAAGTTCCCTGGGGCCAGGGCATACCCTTGGACAAGTTGGAAGCACGCTTAAAGGCGGATACTGCGCACGAGATCAAAGCCGTGCTGATCTGCCACAATGAAACGGCAACTGGCGTAACCAACGACTTGCCTGCGGTACGCAGGGCCATCGACGCAGCTGATCACCCTGCGCTGTTCTATGTGGATGGCGTCAGCTCCATCGGCTCCCTCGATTTCCGTTTAGACGAATGGGGCATCGATATCGGTGTCGCCGGTTCGCAGAAAGGTTTCATGCTACCGGCCGGCTTGGCTCTGCTGGGCTTCAGCCCAAAAGCGCTGAAAGCCCGCGAATCCGCGAAATGCAAACGTGCGTTCCTGGATATCGCCGACCATATTTTTCATAATGCAGGCGGCTTCTTCCCGTACACTCCGTCGATCCCTTTGCTTTATGGTCTGCGCAAATCGCTGGAGTTGCTGCTAGCGGAAGGCATGGAAAACGTCTATGCCCGCCATGCGCGCCTGGCCGAAGGCGTACGCCGCGCAGTAGTGGGGTGGGGCCTGAAAGTCTGTGCGCAAAATCCAAAATGGTATTCGAACACAGTATCCGCCGTAGTCGTGCCCCCGGAGTTCGATGCCCGCGATGTGATCCACACGGCATACTACCGTTACAACCTATCGCTGGGCGCAGGCTTGACCGAGGTCTCAGGCAAGGTGTTCCGTATCGGCCATTTGGGCGATCTCAACGAGCTGAGCTTGTCCAGCGCGATTGTCGGATCGGAAATGGCGATGCTGGACGTCGGCATCCCGATCACGCCGGGCAGCGGCATCGCAGCGGCCAGCGCCTATTGGCGGGAAACCGCTCCGGCAATCAAGCCACGCGCCTGATATCAGTCTCGGGTACGCCATTCAGGCGTACCCTCCCCTTTCGGAACTGTAGCCATGAGCAAACTCAAAGTCCTGGTGACGCGGCGCTGGCCTGAAGCCTGCGAGCTCCGATTGCGCGAGCTGTTTGACCTCAGCATTAACGCCGACGATCATCCGATGAGCAAGGACGAGCTCCGGGCTGCCCTCCGCGATTACGATGCTGTTTTACCTACCGTCACCGACGCCCTCGACGCCGAAGTGCTCAGCGTAGAACCGATGCGCTGCAGAATCCTTGGAAATTTCGGGGTAGGGTTCAACCACATCGATCTGGAAGCCGCACGGAATCGGGGGCTTACCGTAACCAACACTCCCGATGTGTTAACCGACTGCACTGCCGACATCGCGATGTTGCTGATGCTCGCAGTCGCTCGCCGGGGTGGCGAAGGGGAACGGGAAGTCCGCGCAGGAAAGTGGATCGGCTGGCGCCCCAATCATCTCGTCGGGACTAAAGTCACCGGGAAAACCCTGGGGCTGATCGGCTTCGGCCGGATCGCCCGCGCCATGGCTAAAAAAGCCCATTTCGGTTTCGACATGCCTATCATCTTCTTCGATCCCTACCCGCCGGCACAGGAGGTGATCGACGCCTTCGGCGCCACGCGTTGCGGCACGATAGAAGAAGTCTTGGAGCGAGCCGACTTCGTCGCTCTGCATTGTCCTGGCAGCAAGGAAAACCGGCATTTGATTAACGCCGAGCGGCTCGCTCGCATGCGGCCCAACGCTTATCTGATCAATACCGCGCGCGGCGATGTGGTGGACAACCAGGCCTTGATCGACGCGCTGCGCACCCGACAGATTCGCGGAGCGGGGCTGGATGTGTTCGAGGGCGAGCCCCGGCTCAACCCGGGATTTCTCGAACTCGACAATGCCGTGCTGTTTCCGCATCTGGGCAGCGCCACCGAAGAGACCCGGATTGCCATGGGCATGCGTGTCATCGACAACCTCACCGCATTTTTCGATGGGCGCACGCCCGGAGACAAGGTGATCTAATTGTCTTCCCGCCGGTCCGAGGCGCCTCTGTTGTGGCCGGAGGATATCCTGCCGGAAAGCGAATACCGGGCAGTATGGCAGCGGGTGCGGGCGGATTTCGCCGCTTCGATGGAGCGGCAGCATATCGATGTATCCTGGGCTGAAATCTTTGCTCGCGCCTACCTGCCTTTAGCCGCCTGGGTACTCGCACATAAATCGGATCGGCCTTTCATCCTTGGCGTCAACGGCGCACAAGGCTCGGGCAAATCGACACTATGCGAGTTTCTGGCTTTGGTTCTAGAACGCGGCTACGGCTGCAAGGTCGCGGGCTTTTCCATTGACGATATCTACAAGACCCGAGCAGAACGCGAACAATTGGCGCGGGAAGTCCATCCCCTGTTGCTGACGCGAGGCGTGCCGGGTACCCATGACGTCGAGCTCGGAATGGACACCATCGAGCGATTAACCTCGGCCTCCAAGGGCACCGCCGTTGCTCTGCCGTCCTTCGACAAGGCGCTGGACGATCGCCGAATCAAAAGGGACTGGCCACAAACTGCGGCGCCAGTCGACATCGTGGTGTTCGAAGGCTGGTGCGTGGGCTGCAGCCCGCAGGCTGCGGAAGACCTCGCCGCCCCCCTCAATGCCCTGGAAGCGAACGAAGATGCGGACGGCCGCTGGCGGTGCTATGTCAACGACCAGCTCAAAGGCCCCTACGCTGCATTGTTCGAGAGGCTGGACCGGCTCGTCATGCTGCGCGTCCCCAGTATGAAACGCGTGTTCGAGTGGCGAAGCTTGCAGGAGCGCAAACTCGCCGCCCGAATCCGAAAGACCGGCGCCCCTGCCCGGCACTTGATGGACGAAACCGCGCTGCGACGCTTCATCATGCATTATGAACGCTTGACCCGGCACGCACTCAAGGAAATGCCGGGGCGGGCGGACATCACGCTATTCCTTGACGACGCCCATCGATTCACTCACGTTTGCCTCAACGACTGACATGGCCGCCCTACTCCCTAAACTGTTCGCAGGAATCCAATATCTGCTGCCGCAACACGCGCTCTCGCGGCTCATGTACGCCGCCGTCCGGAGTCGGCGGCCGTGGCTCAAAAACGGCATGATCCGCTGGGTGTGCAAGCTTTATCGGGTCAATCTGGAGGATGCGGCAAACAGCGCTTTCGACGCCTATGGCTGCTTCAATGATTTCTTCACCCGCGCACTAAAACCTGGATCCCGGCCGATATGCGGCGAGCCGCAGGGCATCGCCTGCCCTGCCGATGGTGCGATCAGCCAAATCGGTGCCATCGAAGGCCGGATGCTGTTTCAAGCAAAGGGGCAACGGTTCGGATTGTCCGCCCTGCTTGGCGGAGACGAGTTCCAGGCGGCGAAGTTCGAACACGGCAGCTTCGTCACTGTTTATCTCTCTCCGCGCGACTATCATCGCATCCATCTGCCCGTGGCGGGCAAGCTGACCGGGATGACCCATGTGCCGGGCTCGCTGTTCAGCGTGAACAATGCGACGACGGAGAACGTGCCTAACCTATTTGCGCGTAACGAACGAGTGATCTGCCATTTCGAAGGCGAGGCTGGACCGATGGCGGTGATCCTGGTCGGCGCGATTTTCGTTTCCAGCATCGAGACCGTATGGGCCGGCGAAGTAACCCCGCCACGTGCCAAATCGGTAAGACATTGGGATTATTCCGGCCAGGACATCAAGTTTGAGCGCGGCGATGAAATCGGGCGTTTCAACATGGGCTCTACGGTGATCGTGCTGTTCGGTCCGCAACGAACGACCTGGCATCCGGAGGTTGGACCCGGCGCGGCCGTCAAGATGGGCATGGCATTAGGCCAATACCGGTAGCGCTCAGCCGGCGGGCTGGATTGTTCCCCAAGTGCGGCAAGTCGGGCAATGCCAATGCAGTTCCCTGCATTCGTAACCGCATTGAATGCAGGCATAGCCCGCTTTCTGTAGGGCGAGGCCGTCGAGCGCATTCAGGCAGCTCCGCAGCATCGGAACGCTCCCCGTACCTTCGCATGCGACTACGTCAGCATAGCGCAAAGTGCGGCGGATCAGATTGAGACTGGCCCGCTCCGGCAGCAGGCCCGCCAAATAGTTGGCCGCAGCCAAATCGCCATCCCGTTGCGCCAATTCGTCCGCCAGATGCAATGCAGCCGCTTCTGTCCGGTAACGGCGGTAAATGTAGTCCAGATAAGCCATATACGTTTCCGCATCCTTGAGGTTGGCGTGACAGAAGCGGAGGTGGTCGATGATTTCGGGCAAAAAGGCCGGATTTTGGAATTCTACCGAACGCAGTAAGTCCCCCGCTTCCGCCCACCGCTGCTGTTGCAGGGCTAGTTGAGCCTTCAGCAAGGTGGCGCGGACGCAGCGAGGATCTTCGCCTAAGGCATTTTGCAGATACCCTAAAGCGGCGTCGGGCTTACCGAGGGCAATTGCCGATTGCGCCTGCTCGCACAGAAGATGGGCTAGTGTCGCGTTGCGGTGTCCTGAGCCTTGCGCCTTGAGCGACTTCGCGCACTCGGTCGCCTTGGCCCAGTCCTTTTCGCTTTGATAGATCGTCAACATCTGTTGAAGCGACGCCTTACCATGAGTGCCGCTAACGGCAAGGGCAGCGAACACGTTTTCGGCGCGGTCGAGTAGCCCCGCACTCAAGTAATCCATACCGAGTTCGAAGCGAACGGCATGGTGCTGCTCGTCAGTAAGCTGTGGCTGGGAGTCCAGATGCTCGTGCAGTTCAATGGCCTTGGACAACTCGCCGCTTCTGCGGAACAGGCTGCCTAAAGCCAGTTGCAATTCGAGGGTTTTGGCGCCGAAATCGGTACCCGGCTTGAACAGGCGCGAGACCTCGTCGGCGGTCCTTGCATCGGTCGGAGAATTAGGCGGGTATTCGAAAGTTCGGCCTATCGCCTGCCTTAGCAGGCCCGATTTCTTGGCCCCATGATGCCGGCTCGCCGCATACCAGCCGGAAGCCGCGGCAATAGGCAACAGCAAGGTCAATAATTCGAGCATGGCGCCGTCGAGCATATCGCTACCCCGATCCGCTAGAGATGGGAGCGGTGAGAGCTGGCTCACCGCAGAACGCTATTATTCCTTGGACGCATTAACCCGGTCACGCAATTCTTTGCCGGGTTTGAAATGAGGTACCCGTCTTGAAGGCAGGTGGACGGAGGCGCCGGTTTTGGGATTCCGGCCCACGCGGGGCGGGCGGTGATGCAGAGAAAAGCTGCCGAATCCCCTGATCTCGATGCGCTCGCCTCCGGCCAGCGCCTCGCTCATGTAGCCGATCATCTCCTTGATGGCGTACTCGATGTCCCTGGGAGACAAATGCGGATACTTGCCGGCCAGGGATTCGATCAATTCTGACTTGGTCATGTCGATTTCCGGATTCCAAAAAACAAGCGGAAGGGGCGCTTAACGCCCCTTCCTCCGGGAAAACCGAACGATCAGCGGTTTTCCATCTGTTCCTTGAAGATATCCCCCAGCGTCGGCGTACCCGCCGGCTGCTGCGAGTAGTCTTTGATGACAGCTGCTTCCTCGTCCTGATCCTTGGATTTGATCGACAGCGAAATCGACTTGGTTTTCTTGTCGACGCCGATAAACTTGGCCTCGACTTCGTCACCTACGCTCAACAATGCCCGTGCGTCCTCGACGCGGTCACGCTGGATCTCGGAAGCGCGCAAATAGCCTTCCACGTTGTCGGCCAGGGAAATGACGGCGCCCTTGGCGTCCACTTCCTTCACGACGCCATGCACAATCGAGCCTTTGTCATGAGCAGCCAGGAAGTTCTGGAACGGATCCTGTTCCAGTTGCTTGACGCCCAGCGAGATGCGCTCGCGCTCGGGATCGATGGCCAGGATGACGGTTTCCAGCTCATCCCCTTTCTTGTACTGGCGGATCGCTTCTTCGCCGGTCACTGCCCAGGAAATGTCGGAGAGGTGAACCAAGCCGTCGATGTTGCCGTCGAGGCCGATGAAGATGCCAAAATCGGTGATGGACTTGATGGTGCCGCTGATTTTTTCGCCTTTCTTGTGGATGGAAGCGAACTCGTCCCAGGGATTCTGTTTGCACTGCTTCATGCCCAGGGAAATACGGCGGCGTTCCTCGTCGATGTCCAAAACCATGACTTCGACTTCGTCTCCAAGCTGAACGACCTTGGACGGATTGACATTCTTGTTGGTCCAGTCCATTTCGGACACATGGACCAAGCCCTCGACGCCCTCTTCCAGTTCGACGAAGCAGCCGTAATCGGTGAGGTTGCTCACCTTGCCGAACAAGCGGGTACCGGAGGGATAACGGCGGGCGATGTTGACCCACGGGTCTTCGCCGAGCTGTTTGAGGCCCAGAGACACGCGGTTCTTTTCCTGGTCGTACTTGAGAACTTTGATCTGCAATTCCTGACCGATCTGGACGGCTTCGGAAGGATGGCGTACGCGCTTCCAGGCCATGTCGGTGATATGCAGCAGGCCGTCTATGCCGCCCAGATCGATGAACGCGCCGTAATCGGTAAGGTTCTTGACTACGCCGGCGACGATGGCTCCTTCCTTGAGGCTTTCCATCAACGCTTCCTTCTCGGCGCTGAATTCGGATTCTACGACGGCGCGGCGCGACAGTACGACATTGTTGCGCTTCTGGTCGATCTTGATGACCTTGAATTCCAGGTCGCGTCCTTCCAGGAAGGTGGTGTCGCGCACGGGGCGCACGTCTACCAGGGAGCCGGGCAGGAAAGCTCGCAGAGCACCGATCGCAACGGTGAAGCCGCCGCGAACCTTGCCGACGATGCGGCCGACAACGGTTTCGCTGCCTTCGAAGGCTTTTTCCAGGTCGTCCCAGGCCTTGAGCTTCTTAGCCTTGTCGCGGGACAGCAGGGTTGCGCCCAAGCCGTCTTCCACCATGTCCAGAGCCACCTCGACCTGATCGCCCACCTGGACTTCCAGTTGGCCGTCGGCATTGAGGAATTGCCACTTAGGGATGACGCCTTCGGATTTCAGTCCGGCGTTGACAACCACAGCTTCGGTGCCGATGTCGACGACCGTGCCGGTGATGATGCTGCCAGCGCGCATCTCGGCTTTCGCCAGACTTTCTTCAAACAGTTCTGCAAAGCTTTCGCCCATGATCTATGATTCCGGCGTCCGAGGTAAAAATCGGACGTAGTAAGTTAAGTTGGTTTATGACCGTGCCCCTCCGCAATGCGGACGCACACACCCTATACTGTGATGACCTAAGGACTTTCAGAACGATCCGACCACGGCAAGACACGCCTGGATCGCTTCCTCGACGGACAATGCCGACGAATCGATGACGATCGCGCCGTCCGCAGCCCTGAGCGGGGCTGTTGCCCGCTCCCGATCACGCCGGTCGCGCTCTTCGATCTCTTCGGTCAAGTTGGCAAGGCTAACATCTATGCCTTTCTCTTTCAACTGCTTATAACGCCGATGCGCGCGGACTTCCGCGCTCGCGGTGAGAAACACTTTGTAAAGCGCATCTGGGAAAACCACCGTGCCCATGTCGCGCCCATCCGCGACCAGGCCCGGCGGGCGGCGGAAACCGCGCTGTTTGTCGAGCAGCGCCCGGCGCACCAGCGGGAAAGCAGCCAGTTTCGAGGCTAAATTGCCGCATTCCTCGGTCACGATCCGATCGCCGATGTCGGCCCCCCACAAGAGCGCGCGCGGGACGGCGGTCGCTTCGAAAACCAAATCCAGCGAATGGGCGAGCGCCTCCAGCGCTATTTCGTCTTCGCAGGACACACCCCGGTCCATCGCCGCGACTGCCAATGCCCTATAAATCGCTCCGCTGTCCAGAAAGTTCCAGCCCAGCCGGGCGGCGACCGCTCGGGCCGCGGTACCCTTGCCCGCCCCGCTGGGGCCGTCGATGGTGAGTACGGGAATAGGATCGTGCATGGCGGCTCAGCTCAGCTCGATGTCCAGACCCAGCGTCTTCGCTAGCGCGACGAAGTTTGGGAACGAGGTCGATACGTTGGCGCAGTCGTGGATCTCGATGGGGCCAGAGGCACACAAGGCGGCGATCGAGAAGGACATGGCGATGCGGTGATCGCCGCGCGAATCGACCACACCGCCGCGGAGATTGCCGCCTTGCACGATCATGCCGTCCGGCGTCGGCTGGGCGTCGATCCCCAGTGCGATCAACCCGTCGGCCATGACCTGGATGCGGTCGCTTTCCTTGACCCGCAGTTCCTCGGCACCCGTCAGCACCGTCTCGCCTCGGGCGCAGGCGGCAGCCACGAACAGGGCCGGGAATTCGTCGATGGCCAGCGGCACGGCGTGCTCGGGAATGCGGATGCCGCGCAGTTCGCGGTGGCGGATGCGGATGTCCGCCACCGGTTCGCCGCCGACTTCGCGAGGGTCGAGGATCTCGATGTCGGCGCCCATTTCGCGCAGGATTTCGATGACGCCGGTACGGGTCGGGTTGATCCCGACATGGCGTAGGACGACCTCGGAACCGGGGCTGATCGCCGCGCCGACCATGAAGAACGCCGCCGAGGAAATGTCCGCCGGCACGTCAATGCGGGTTCCAGAAAGCTTGCCGCCGGATTCGATGCAAACGCGGTTGCCGTCGCGCTCCACTGGGTAGCCGAAGCCGGCCAGCATGCGTTCGGTGTGGTCGCGGGTGGGCGCCGGCTCGGTGACGCAAGTCTTGCCTTCCGCGTAGAGACCGGCAAGCAGCAAACAGGATTTCACCTGGGCGCTGGCGACCGGCATCGCGTAGTCGATGCCCTTGAGGCTTGTTCCGCCGCCGATGCGCAGCGGCGCGGTGCCGGCTTCGGTGGTGTCGATCCGCGCGCCCATGGCCCGCAGCGGTTCGGTCACGCGCCGCATCGGCCGGCGCACCAGGGAAGCGTCCCCGGTCAGCGTGGTGTCGAACGACTGCCCTGCCAATAGTCCGCTCAAAAGCCGCATAGACGTGCCGGAGTTGCCCAGATCCAGCGGCGCCGCGGGCGGCTTCAGGCCGCGCAAGCCGACACCGTGGATACGCAGCTTGCCGTTTTCCGGACCTTCGATCTCGACACCCATGGCGCGGAACGCCGCCATCGTCGCCAGACAGTCCTCGGCTTGGAGAAAGCCGCTCACCTCGGTCACGCCTTCAGCGAGCGAACCCAGCATCACCGAACGGTGGGAGATGGACTTGTCGCCCGGAACCCGGATGTCGCCCTGCATCCTCCCGCCCGGCTTGGCGGTGAAAACCACGTCTGTGTCATGCATGATTGTTTTCCGTCAACTTTAGAAATTTATCGCGCGCAGCCTTGGCTTCGCTGAAGCAGGCGTGCAAGCCGTCGGCATCTCCGGAACGGACCAGCCCGGCGACCTCGCGCAGCGCCGCTTCGAATTCGCCCAGCAACTCCAGCAGCGGTACGCGATTAGCCCGGCAGATGTCTAGCCACATCTTGGGATCGCTTGAGGCGATACGGGTGAAATCGCGGAAACCTCCAGCGGCATAGCGGAAAATCTCCGCCTGCTCGTCTTTCCGGCCCAGCATTCGCGCCAGGGTGAAGGCCAGCACATGCGGTAGATGGCTGGTCGCCGCCAGCACCTCGTCGTGATGCCCGACGTCCATACGCTCCACCCGTGCGCCCAGACGCGCCCAGAAGGCTTCCACACGCGCCAGTGCATCCGGCGCACTATCCGGCAAGGGCGTCAGGATGACCCGCTTGCCTTCGAACAAGCCTGCATCGGCCGCCTCCACTCCGCTGCGCTCGGCGCCCGCGATCGGGTGGCCGGGGATAAAATTTGGCGGCACCGCGCCGAACACCCGTAGCGCCGCCTCCACCACATTGCCCTTGGTGCTGCCCGCGTCGGTGTAAACGCAATCGGGACGCCAAAACGGCTTCAGCTCATGGAGCAGCGGTTCAATGGCACCGACGGGTGTGGCGATGAGTACGACATCGGCCGCTGCCACCCCTTGTTCGACACTGGCGTGACCGCGGTCGATGACGCCCAGAGCCTCGGCCCGGTGTAGGTTGCCCGGGTCCGCGTCGACCCCGACGATTTCCTCGCAAAACCCGCGGGCGCGCCGAGCCGCCGAACCGCCGATCAGGCCGACGCCGATGATGCAAAGCTTACGGATCATAGGCCTAGCACGCGATCCAGGGCGGCGAAAAAGCAATCGATTTCCTCGGCGGTACCGACCGAAACCCGGAGATGGTTCGGCAATCCGTAATTTCCTATCGGGCGGACGATGACGCCCTCCCGCAGCAACGCCTCGAAGACCGGCGCACCTGGACGGCCCAGGTCGAAGCTGAGGAAGTTGCCGGAAGAGGGAATGTATTCGAGATTTCGCGCGCTGAAGCCGGCGTCCAGCCGGGCCAAACCGTCATCGTTCACCCGCACCGTGGCTTCCAGAAATTCGCCGTCCTCCAGCGCTGCGGCAGCCGCAACGAGGCCCAAAGCGCCGACATTGAACGGCTGTCTGGCCCGGTTCAGCAGATCGGCTATGCCCTCGCTCGAAACCGCATATCCCACCCGCAGGCCAGCAAGTCCATAGGCCTTGGAAAAGGTGCGTGTGACAATCAGCCTGGGAAACTCGCCCAGCCAGTCGAGCGCGTTTGGATGATCTGGCGCTTGCGCATACTCGAAATACGCCTCGTCGACAACCGCGATGACCCTCTCGGGCAGCGCCGCGAGGAATGCGTGGAGCTCGCTCCGGCCCAGCAGGGTTCCGGTGGGGTTGTTTGGATTGGCGATGAAGACTACTCGGGTTTCGGCATCGACCTGGGCGAGCATGGCGTCCAGATCATGGCCGAAACGCGGTCCATTCGATCCGTCATGGGCGGGAGCCGCCTTGCCGGCGGCACCGACCGTCTGAGTTGCGATTTGATAGACTGCGAAAGCATGCTCGGAATACACGGCGTTCCGGCCGGGCACCAGGAAGACCCGCGCCACCAGATCGAGCACGTCGTTCGACCCGTTGCCCAGGGTGATCTGCGCCACGTCTATCCCCAGCTTAGCGGCCAATGCCGCCTTCAGTTCGAAGCCGCTGCCGTCGGGATAGAGATGGGTTTCTGCGAGTGCGCGCTGGACCGCTTCCAGTGCCTTGGGACTTGCACCTAAAGGGTTTTCGTTGGAAGCCAGCTTGACGATACGCGTAAGCCCCAGCTCGCGTTGCAGCTCGCCGATGGGCTTGCCGGGCTGATAGGGCGTGAGTCCCCGGATGCAGGGAACCGCAAGGGAAAACATGCTCATGGCGCCGGAGAATCAGCTAAGCGCACGCGGATAGGAACCCAGGACTTTCAAGGTGCTGACCTGAGCCCGCACTTCGGCGAGCGCCTGCCCCAGCGCCAGATCGGCCTGGTGGCCTTCCACGTCGATGAAAAAGAAATAATCCCACATGCCGCGCCGGGACGGTCTGGATTCGATTTTGGTCATACTGATCCCTAGCCGGGCGAAGGGTTCGATGACCCGGTAGAGTGCACCGGGATCGTTGCGGGTCGATAGCAGCAACGAGGTCTTGTCGTGTCCGGTCGGACCTACCGGCTGCGAGCCGATGACGAGAAAGCGGGTGGTATTATCGGGCTCATCCTCGATATTGCGCTCGAGGATTTCGAGGCCATAGATGGCGGCGGCCACTTCGCCGGCGATGGCGGCCGCGCCGGGAATTTCCGCCGCACAGCGGGCCGCTTCGGCATTGCTCGCCACCTGGCTGCGCTTGGCGTTAGGCAGAAACCGGTCCAGCCAGTTCCTGCACTGCCCCAGAGACTGCTGATGCGAAAACACCTCGGTCACGGCTTCCATCTGTGCCGGCTGCTTGCACAGCAAATTATGGTGAATCCTGAGGTGCACTTCCCCTGCAATAATTAGGTCCGAGCGCACGAAGCTGTCTAGCGTGTGCGCGATCATGCCTTCGGTGGAATTCTCGACCGGAACTACGCCGTAGGGGCAGGTCCCGCTCTCTACCGCGCGGAATATTTCATCGATCGCGGGTAGAGGCGTCGCTTGGACGGCGTGGCCGAAATGCTTATAGGCCGCTTGCTGGCTGAACGTGCCTTCGGGGCCGAGAAAAGCGACGCGCAGCGGCTTTTCCAGCGCTAGGCATTCCGACATGAGCTCGCGGAAAAAGCGGATCACCGCCTCCCTGCCGAGAGGCCCCGGATTGTTTTCAGCC
Source organism: Methylococcus sp. (assembly GCA_028688525.1). GTDB lineage: Bacteria > Pseudomonadota > Gammaproteobacteria > Methylococcales > Methylococcaceae > Methylococcus. Next base: position 29,164 of record JAQTYA010000016.1, on the reverse strand, counting down.
ATTCGCCGCAAGACTTCGATCTCCCGCTCGGGGCGGTAGAAACAATCGGCTTCGCCTGCAGCGGTCTTGGTTTCCGCCACCTGCTGCGCACAACGGGCCCTCTGGTTCAGGAGTTCCAGTACCCGGTCGTCGATGTCATCGATCTGCTTGCGCAGCGCCGTAAGAGAAAGATCGTTCGCCATGCCCCGTTCTGATTTGGTCAAACAGCATTGGAAATGAGATGGACGGAAAGCACTCCGTGAATGCCGCTGATCCGCTCCAGAATCGGTGCCGGAATCTCAGCGTCGAGATCGATGAGCGTATAGGCATATTCGCCCCGCGACTTGTTCACAAGCTCTCGGATGTTGAGGTTAGCCTCGCCCAGCGCCGCGGAGATCTGGCCCACCATATTGGGGACGTTTTCGTTGGCGATGCCTATTCGAAACCCTTCGCAGCGCGGCATTTCCACTGTCGGGAAATTGACTGAGTTGCGGATGTTGCCGTTCTCCAGGTAGTCGCGGATCTGGTCCGCCACCATAACCGCACAGTTGTCCTCGGCTTCCGCCGTAGAAGCGCCTATGTGCGGCAGCAGGACAACGTTTTTCCGTCCCACCAGGCCCGCCGTGGGGAAGTCGCTGACATAAGCGGTCAGCCTGCCCTCGTCCAGCGCCGCGGCAAGGGCGGCTTCATCGACGATGCCGGCGCGCGAAAAATTGAGCAGCACCGCCCCTTTCCTTGCCAGTCCGATCCGTTCGTTCCCGATCAAATGCCGGGTATCGCCGTTGAGCGGGACGTGCAGACTGACGAAGTCGGCTTGGGCAATCAGATCGTCGACGCTCGCCGCACGCGATACCGCCGAAGAGAGCTGCCAGGCGCGGTCCACGGTGAGCGCCGGATCGTAACCGATGACCTCCATTCCCAAGGCCAGAGCGGCATTTGCCACCTCGACTCCGATCGCGCCCAGCCCCACTACGCCCAAGGTTTTGCCGGCCAATTCGCTGCCGGCAAAACTTTTCTTACCCTGCTCGACGGCCTTGCCGATGGAGGCATCATCGCCGCTCAGCGCGCGGGTGAAATCCCAAGCGTCACAGATATGCCTGGCGGCCAGCAGCATGCCGGCGATGACGAGTTCCTTGACGGCATTGGCATTGGCGCCCGGAGCGTTGAATACCGGAATGCCGCGCCGGCTGCAGGCGTCCACAGGGATGTTGTTGACCCCGGCCCCAGCCCGCCCGATGCAGCGGACCGACTCCGGGATAGCAACCCCGTGCAAATCGAAAGACCGCAGCAGGATGGCATCCGGGTGCTGTATCTCCGAGGCGATCTCGTAACGGTCACGCGGCAAGCGTTCCAGTCCAGCGAGAGCAATGTTGTTGTAGGTCAGCACTTTATACATCGAGCCCACCTCAGCCGTGCTTGCGTTCGAATTCCGCCATGAAGGCGATGAGCGCATCCACGCCGGCCTCTGGCATGGCGTTGTAGATGCTGGCACGGAGTCCGCCGACCGAACGGTGGCCTTCGAGCGCCACCAGCCCATGGCCGGCGGCCTCGGCGGCGAAGATCTTTTCCAGTGAGGCGTCGGCTAGACGGAAAGGCACGTTCATGCGCGAGCGGAAAGCCGGATCGATCGGATTCGAGTAGTACGCCGAGGCGTCGATGGCGGCATAGAGCTTTTGGGCTTTGCGGACGTTGTACGCCTCGATGCCGGTTACGCCGCCTTGCTGTTTCAGCCAATCCAGTACCAGCCCGAGCAGGTACCAGACATAGGTCGGCGGTGTATTGAGCATGGAACCGTTGTCCGCATGCTTTTTGTAGTCGAACATCGTGGGCGTGCCGGCCAGCGTCTTGCCTATAAGATCTTCGCGCACGATCACCACGGTGATGCCCGCAGGCCCCATATTCTTCTGAGCACCCGCGTAAATCAGGCCGAACCGGCTTACATCGACCGGCCGCGACAAGATGTTCGAAGACATGTCGCAGACTAAGGGCAGACCGGCGGAATCCGGAATATCCTGGAATTCGACACCGTTGATGGTTTCGTTGCTGGTGTAATGAAAGTAGGCGGCTTCGGGAGCGAACTGCCATTCGCCGCGCGGCGGCACCGTCGTGAAACCGCCCGGTCTGGCGCTGGCTACAATCCTAGCTTCGCAATACCGGCTGGCTTCTTCGATGGCTTTTCCGGACCAGATGCCGGTATCGAGATAGCAGGCGGAGCGCTTGTCCCCCAGCAAATTCATGGGAACCATGGAAAACTGGGCCGTGGCCCCGCCCTGCAGGAACAGAACTTTGTATTCGGCCGGAATGGCGAGCAGCTCACGCAGATCGGCCTCGGCTTGTTCGGCGATGGCAACGAAATGCTTGCCGCGATGGCTCATTTCCATCACCGACATGCCGGTGCCGCGCCAGTCGGGCATTTCTTCCTGGGCTCGTAGAAGCACCGCCTCGGGCAATATCGAGGGACCTGCGCTGAAATTGTAGATGCGTGTCATGGACAGACTCCGGGTATTCGCGGGTGGCTGGGATCGCGCGATGGCTCAGAACCGGAACTCATCGCTTCCGAAACGCCATTGAACACATTTTCGATTGCATGAATACCATGATCTCAACCGAAAGCCGCCGTTCTATTCCGCCGCATCCGCCTCGCCGGCGTCCTCTTCGGCATCTTCCGCTTCTACATCCGGCAGATTGCCGATACGGTCCATGCCGACGACCTTCTCGCCCGCACTCAGCCGGATAACCGTGACGCCCTGGGTATTGCGGCCGACCACCGAAATCTCGCCGACCCGCGTCCGCACCAGGGTGCCGGCATCGGTAATCAGCATGAGTTCGTCGTCGTCCTCGACCAGGGCTGCGCCGACCGCCGCGCCGTTGCGGGCGCTGGTCTGAATGGCGATCACCCCCTGCCCGCCGCGCCGATGCCGCGGGAAATCCTCCAACGGCGTGCGCTTGCCGTAGCCGTTTTCGGTGATGTTGAGCACCGTGCCCTCGGCGGCGATGATCAAAGCGATGACTTTCTGGCCTTCCTGCAAGCTCATGCCGCGCACTCCAGCCGCAGTGCGGCCCATGGCGCGGACGTCGGTTTCCTTGAAACAGACCACCTTACCGTCGCTGCTGAACAGCATCACATCGCGTTCGCCGTTGGTGATCGCTACGTTGACCAGCCTATCGTCGTCGCGCAGCTCGATGGCGATCTTGCCGCTGGGGCGGGGGCGTTCGAACTCGCTCAGCGCGACCTTCTTGACCGTACCGGAGGTAGTGGCCATGAAGATGAAATGATCTTCGTCGAACTCGCGGGTCGGCAAGATGGCGTTGATGCGCTCTCCCTCTTCCAGCGGCAGCAGATTGACGAAGGGGCGGCCGCGCGCGGTGCGGCTGGCGACCGGCAGCTCGTACACCTTCAGCCAATACACCTTGCCGTTGCTGCTGAAGCACAGGATGGTGTCGTGGGTGTTGGCCACGACCAGCTTTTCGATGTAGTCCTCTTCCTTGGTAGCCGCCGCCTGCTTGCCGCGGCCGCCGCGGCGCTGGGCGCGGTAGTCGGACAGCGGCTGGGACTTGACGTAGCCCTCGTGCGAGACCGTCACCACCATGTCTTCCTCGGTGATCAGGTCCTCGGCCGAGAGGTCGAGGCGGTCGGCGATGATCTCCGTCCTGCGGGCATCGCCGAACTGTTCGCGGACAGCGGCCAGCTCGTCACGGATCACCTGCATCAATCGGGTGTCCTTGGCCAGAATGTCCATCAAATCGGCGATCTGCTCCAGCAGCGCCCGGTATTCGGCAATGATCTTGTCCTGCTCCAGGCCGGTGAGGCGGTGCAGGCGGAGGTCCAGGATGGCCTGGGCCTGGGTCGGCGACAGGTGATACGCGCCGTCGCGCAGACCATAGATCGGGTCCAGATCGCGCGGTCGCGACGACTCCGATGCCTCGGCCCGCTCCAGCAGCTCGGTCACCGCCCCCGGCCGCCAAGCGCGGAAAACCAGGCGCTCCTTGGCTTCGGCGGGGCTGGACGAGGACTTGATCAGCTCGATGACTTCGTCGATGTTGGCCAGCGCTACCGCTAAACCTTCCAACACATGCGCCCGCTCGCGGGCCTTGCGCAGCTCGAACAGAGTGCGGCGGGTCACCACCTCGCGGCGGTGATCGATGAAGGCCGCGATCAGCTCGCGCAAATTCATCAGGCGCGGACGGCCGTTCAGCAGTGCCACCATGTTGATGCCGAACACGCTCTGCATCTGGGTCTGCTGGTACAGATTGTTCAGCACCACTTCCGGCACTTCGGCGCGCCGCAGTTCGATCACCATGCGCATGCCGTCCTTGTCAGACTCGTCGCGCAGACCTGAGATGCCTTCCAGCTTGCCCTCCTTGACCAGCTCGGCGATCTTCTCCAGCAGCCGCGCCTTGTTCACCTGGTACGGCAGTTCGTCGACGATGATGCTCTGGCGTCCGCCCTCCTCGCCCTCGAAATGACAGCGGGCACGGAGGTAAATCCGGCCACGGCCGGTAAGGTATGCTTCGCGGATGCCGGCCGCGCCGTTGATGAAGCCAGCAGTGGGGAAATCGGGGCCGGGAATGTAGGCCATCAACTCCTGGACCGTCGCCTCGGGATCTTCGATCAGCGCCAGGCAGGCATCGATGACTTCCCGCAGATTGTGCGGGGGGATATTGGTCGCCATGCCGACCGCGATGCCGGCGGAGCCGTTGATCAGCAGATTGGGAACCCGCGTCGGCAGGACCGAAGGCTCGTGTTCGGAATCGTCGTAGTTGGGGACGAAGTCGACCGTTTCTTTGTCCAGGTCGGCCAGAAGGTCGTGGGCAATGCGGGCCATGCGCACTTCGGTGTAACGCATGGCCGCCGGCGGGTCGCCGTCCACCGAACCGAAGTTGCCCTGGCCGTCGATCAGCATGTAGCGCAGCGAGAATGGCTGCGCCATGCGCACGATGGTATCGTACACCGCCGTGTCGCCGTGCGGATGGTATTTACCGATCACGTCGCCGACCACGCGGGCGGACTTCTTGTAGGCCTTGTTCCAGTCGTTGCCGAGCTCGTGCATGGCGTACAGCACTCGGCGATGCACAGGCTTGAGCCCATCGCGGGCATCCGGCAAGGCTCGCCCCACGATCACGCTCATGGCGTAATCGAGATAGGACTGCTTCATCTCGTCTTCGAGATTGACCGGAATGATTTCTTTGGCGAAGACTGTCATCGGACCTGGCGGTGTGAGGGGCGGGGTGCTACGCCTGCCCGGGGATGAATCGACGCATTATAACAAAAGCGTCATGCCCCTGCCCCGCCGCTCACTTCTGGGGCAGCAACGCTCTGACCGCATCGTATTTCGGTGCGCCCGGCTGATCGCGGTATTCCAGCAGTCCCCAACTGCCCCAACGGTTATAAGACCCGACGCTGAGCCATAGGTTATAAAGACCGCCGCCCGCGGCGCTCCAATCCTCTAAATGGCGCAGATAGGCTTCCGCCATGCGGTCGTCCCGGTTGGCCTCGGTAAACAAGCGAGTGATCGCCGGATCGTTGCCGGCTTCGCCTACGCCGACGAGGTGTTGCCCACCTTCGTAAGCCGCTAGCTCCAGTCCGTACTCGTCTGCGACGCGCTTGTTTTCCACGATCTGCCGATGGGCCTCCTCGAGAGCGCCGCCCGGCGGGCCGCCCGAGAGCTCGCCGCCCCGCAGGAGTTCGCCGAACAACCGGCCGACGCCGCCGTCCGAATCGCCGGTCCAGCTTTTCACCTCGGCGGCATGCTCTGGCAGACCGAGGTAGTAGCCGAAATATGGCGCGATTGCCAAGACCTGGATGGCGTGCTTGTAGCACGGTTTCCCCCCGTTTTCCGCTGCCCACAGCGGACAATCCAATGCCTGTCGCGCGGTCCAGACATTGGCCGCCTGACTGCCCATGACGCAGATCACCCGGCCAGCGTCCTCTGCCCAGAGGGATTTCCAGATATCGCACACCTGGGCCGTGCGCATTCCGTACCATTGCATGCGCTTGCCGAATACGCTGTCGCCGGCTCTCGGCCATCTCACCAGAGCTTGCGCCTCCATCCAGCTACCGGAGGAGAACGCGCCGTTCCAAGCTTCGTTGCCGTACTCGACGTAGACCTTGCGGTTCTTGTCCAATCCGCTCCGCATCAGCGCGGCGAAGTTGCGGACGTAATCGTCGTCGGCCTGTGCGGGCATGTTCACCCAAACATCGGCCTCCAACCGGTTGCCTAATGCGAACACCGTCTCAGCCGGTCCACCGTCACCGTGCTCGGACACCCAGGTTCTGGTCTGAGGCAGGGTGCGGTCGCTCCAGCGAGCCACCGTCGAATCGTTGGTATTCTGGTAATCCATGAAGCGCACGGCCCGGAAGTTCGCCAGATTGCGCAGAAAGCGCGGGTCAAACGGCTGGCTCAGGTAGGTTTGTTCGAACTCCTGGCAAGTACCCTGTCCTGGACAACCGGTGGAGTCTCCGCAAGGATTTGCGGGCGCTCCGCTGCAAAACCCGCCCGCGGGAAACACCCGGATATTCCTGATGTAGTTGCCGGTCTTGCCGGGATCGGTGGCGGTAATCGCGAGCTGAAACCAGGGCTCGGCACCGTCCGCCATCACTTCCAGCACGTCTCTGCCGGCTTTGGACCAGGCGGCATTGCGGACCGCGCCGCGTCCATAGGCAAGCGTGCCTTCGCCGTCGTACAAGACGATGAAGCGGCCAAAACTGTGGGAAAGATTCAGACCGGTCGGCACCAGAGTGGCGACGGAAGTAAACCGGCTGAGCCTAGCCGAGGTCTGGGCGGGGTCGGGTAGAGACTTCGGATACCCGTTCGCATCCAGCACCAGTTGATCCTGCTCCAGGGTGTTCCAGGCGCTGGCACCGGCTGCAAATCGGCTCGCGTCGCAGGATGCGTCAGTCCCCTCGCTGCATTGCGTGAGCCAAGGCCCGGATAGCTTGAACAAATCGACGAACGGAACCTCGCTGCCGTAATAGGCCAAACCGGCGATGTTCACCCCGAAGGCCGGTTTAGACATCGCGGCTTCCGGTGCGCTGGCCGGCACTGCCGTACCGGTCAGGCTGGAATCGCCGCATGCTCCCAGGCCTAGTGCGGCAATCACCGCAATGAGCCAGAACGGCAAGCTCTCAATGAACATAGCGCTACCGGCCCTTCCACCATGCCTTGCAACGCCTCAACCAGGCTACCGCCTCCCGAATCAGCGGCCAGCGGTCGTACCAGCGGTTAGGGTAAATGTCACTGCGGGAGGGTCGCTGCCATCCCAGACTAGGTACCGCCACCAGGGTGACGGCATCGGGGTTCTGCTGGCGGAAGGTGGAATAGGCGCCATCCAGGTGCATGGGGCCGCCGTCCGGATGGCCGGCTGGCCGCTGCAAGACCGTTTCCAGGAAAACCAGCAAACGATCGATGACCGCGCCATTGAGGGCATAGAAGTGGGAGGTTACGATCGGGCCGTGATAGCGCTCTAGGCGTGCATTTTCCGGAGAGGTTTCCTGGACTTCCAGCACATGGCCGAAATAGGCGAAATCCCAAGCCGTGTGCTGCAACTGCTCGATCAGTTTTTCCTCGGCGGCAAGAAGGCGCGCATCGATGGCGAGGTCGTCCTCCAGCACCAAAACGTTACGCAGTCCCAGCGCCTTGGCCTCGCGCAGAATGCCCAAATGGCTCATGAAGCAGCCGCGGGACCCTATGCTGGGGAAAGGACCGGCGGATTCGGGCCGGATCGCCTGAAAAAAATCCACTTTTCCCGACTGCAGCGTCATACCCGCCTTTGCCAATTCCCGCTCCATCTCGCGGCGGCGGTCGGCGCGTTCGGCTAGATTGATGATGTAGCAGCGGTCAAAATAATCCATGAGCGGCATGGGCTTCCTCCATAGCGGGCGGTCGAGTCTCACATCATACAAGCGGGGGATGGAAGATAGAATCTAACCGCCATGCTCATTTCAGCATGGCACAATACCTGGCCCCGCCGACTGACCACACCGCCCATGGCCGACGATCACCGCAACGCCCATACCCGCCTATCCCGGAACGCCATCGCCAGCATCGCCGGGCAATTGATCTATCTGCTCACCCGGGTCGGGCTGCCGCCTTTCATCCTGCTACACGTCAGCCTACAGGACTACAGCATCTGGGCCACCTGTTTCCTGGTGCTCAGTTACATCGGCATGAGCACCTTCGGCATCGCCGGCGTGTATATCCGCTATTCGGCCGAATACTACGCCAACGGCCGGCTTGACGACATCGGACGTATGATGGGCGCCGGCATTTGGGTGACTCTCGCCCTTGGGGGTTTAATCCTGGGTGGACTATGGTTCGCCATGCCATGGCTCTACGCCTGGTTCCACGTCGATCCCGGCATGCAGGACACAATGCGCCTGCTGATCCTGGGAGTGGTGGGGGCGATGCTGCTGGAACTGCTGATTCCCTACGGCTATGTCATGGGCGGCATCCACCGCAACGCCGAAAATTCCGTCATCTCGCTAGTGTGTTCCACGCTGGAAGCGATGCTGATCGTGGTTTTCCTGCTACAGGGCTGGGGGCTGGTGGGCATGATGGGCGCTTATGTGCTGCGAGCGGTACTGTCGCTGTCTATCACCGTGACTTGGTTCCACCACTTGCTGCCCGGCTTCAAGATCCAACTGCGCGGGCTGGGACGCGCGCAATGGCTCCCGTTTCTGGAATACGGTGGCGTGATGCAGATAAATGGCATCCTCAGCGTATTCCTCAACACCAGCGAACGGGCGCTGGCCGGTTACGTGACCCACAACGCCGGCGCGGTCGGCTTGTTGGACATCAGCCAGAAATTTCCGATGATGGCCACCCAGCTTTTCAACTCGGCGACCAACAGCCTGCTGTCCGCCATCACTCATTTGCACACGCTGGGCGAGCGGGAACAGCTGATCCGTATCTATTTGCGTTCGTCGCGCTACTTGAACGCGTTGAACGGTCTGGCACTGGGCTTTATGGCGCCGTTCGCCGGGGTTCTGATCGCGGCCTGGATGGGACAGAGCGTCCCGTCCGAGGATGCTGCGGCCCTGCTGCTCTATGCGGCGATCGGTTTTCACGTACATGCGCTGACTGCGCCGGTCACGAGCTACTTCCAAGCGATCAACTCCCCTGGCCGTACCTTATGGGCTTTCATCGTACCGCAGATCGCCCTGCTGGCCATCGGCTTGGGATGGATGTATTGGCAGGGCGAGCGCAGCCTGATCGAACTTGCAAAAATGGTCATGCTGACCCGGATCGCGAGCAGCTTGGGTGTCATCGTCTATGCCAATGCCCAATTGCGCATCGGTCAGTCGCGCTACTTCAAGCAGGTAGGGGCGATCGGCGCCCTGCCCTATCTAATCGGATATCTGCTGTGCCAAGCCGTTTCGGGGCGGATCGAGCTGGCAGGCTTGCCGCGCTGGGATGCGCTGGGCATGCTGCTCGTATTGGGGGTGGGGTACTCCATCCTCACCTGCGGATTGATATACGGTCTTCTTTCCACCACAGATGAGAGGCGAGTCGTGCAGGGTATGCTGAGTAAACTGGGATGGAGGCCGCACGCCGAAACGGCGCCGCGCCCCGGATTTTTCTCCATTGAGGCGATTACCGCACCGGCGAATTTCAATCGCTGGCTGATACCGCCTGCCGCGCTGTGCGTGCACTTGTGCATCGGCGAGGTCTATGCCTTTAGCGTGTTCAATGAGCCGCTAACCCGGCTGCTTGGAATCACCGCTTCGGCACCGGACGATTGGAAACTGACGAGCGTAGGCTGGATCTTCAGCCTGGCGATCCTCTTCCTAGGCCTGTCCGCGGCTTTCGGCGGCAGCTGGCTGGAGCGGGTCGGGCCGCGCAAGACCATGTTCTACGCCGCCTTGTGTTTCGGCGGTGGGTTCCTGGTCACCGCGGCAGGGGTTCATTACCACTGGATCGCCCTGGTGTTCCTGGGCTACGGCGTGCTTGGCGGCATCGGGCTGGGGCTGGGCTATGTCTCGCCGGTGTCGACACTGATCAAATGGTTTCCCGATCGGCGGGGACTGGCTGCGGGTCTCGCCATCATGGGCTTCGGCGGAGGTGCGATGATCGGCGCCCCGCTGGCGGTGAACCTGATGGGGTACTTCCATGGGCCGGATTCGGTCGGCATCGCCGAAACCTTCCTGGCCATGGGAGCAATCTATCTCGTTTATATGATGATCGGCGCCTGTGCCATTCGGGTTCCGCCGAAAGACTGGAAGCCCGCCGGCTGGGTGCCCAGCGCTCGCCGCAGCCGCCTGGAATCGAAATACCATGTGCATATCGACCAGGCCCACAAAACGCCCCAGTTCTACCTGCTCTGGCTAGTGTTGTGCCTGAACGTGACGGCCGGCATCGGCGTCCTGGGCCAGGCTTCGCTGATGATCCAGGAGATGTTCCGCAACAGCGTGACGGCCACGGCTGCCGCCGGATTCGTCGGTCTGCTGAGCCTGTTCAATATGGGCGGGCGCTTCATCTGGGCCTCGGCTTCCGATTACCTGGGGCGCAAGCCGACCTATATGCTGTTCTTCGTCGTCGGCGCCCTGCTCTACGCCGCCGTTCCGTTCATAGGCCAGTCGGGCAACGTGCACCTGTTCGTGCTGTGCTACGCCGTCATCCTAAGCTTCTACGGCGGCGGATTTTCGACCATCCCCGCGTATTTGGCAGATACCTTCGGCACCCGCTTCGTCGGCGGCATCCACGGCCGCTTGCTGACGGCTTGGTCGACGGCGGGCGTGGCCGGGCCGGTGCTGGTCAACTATCTGCGCGAATGGCAGATCGAGCAGGGAGTCGCCAAGGCCGATGCCTATTCGTTCACCATGTGGATCATGGCGGGCCTGCTGCTGCTCGGCTTCTTCTGCAACCTGTTCGTACGCGAGGTCCATGCCCGGCATCATCTCGCCCATGACGAGGTGAGCGATCTATAGCACTCGCCGGAACTTGAACGGGCGAGTGTCGGACGGCAACCTGCTCTGTGCCGCTCCAGTGGTCGCCCACTCCAGACTGTGCCGCTGCATGTAGCTTTCGGCCCAACCGGTCAGCATGAAAAACATCGGTACCGTCTGCTGCCCCATGAATACGGTGGCAATGACGACGAAATAGCCGAGATATATGCCAGCCAGGGTAAAAGCCAGCGAACTCCCCGGCGGGGCGGTGGCCGGCTGGCGTAAGCCATAGACCAGCAATCGAACCATGGTCCCCAGCAGCAATAGAAGGAAGAATGCCGAGGCCAGGTAGCCATGCATCAACAGCAGCAACAGGAAATGGTTGTCGATGGACTCGGCGCCGGGCACTTTCGGCCAGTGGGTCAAGCCCCAGCCCCACCAAGGCTGCTGGTTGGCGATATCGATATAGTGTTCGATCAGTTCATAACGATAGGCCGCCGTTTCCTGATTCGCATCCTTAGCGTTCTCGCGCCCGACCGAGGCATAATTTAGGAAGGCGATGAAGGCTGGGATTCCTATCACGACCATTGCGGCCAGAATCACTCCCATGGCCTTCCGCCGGTATTTGCGCCGGCCCACTGCTACCAGCCCGGCGCCGAAGACCGCGGCCAGCCATGAACCCTTGGCCAGAGTGATGAACAGGCCTCCCGCTGTGATCAGACTCAGCCAGAACGCGGGCTTGTAAGGGAGCCTGGGCAACAGTCTGAACTTGTCCGGCCAAGCACCCGACCATTGCAACCAACGCTGCAGCCTGAACGCCACGATCATCATGATGCCTGCGAGCAGGGCATGGGCATAGGGTCCCGATGCCCGCGCCAGTCCGAAGCGGAACGTCGTCACCCATTCATAGCCCTGTCCCGGAAAGAACCGCCATAAGAGGAGCTGCCAAGGGTTTGTACCCATGCGAAGCTCGATCAAGTTCAGGATGGACACGGCCGACATCGCCAACACGCAGGTCTTGGCGAAAAGGAAGCGGTTGCCGAACGGCTCGATCAGGCTTTTTGCCAATACGTACGGGACTACACCGCTGAACAGCATGCCGAACATCAAGTTTTGGGCATCGGAATAGTTTGTAGCCCGGTATTCGGAGATGGAGGCGCACGCCGCATACCCGATCACCCACAGATCATTGAGGCTGAAGCGGTAGCCGGGAAACCCACTCATTGCGAAACTGATGAAGAGGGCGACGCAAGCCGACTGGTTGAAGGTTGGGTCGGGCAGTCCCGGAAAGATGCAGCGGTAATAATCCGGCAGGACCAAAAGAACCGGGAGATAGACCCGGAAGAAAGCGTATTGCGGGTTGTGTCGCGTGGCGAGCAGGAATGCCGCGATGCCCGGTAGCAGCGCTAAATAGGACAGCATCAGACGGCGCGCGGACGCTCGATCGGACGAGCGGGCACCCCGGCCACGACAGCGCGGGCGGGCACATCGCGCGTCACCACGGCGTTGGCGCCGACCACCGCTGACTCGCCGACCGTCACGCCGCGTAGAATCACCACACCCCGCCCGATCCAGGCATTGCGCCCGATCCGGATCGGCGCGGCATCGTGGCCGGTCTCCCGTATCGACTGGCCATCGCCGATGCGGTGATTGGCGTCGCGGAGGCTGGTGTATTCGCCGACCATGACGCCATCTTCGAGGATTACCGAAGCATAGGAGACGATGTGCACTCCGCGCGACAACACCACGCCGTCGCCGATCTCGATACGGCCTTGCTCTTGAGTCTCCAGATACAGGCCCGGGTAGAGGTAAAGCTCCCGCCCCAGCCGGATATTCCGGCTACCGTGCAATTCCGGCAGGCCCAGCGCGACCACGGAAGGGTCGAGTTCCGAGTCCAGCAACCCCTTCAAGCGGGCGTGCGCCCACAGGCGGCGCCAGGGCTCCAAGCGGTTCGCGATGGCCGCAGCGGGCTTCAGCAGGACCAACAATAGACGTTTCGCGGCTCTGGACATGGCCTTATTTGTATTCGATGAGAAACCGGCTGCGTTTGCGCCAGCGGTCGATCCAGCAGGAAATCTGTCCGGCCAGGATGGGCATCTGCTGGAACTGGGAGTGCAGCCCGTACCACAGCAGCGTCCGCGCATCGCCCCCTTTCCAACGCGCCTTCCAGGCCGAGCGCAAGACCAGCGCCAGGAGCGCCGCTAGGGCCAGTCCCAAGGGCGCCGGATTCTTGACTAGAAACGACACCGTCGCGCCGGCCAAAAGCAGAGCGCTCAGAAAACCGCCGCGCAGTACATTCCGCCGCGATTCCGCCACCCATAGCGGGAATGCCGTGTGCCTGAGCCGCGCCGACACTTCGGCATAGGCATAACCGGCCCGGAACGCCCGCTTCCAGTAGCTGGTCCATCGCGTCATCGCCAGATCGTGGCCGGTCATGGGCCGATCGACGTGCAGAATGGAGTAGCCTAGCGCCCTGATGCGCTGGCACATTTCCGGCTCCTCGCCGGCGATCAGGCCGGCGTCGAAGCCGCCCACCGCCCGGATCACCTCGGTGCGCATCAGCGCGTCGCCCCCGCAGAATTCGGACAAGCCCGGCGGATAGACCCAGTCGAGGTCCAGCACCCGGTTGAACAGCGAATGCTCGGGATGCAGTTCGCGCCGATGTCCCCAGACCACTGCGACCCGCGGATCGTCGAAATCCGGCAGCGAATCGGCCACGAAATCCGGGTGCAGCACGGTGTCGCCGTCGAGGAATAACAGAAACGGCGCTTTCGCCTCTCGCCATCCGGCATTGCGCCCCAAAGCCGCGGAAGGGCGCTCCGGCCGCACTTCGATGACCCGCGCGCCCAGCGCTTGGGCGCGGGCCGCGCTATCGTCCCGCGATGCAGAATCGACGTAAATGATCTCGACCGGACCGCCGGGATCGCGCATGGCCTGCACTGAGGCCAGGCAGCGGCTCAGGCGTTCGCCTTCGTTACGGCCAATGACGATGACGGAAAGCAGCGGCTCATTCATCGCCAAGCCCCTTCAGCAGATCGGAATAGCGCTTCAAACCGGCTGAACTGGAATAGCGTTCGCTCAACCTGGCCTTGGCCGCCGCCACGACCCGATTGAGGCTCGCGGCGGGCAGGCCGGAGACTTCGCCGAGCACGGCCCCCAGCTCGTCCGCATCGTCGGCCCGGAACTGGAACCCTGAGATACCCGGCTCGATCAGATCGGCCGCACCGCCCGAATCCGGCACCAATACAGGTACCCCGGCGGCCATCGCCTCCAGGATGGCAAGCCCAAATGGCTCGCACGGGCATAGATGTAGCAGCAGGTCGCTCTCGGCCAAAGTTTGGGGAATACTGGCGCTGAAACCTTCGAATACCACATTGGCATGATCGCGTGCCGCCCTTTCGCGCAGAGCATCGAGATCCCAGCCAGTACCGAAGATACGGAAATTCAGGATTTTCAATTCCGGATGCCGGTCCAGGCAGTCGAGCAGCAAATCGATGCGTTTGATCGGGTCGACGCGCGAAACCACGATGACCTGACGCATGTAGCCATCGAACGGTGCCCGCCGAGCAGCGCCTGCGATCTGCGAGTCCGGCAGAAAGTTTTCGCAGACCTCGATTTGCGCCTCCGCAACGCGATGCGCGAGGAGGCGCGAGCGGACGAATTCGGACACAGCGATGAACCGCACCGCTTTTCCGTTCAGTACCCGTTTGCGTCCGTAGCTTTCGCGCTCGTCCGTGCCGCCATGCACGAGATGCAGATGCACATTGCGGCGCCGGTACAACAGATTCCAGGCGAGAAAAATCAGGGAGTGGCTCACTCCTGTAGCAGCAAAAGCTATCCGTCCGTGGCGGGCAATCCAAGGCCTGAGCCTAAGCGCCAATTCGCGCCAGTTGCGGAATTCGACTGTCTGCATGCCCATACGGCCGGCCTCCGCTAACGCAGGCCCGGGAGGGGCGAACAGCACGGGACTCAACCGGTCGCGCAACCCGTCCAGGGTCGCCAAAGCCATCCGTTCCGTGCCGTAAAGATTGCCGCTGTGCAGGACGTAGAGAAACACGGGCTTCATCCTTCCAGCCTCCTCGATGTGTGCTCCGCTTCGTTAACGCGTCCGGCATGTTCCTCGGCGAACTCCTCGGTCAGCTTGGCGTAGTAGCCGCCGCCTCGATAAACCTCCAGATGGGTCACCACGAACCCAACGACGGGCGGATCGATCTTTTGCAAGATGCCGGCAGCCCGCTTCAATTCGCCGGGCTTGACTTGGCCGGCACCGACCAGCAGCAGGCTGATGTCAGCGATTTCCACGAGATATTCGGTATCGGCCGACAGCAGCACCGGCGGCGCATCGACCAGAACCACTTCGTAGCGCGTCCTGAGTTCGTCCAAACGCTGGCGCAGCCTTGGATAGGCAAATAATTGCGGATTGAGCGCGAACCCTATGCCTACGCGTTCCGGCAACTCCGCTTCTGCCGGCAGGATGGCGTCGTCCACGTCTCGAGGTTCGGCCAGCAAATCGAACAATCCTGGCATGCGCGGTTCGGAACGATAGCGTTTGTCCGGCTTGACCGCGTTAGCTTCCACGGCCAGCGCGCGCACGCCCAGTACGGTAAGTTCCCGCGCCAAATCCAGGGCCAGGCCGGTGACACCGGCTCCGGGGGCTGCCGAGGTTAGAAGTACCAGCCGGTTGCCTCGAGAGGTCTGTTCCCGATGTAGCGCGATGGCGAGCCGGCGCAATTGATCCGCGGTCACGCGTTTGACGTCGACGCTATCGGATTGTTGGAGGAACCAGGCGACGGGCTGGTGTCCGATGATCTTTGCCACTTGGCTGGTCGTGCGTATGCGCTTATCCAGCATGTCTAGCCCTACGGGTACCCCGGCACCCATTATGAGAGCCAGTACTAGCGCCAATGCGAAGAGCTTCTTGCGGCCTCCTTTGACCGGTTTATCCGGCGGGCGGGCGTAAGTCTCGACACGGACGAACCCCGGCGCCTGGGATTCGAGAGCGAGGAATTCGATTCGGTCGCTGGTGTTGTCGAATTGTTTGCGGCTGCGATCGATCTCGTCGTTTAGGCTGAGCGCCTCGTTATACAAGGTGGCGAACCAGGACGCTTTCTCACGGAATGCAGCGAGTTGCTGGGAAAGCTCCTGCTCCACCTGGCGATCCCGTCGCACCTCGGACCTTCTTTGATCGGTCAGACTTTTCGCCACTTGGTCGGTAAGCTTACTGACGGTCGTAGCCAGCTCATCGTCGATTTCCTTGAGTTGGCGGTCGATTTGGACTTTCAGCGGATGTTTGGGCTCCAGGCCGCTGCCTTGCTGCAACAGATCGCTACGCCGCTTATACAGGCTGCCCTTCAGGCTGATCAAACCGGGGTCTTTCTGGATCATGTCGAAGGCAGCCGCCGCGATGGCATCCTGCCCTCGTTTGCTGTCTTTGTCTTCGAACAGCGCCAAAGAAGCTTCGCTGGTCAAGCGTGCGCGCTGCGCCACGGCGAGGGCGTTCTGGCTTTCGACCAGTAACTTGTCGAAGGGGCTGCCTAGCTGGGCACTGAAGGTGGTCACGCCTAACTCCTGGGCGATCTCCGTACGCCGGGCCAATTTGCTGGCGATTTCCGCTTTAATTTGGGCGTGCCGCTCTTTCAGACTGTTCAAACGCACGTCGCGGCCGAAAAACGTATCCGATTCCCGGGTTTTTTCGAGATAGGTATCGACGATCGTGTTCACCAGCAAGTCGAGATCGTCCGATTTCGTCGATTCCAGCGTGACGGTGATGAGATAGCTATCCTTGACCGGTTTGACTTCGAGCGCCGCCTGCAAGCGCTCGGCCGCCCGCCGGTCCGATTCGTCCTTATCCTGCCAAACGAAACGCCGGCCACCCATTTTCGCCAACGATTCCAACAAGATATCGTAACGCGGCACCGTAAGCGCCTGGTGCTCTATGAACTGGTCATAAGCCGGAATGTCGAGTTCCTTCGACTCTCTCAGGATATTGACGAAATGCGGTGCGACGTACAGAACCGCAGTAGCGGAGTACACGGCTTTGCCTTTGAACCAGGCGAATCCCAAGCCGAACACGGAGATGACGGCCATGACGACCAGGGCTGCCTTGCGGTGCTTGCGGAAGCTCACCAGCGGCATGAAGGTACCGCCCGAGGACTGAGGGGCGGAAGAGGAATCGGGTACGGTTGCGTTCATGATCGCCGCTTTACATGGTGCCCATCTGGCGGATCATCCAGGCCTGCATGAACGGATTAACCTTTTGCAGCAGATAGCCAACCCGTGCAGCCGTATTCATGGGTACGTAAATGATGTCGCCGTGCTCCAGGGCCAGGGAGAGATTCGGGTCGGGCTTCATGACTTCGTCGAAATTGACCAAAAGGTTGACGCCCTTTTCCGGGCGGATCAGATGGATTTCGGTCTTATACGCCTCCACCGTGGTGCCGCCCGCCTGCCCCAGCGCGTCCATGAACGACATCCGCGAAGTGAGCCGGTAAGCGCCGGGCTTGGTCACCGCTCCCAGGACGAAGACCTGCCGGTCCGAGGCGTCGGGAATATAGACCACGTCGTTCCGGTGCAATTGCACGTTGAGTTGCAAATCGCCGCCCAGCAGTCTGCCGACATCCACCCAAAGGATACTGTTGCGGCGGATCACCGCGCAGCTAGTGAGCACCTGCTCCGGACGGATGAGCGGGAACACGCCAGCCTTGGACAGTATCTCCAGAAGAGTGGGAGGGGTATCAAAGGGAACGGGACCGGGATGTTCCACGCGCCCCAGCACGGTGACACGGTTGGAACTGTATTGAACCACGCGAACCGTAGTGAAAATATCGCGGTAGTATTTCGCTAGTGCTTTGCTGATCGCAGCGGCGGCCTGTTCGCGGGTCGTGTCGCGAACGGCGACGCTGCCGACTACCGGCAGGGTGACACTGCCGTCCGGGCCGACGATTTGAGGTCCCGACAGCTCGGGGCGTCCTACGATGTCGATGTGTATCTGGTCACCGTCGCCGATGGTGTACTCTTTGACAACATCTTCCTGAAAAGCTTTCATCACATCGGCCGGGGACATAGTCTCGGCCTTGTGTGGTGCATTGAACGCTTCGCGCGCACCAGGCGTGGCGTCAGGCACCGACTCCCAGGAGCCGCAGCCGGCCAGGGAAAAAATCAAAATACAGCCCGCGACTCCCGCAACCTTGAAAAGGAATCTCATACTCCGGGGTTCCGCCAGGTGCGGGTATTAGAGGGGGAGAGGATTTCCGGCAGGCGAATGTCAGTGTCTTGCATCCTATGCTTGATGACCATTCTGCTGCTCCCGGCAATCGTCGATGAAATAGGAGGGGGTGAAACCGCAATCCGCGTATTGTAGTAAGAACCCTTTTATAAAGTCGATGACGCCAGTCAAATGCGCTATCCGCCCTGCGTCGGGGCAGTGATACAATTTGGCCCGCACAGCGCGCGACGGACATCGAATCGGCTCGAACGGGGGAACGTATGGAAAACCTAGGTACAGTGCTCCTCTCGGCTTACCAGTGCGCGCCCGGCATGGGGTCCGTGTCCCAGATCGGCTGGGAATGGTATTCGCGGCTGGCGGGCCGGCTGCCCGTCACCCTGGTCACCCATATCCGCAATCGCCGAGCCTTGGAACAGGCTGGAGCGCCCCTCCCTCACACCGAGGTGGTCTACGTCGATACCGAATGGTTCGCCGGCCCCTTGTACCGGCTGGCTTCCCGGCTGTTTCCCCGCAGCGAACATCCGAGGTTCCTGATCTCCTCGCTGGATTTCTTCGTCTACGACCGCTTGGCGCTGCGTACCCTGCGCAAACTCCGCAAACAAGGGAAAGCCTGGGACTGGGTGCATCAGCCGACGCCGGTGTCTCCCTTGGCTGCGACCACGCTGCACCGGCTGGGGCTGCCCGTAATTCTCGGTCCCTGGAACGGCGGCCTGAAGTCGCCGAATAACTTCCCTGAAATCATGGCAGCCGAATCCGGCTGGCTATATCCGATCCGCCGTTTAGGCCGCCTGGCCGATTGGCTGTCGGGCTCCAGCCGCCATGCGCGTCTGCTGCTGACCGCCACCGCCGCCACCCTGGCCGATGTCCCCGAGCGCTACCGGCCGAAATGCCGGAACATGCTGGAAAACGGCGTTGATCTGGAGGTATTTCGCGCGTCGCCCTGGCCCGAACCTCCCGGCGAAAGCCGGCCATTGCGCGTCCTCTTTGTCGGCCGCCTGCTGCCGTTCAAGGGCACGGCCATGCTTCTCGAAGCCCTTGCGCGCATCCGCCGCGAGATTCCGGTACAGCTCGATGTCGTTGGCAGCGGCCCGGAGGAAGCGGCGCTGAGGACTCAGGCGGCGGCCCTTTCGATCGGCGACTGTGTCGCCTTCGCCGGCGCCCTGCCCCAGGCCGAAGTGGCGCGCCGGTTAAGCGAAGCCCATGTATTCTGCTTGCCCTCGGTGCGAGAGTCCGGCGGCGCCGTGCTGCTGGAAGCAATGGCGGTGGCACGGCCCGTCATCGCCCTGGATTACGGTGGACCAGCCGAGATCGTAGACGCCGAAGTCGGTGCGCTGATCCCGGCGGCTGGCTGGGCAGCCGTGGTGGAGTGCCTAGCCGACGCCCTGGCAGACGCCTATCGGAATCCCGACAGCTGGCGCCGGCGCGGCCTCGCCGGCCGGACGCGGGTGGAGCAGAGTTATGCCTGGCCAGCCAAGATCGAGGCCGCGTTAAGCCTTTACAAAGAATGTCTGGAGAACCCATGAGCGAAACCGTCAGACTGGCCTATTTGATAAGCCGTTATCCCGCTATTTCCCACACCTTCATCCTGCGCGAAGTATTAGGCTTGCGCCAACTCGGTTTTGACATATGCATTGCTTCGGTGAATCCGCCGGACCGGCCGCTGGAGCAGCTGACAGCGACCGAGCGGACGGAAGCCGAGGCTGCTTGGTTCATCAAGCCATCAGGCGTGACCGGCGCCGCGCTTGCTTTGATTCAAGCCGCTTTTCACCGGCCTCGGCGGTTAGCATCCGGCCTATGGTTCGCGCTGAGCCTGGGTGGCTTCGACGGCAAAAAGCTTCTCTACCAATTTGCCTATTGGGTTGAAGCAGTGATGGTCGGACAGTGGATGCAGCGCGAGCACCTGCACCATCTTCATGTCCATTTCGCCACGCCTGCATCAATGGTGGGGCTAATCGCAAAGCATATGTTCCCCATTGGCTTTTCCTTCACCGTGCATGGCTACGACGAGTTTTATGCGTCCGCATATTACCGCTTGAAAGAGAAGGTAGCGGGCGCCGATTTCGTGGTCTGCATCAGCCATTTCGCCAGGAGCCAGGTGATGTTGATG
The DNA here is from genome assembly GCA_028688525.1 of Methylococcus sp. GTDB lineage: Bacteria > Pseudomonadota > Gammaproteobacteria > Methylococcales > Methylococcaceae > Methylococcus. The sequence continues at coordinate 8,968 of JAQTYA010000016.1, read as the reverse complement.
ACTCCCTATGAGGACTGGCGCAAATTGGACATTTGCAGGCTGGGAGTGGACCCGACCTCGTTTGCGTTGCGCCCGGAAAAAACGCCCGGTGACGTGTTCGAACTCCTTTGTGTGGGCCGGCTAGTCGCCGCCAAGGGCCAGCATACTCTGCTCGACGCACTCGCCATAGTGCTGGCAAAAGGCCGCAAGGTCCGCCTCACCCTCGTCGGTGGCGGGCCTGACCGCGATTCGCTGGAAGCTCATGTAGCGAAAAAGAACCTGGGAGACGCCGTATGTTTCACCGGCGCAATCAACCAGGATGACATCCAGGCCTACTATGCTCGGGCCGACGCCTTCGTCCTGCCGAGTTTCGCCGAAGGACTGCCAGTGGTACTGATGGAAGCCATGGCGCTTGGTATTCCCTGTATCTCCACCTACATCACCGGCGTACCGGAGCTGATTCAGAACGGTGTCCAAGGCTTGCTGGTGACCCCCTCCGACACCGAAGGACTGGCCGCCGCCATCGAGCGTTTGATGGACGATCCCGAACTATGCCGGAGGCTGGTGAAAGCCGGCCGCGCGAAAGTCCTGGCCGACTACGAACTGAACGGCAGCATCGCCCGGCTGGCACAGGTCTTCACCCGACGCTTGTCTGCAGACTGATTCGCCGCCATGCCGATTGCATCCTTATTCGCGCTCCCCGGCCTCGCGCTCACCGCAGCCACCCTGCCCGGTACCTTGGAACTCGCCATGCTCACGCTGGGCGGTCTGCTGCCGGCCCGAAAGGTTCGGCCAACGGGCGCCCCCTTACGCTTCTGTATCGTCATCCCCGCGCACGACGAAGCGCCCGGCATCACATCCTGCCTACAAGGCATCGGCCAGGCCGCCCCCGGTCCTCACACAGTGAGCGTGGCTGTCATCGCCGATAATTGCAGCGACGACACGGCGGAGCGCGCGCAAGCGGCCGGCGCGCGGGTTCTGGTCCGCAACGATCCGGAACGGCGCGGCAAGGGCTATGCCCTGGATTTCGCCTTTTCGATCCTGCTACTTGAAAACCACGACGTCCTCGTGGTCGTGGATGCGGATACCCGGGTCGAGGCCAACTTTATCGCCGAACTCGCGGCGCTGTTCCAGGACGGCGCCGACGCGGCACAGACCCGCTACCGCGTGTCCAATCCGGAACAATCCACCCGCGCCCGGCTGATGCACGTGGCTTGGCTGGCCTTCAACGTCCTGCGGCCGCGCGGGCGGGAATACTGGGGCTGGTCGGTGGGCATACTCGGCAGCGGTTTCGCCCTGCACCGGCGCACCCTGGAGGCCGTGCCCTTCGACGCCGGCTCCATCGCCGAAGATCTGGAATACCACATCCGGTTGGTGCAATCCGGGCGGCGCGTCCGCTTCTGCGATGCGACCACGGTATGGTCGCCGATGCCGGCCACCGGGGCAGTGGCCTCGAGCCAGCGGGCCCGGTGGGAGGGCGGACGCTTCCGGATGATCCGGGAACAAGTGCCGCCGCTGATGCGGCAGGTGGCGGCAGGGCGCTGGAAGCTGCTCGAACCCCTGCTGGAACTCCTGCTGCTGCCGCTCGCTTTCCATGTGATTCTGCTGCTCTCGGCGCTGGCCGTGCCGTGGCCTCCCGGCCAAGTGCTGGCGGCTTGCGGCCTCGGCATGGTGGGCTTGCACGTCGCCGCCGCGCTGGCGGTAGGAGGCGCGGGTTGGCGCGACTGGGCCGCTTTGGCCGGCGCGCCTTTCTATATTTTATGGAAACTCACCCTCGGCAAACGCCTGTTGGCCTCCGCCGGCAAGCAGGCCGCCTGGGTACGCACCGAACGGAGCCACGGCGATGACTCAGCCTGATATTTCGGTATTGATCGTATCGTTCAATACCCGTGACCTGCTGCGCCAATGCCTCGCGAGCCTAGGAAAACAGCCGAACGTCGAAATCGTGGTGGTGGACAACGCCTCAAAGGACGGTTCGGCGGATATGCTCGCCGCGGAGTTCCCTGCAGTCCGGCTGATCCGCAGCGAAACCAACTTAGGCTTCGGTAATGCCAATAACCTGGCGTTCAATGAAGCCTCGGGACGTTACCTGGTTCTGCTTAACACCGACGCCTATCTGGCCCCCGGCGTTCTCGACAGCGCCTTGCATCGCATGGACGCCTCCCCCGAGGTGGGCATGGCCGGAGGACGGCTGGTCGGCACCGACGGCAGCTGGCAGCCTTCGGCCCGCATGTTTCCTTCTTTGCTCAACGAGTTGGTCATTCTGAGCGGCCTGGCCTACCGCTATCCCCAGTCCAGGTTCTTCGGGCGTTTCGACCGGACTTGGGCCGATCCGGCGCAAGCAGCCGAAGTGGACTGGGTACCGGGCGCCTTCGCGATCCTGCGGCGCGAGTTGATCGACCGCATCGGCCTGTTCGATCCCCGCTTCTTCCTTTACTACGAAGAAGTCGATCTATGCCGGCGGATCAAGGCCGCCGGCTACAAGATCATGTACTGGCCGGAGCTGGTGATCACCCACCTCGGCGGCGAATCCGCCAAGACGCTGAGCGAAATGGAATTTTCCTCCCATGCCTCGCAGCTGACGCTGTGGCGGATGCGCAGCCAAGCGCTGTATTACCGCAAATGGCACGGCGTCCTAGGCGTATGGTTGGCCAAAACCCTGGAACAGACTTGGCACCGGCTGCGCGCAGCCAGAAACCGCCAAGCCATGCCCGCCAAGGCTGAAGAATCCGAAGGGTTGATCCGGCTCTGGAACCGCGCATGGCTGGATACCTCGGCAGGCACCGTCTCGCCGCCGCAACCCTGGTGAATCCCATGTTCGAGCATATCCGGGAAGACTGGAAAAACTACGACGGCCATATCACCCGGCAAGGTCTGTGGGTCATGCTGGTCTACCGTTTCGGGCGCTGGCGCTATCGGATTCGCTCGCGCTGGCTCAGGCTGCCGCTCTCCATCCTTTATAAGATGCTGAAACTGCTCTCGCAGATTCTCACCGGCATCGACCTGCCCTGCGAAACCCAGGTCGGCCGGCGCCTCACCATCGAGCATTTCGGCGACATCATCATCAGCGGCGACGCCGTGATCGGCGACGACGTGACTCTCCGCAACGGGGTGACGATCGGCCTCAAACGCACCAACGAACCCGGTTCCCCGATCATCGGCAACCGGGTCGACATCGGGGCAGGCGCCAAGGTGCTGGGACCGATACGGATCGGCGACGACGCAGTCATCGGCGCCAACGCCGTGGTCATCACGGACGTACCGCCGAACAGCCTGGCGGTCGGCGTGCCGGCTCGCATCAAGCCGCGAAAGGCGCCCGCCGGTCAAACATGAAGCTCAGAGCCATCGATTTCGTCCTGGCAGCGGCGCTGCTGATCGTCCTCGCTCCGGTCCTGGCGGTCCGCGCCCTGGTGTCGATACTGCGTAGCGGGCGACTATTTTCCGGCACCGATCTGGTCGGGCGGTTCGGGGCGCCGTTCCGGCGCCTGCACTTCGCCGACGACGCGCCCGGCGCCGGACTGCCGGTGCTGCTAAACATCCTGCGCGGCGAGATGGCCTTCGCCGGCCCACGGCCCTTGACTGCCGAAGAAGCCGCGGCGATCCCCGCCTCCGGCCGTATCCGCTTCGAAATGCGGCCCGGCCTGGTTTCGCCTTATACGCTGCGCGCCCAAGTCGGCATCGCCTACGAAGACGAGGAAGCGCTGGACCGCGAGTTCCACGCCATGCAATCGGTGAAGCACAATTTCGGCTTAGTCCTGCGCGCCTGTGTCAGCCAGCTGCTTGCAGGAAATACCGAGAGTCCGGCGCCGGATATTCTGCAGTTCTTCGGCGTCCCCATCGCCAACACCACCATGGCGGAGGCAATCGACTGGATCGCCGAGCGAGTCCGCGGCGACCGTGCCGCTATCCTTGCCTTCGTCAACCCCGATTGCCTCAACATCGCCTGCGTCAATCCGGAATACAGGAGCATTTTGAAGGCGGCGGATCGAGTTCTGCCGGACGGCATCGGCATCCGCCTCGGCTGCCGGATGCTGGGGGTCAGCCTGCGCGCCAACGTCAATGGCTCCGACTTATTTCCGCGTTTGTGCGAGCGCTGCGCCGAGGAGGGTTTGTCCCTCTATCTGCTGGGCGCAAGGCCAGGCATCGCGGCACTGACTGCGGACAACATGCGGCAACGCTTTCCGGCCCTGAAGATCGCGGGAACCCGCGACGGCTATTTTGGGGAAGATGACGAACCCGAAGTCGTCGAAACGATCAACCGTTCCGGCGCCGACATCCTGCTGGTCGCCTTCGGCGTTCCCCGTCAGGAGCTCTGGCTGTGGCGGCACCGCGACCGGCTGGCGCCCAAAGTCGCCATGGGCGTAGGCGGACTGTTCGATTTCTATTCGGGCTGGATTCCGCGGGCGCCGCTGTGGATGCGGGAAATCGGACTGGAATGGAGCTGGCGCCTGCTCCAAGAGCCGACACGCATGTGGCGGCGCTATATCATCGGCAACCCCCTCTTCCTCTATCGCGTCTGGCGGCAAAAACTTGGAAAGATCAACCTCTGAACTCCGCTCGGGGTTCCTTGCAATACTGGGCTACGGCTTGGTGATCCGCATCGTGCTGGCGGTCTGGTTCAAAGGCCATTCCATCGACATCGGCACTTTCAGCGCCTGGGCCGGGCATGCGGCGGAAGGGCTGCTAGGATTTTATAGTCCGGGCTATTTCGCCGATTATCCGCCAGGTTATATCTACGTTCTTTGGGGCATCGGGAAGCTGCGTGCGTGGCTGGAGCTCGGCTGGGAATCCAAGGCTTTCCTGACGCTGCTGAAACTGCCGGCGATACTCGCGGACCTCGCCACGGCTTGGGTGTTCTACCGGGCGGCTATAGGCCGTTTAGGCGGCTGGTGGCCGTTGGCGATCGCCGCTGCTTATGCGCTGAACCCAGCCGTAATCGCCGACTCTGCCGTCTGGGGACAAGTCGACGGCGTATTTACGTTATTCGTCCTGCTCGGCGTACTCTGGCTGGAACGGCGGCCAGGCGCTTCCGGCGCCGCCTTTGCCGTCGCTCTATTGGTCAAGCCGCAGGCTCTGATCTTCGGCCCGGTGCCGTTGCTGTGGTTCGCCGACCGTCTGTTCCGCCAGCGCCAAGGAGGCGCGCTACGGGAGCTTATGGCGTTCGCCGGTGCGGGCACCGCGGCTTTTACGCTCGGTGTTCTGCCCTTCGCCGCTCAGGACGGCCCGGCCTGGGTCATCGGCAAATATGCATCCACTCTCGCCTCTTACCCCTATGCAAGCTTGAATGCCTGCAATTTTTTTGCGCTGGTCGGGGGCAATGCGGTAGAACTGTCCCAGAATTTGCTGTTCCTGAGTTTCAAAACCTGGGGTATCGTTTTTCTCGCCGCTATCGTCGCTTTTTCGGCTTGGATCGCCTGGCGCAGGGGCGCGCCCTCGCGTTTCGTTTACCTGGCGGCCTTCCTCCCGGCCTCGGTCTTCGTCTGGTCGACCAAGATGCACGAGCGTTATTTGTTCCCGGCCTTGGCCATGCTGCTCGCCTTTTATCTGCTCAGCCGCGACCGCCGGGCGCTGTGGTTGCTCGCGGGCTTCAGCGCGACGCTCTGCGCCAACATCGTGCAGGTTTTCGAATTGAGCCTCGATAAAATCTATTACATAGACGGAGCCAACCCGCTATTGCTCGCCACGTCCGCCGCCAACGTGCTGCTGTGGGTGCTGCTGGCTTGGATGGGGTGTCGGCCCGCTAGCGCTCGATGACAGGATTGCGAGCTTCGATCAGCCGCACCAGCGCATTCAGCCGCTCCACTTTCTCCACCCCGAATCCCGCGGCTTCTACGCTTGCCGCCGTGGGGCGGTTGATATGGGCGCCGACCAGGCGGGATACCCAAGGGTCGAGCCGGTCCATCGCCCGCCCCACCGGCTCGTAGTCGGAACGGACATGCTCCAGCAGGATGAGCTTGCCGCCGGGCTTCAGCACCCGCCGCAGCTCGCTCAAGCCTAGTAGGGGATCTGGCACCGAGCAGAACACGAAGGTGCCGACCGCCGTATCGAACAGGCCGTCTGAAAACCGTAGGGCCTGGATATCCATGAGTTCGAGTTCGACCGGCAGACCGAGCCGGATCGCCCGGCTGCGAGCCCGCTGCAACATTTTTTCGCTGAAATCCACAGCGAGGATGCTGCGATTCGTCGGATAGAACGGCATATTTTTCCCCGTCCCTACGCCCACCTCGAGGACACGCTCGCCCTCCACAAGGCTCCAGACGCGGCTACGCCACGGTTTGAACCACATCCGTTCCATGACGCTTTCGATGAGATCGAACACCGGCGCTATGCGGTCATAGCGGCGGCGGACGCTGGTGCTCGGGTCGAGCTCGTCGTTCATGGCGGGTATCCGGAATCTAGGCGGGCAGCCCGGCCAGAATACGCGCGCTATTCGGGAAAATCGACGTACTCGTAAATGGGGCTAACTGCGCTACCCGGCGGCACCGTGGTCAATTGCTTGATGAGGCCGTCCTCCAAGCCGTAAACCCAGCCGTGCAAAATCGGCCGACGCGCTTGCCGCCAGCTCTGCTGAACAATCGACGTATGGGCTAGGTTGCGGACTTGCTCGATCACGTTCAGCTCGACTAGACGTCTCGCCTTCTCTTCTTCGCTGCCCAAGGCCTCTATCTCTTCCTCATGCAGCCGGTAGATGTCCTTCACGTGTTTTAGCCATTTGTTCACGAGCAGAAGCTTGGCGTTCTGCTTCTGCAGCGCCGCCCGGATACCGCCGCAGTTGTAATGTCCGCAGACGATGACGTCGCGGACGCGGAGGACGTCTACCGCGTATTGCAACACGCTCAGGCCGTTGAAATCGGTAGTAATCAATTGGTTGGCTATGTTCCGATGGACGAATATCTCGCCGGGCTGGGCATGCACCACAATTTCGGCAGGTACCCGGCTGTCGGAACAGCCAATCCAGAGCACACCTGGATTCTGGTCGACGCTCAGGCGCTGGAAATAATCGGGCTCTCTGAGCACCTTCTCCTTGGCCCATGCCTTGTTTTCCAGCAACATTTTCTCGAAGTGTTCCATGGCGCTCCTCGTGTGTCCGATAGGGATAGGGCCGTTCTAGCCGGGAGTTTTGCACAAGCCGGCGGCCTGATCTGGCAGTACCTGGGTTTTATGGGAGCGGTCCGGCCCCAGCTTGAGATTGTTCAAGTGCACCGTTATCCGGTCGTCGGGCGCCGCCCGAGCGAAATCTTCAATGGTCTCGAGAATGTCGTGGTCTACGAATTCGGCGTAAGTGCCGTCGATGATCAGCTCGCTGCCCGGTCTAATTTCGGCAAGCAGTTCTCGCAGCAGAGCCTTGTTCAAAAACGACACGTCTTTCCGCAAACGCAGCAGATAGTGATTGCCGTTTTGGGTGAGGGCGATAGCCGCGTGGAAGTTCGCCCGGATGACGTAATACACGCCGCATACCATGCCAACCGCAATGCCCTTGAGCAAATCCGTCGCCAGGATCGACACGACCGTCACTATGTAAGGAATGAACTGGGGTGCACCCTGACGGTACATCTTTATCAGGATACCCGGCTTGGCCAGTTTGTAGCCCGTCATCAGCAAAATCGCAGCCAAGGCGGCCAGGGGGATATGATTCAGGTAGTGGGCGAGAAAGCCGACGCTCAGGAGCAGCAGGACGCCATGGACGAAACAGGCCACCTTAGTCCGCCCGCCGGCGTCGATGTTCGCTGAAGAACGCACGATGACCGCGGTGAGCGGCAGACCGCCCAGGAGTCCGGCGAGCAGGTTGCCGATGCCTTGCGCCTTCAGCTCGCGATCGGTCGGTGCGATCCGCTTCAGAGGGTCCAGCTTGTCCACCGCCTCCAGGCTCAGCAGAGTTTCGAGGCTGGCGACGATGGCGATGGTGAAGGCGGCGGTGTACACCGCCGGATCGGCGATGCGGGTGAATTCGGGAAAGCTCAGCCTTCCGGTTAGATCCTGGAAGCCATGGATATCGGGAAGCTGCACCAGATGCTCCGGCGCGATCGCCAGCTCGGAACCCTCGGCAGACAGCTTGAATATCACCGCCCAGAGGATACCCGCAAGTGGACCTGGGATCAGGGCCAGCAGCGGAATCGAGCGGATCGGGCGCGTTTCCCAAACCAGCATGAGCGCTATGGCCACTGCGCTCACTACCGTGGCGCCGGGCGAAACCGCACTCATCGCTTGCAGCAGATCCGTCACCGTATTCCCTGCGTCTTGAGGCAGATAGGTCTCCTCACCGAGGATGTCGCGGCCATAACCGAGCGCATGCGGAAGCTGCTTGGTGATAAGAATCAGCCCAATGGCGGACAGCATGCCCTTGATAACCGACGAAGGAAAATAGGCGCCGATGGTTCCGGCCCTGAGGAAGCCGAGCGCGAGCTGTATCAGGCCCGCGAGCATGACGGCGAGTAGAAAATGTTCGAAGCCGCCGAGTTTCTCTATCCCCTGCAGCACGATGAGGGTCATACCCGCAGCCGGCCCCGATACACTCAGCTGAGAGCCGCTGACCCAGGTGACCACCATGCCGCCGATGACCCCGGCCACCACGCCGGAAAGCAGGGGCGCACCGGAAGCCAGCGCGATGCCCAGACACAGCGGTAACGCTACCAGGAACACGACGAGACCCGCCGGAATGTCGTGTTCGAGGTGCGCCAAATAGTAAGCCAGATGTTTCTTGACCATGATGGATGCTATCCACTCGTGTGGTTGAGCCAAACGCTAAAGCTCCTGCGAACCATCGGACCAGCGGTGGCTGATCGTCCAATGGCACCCAGGGATGGTTTAAGTAGACCAAATTCGTAGGTTTTTATCAACCGTACGGTTTATATAACCCTTTCGTGGTCGATGATGGTGAATGGATGGGCCTGGGTGCTCGATGCCAGACTTCACAGTCCCGGACACATCGCCAATAACATGTATTGACAATGCGCCTTATCATACGTAGCCTGTCATTTAGTTTCAACTC
>JAQTYA010000116.1 GCA_028688525.1 Methylococcus sp. | reverse complement strand
GCGGCGCGCCTCGTTGCCTTGATCGACCTGGAACCCTGAATCCCGTGGAGCCCAAAGCGTTAGAGCAGCTCGACGGTTATCTCGAACGTTTGGCCCGCCTGGCTTCTGGGCATACGCACGCGGCTTACCAGAGCGATCTCCGCGTCTTCGCGGCGTTTTGCGGGGACCAAAATATTGTCCGCTGGGCGGACGTCGATGCCGCGAAGATCAGAGCGTATGTCGGCGCGCGGCATCGTGACGGCAAGTTGTCGGGCCGAAGTCTACAGCGCAGCCTTTCTGCGATCCGGGGATTTTTCGACGACCTCCTGAAGCAGGGGGCTGTCGAATCCAATCCAGCGCGCGGTTTGCGTCCGCCGAAAACGGGGCGCCGCTTGCCGCGTTTGCTCGATGTGGACGCGGTAGCCGGGCTGCTCGATGCCTCCTCCGACGATGGCCTCGAACTACGCGACCGGGCGATGTGGGAGCTATTCTATTCCTCGGGTTTGCGTTTGAGCGAACTGGTAGGGCTTGATTGCGCAGACTTCGACGCCGCTGCAGGCAACGTTTTGGTGCGGCACGGCAAGGGGGGCAGGGCGCGTTATGCGCCGGTGGGCGCCAAGGCACAGGAGGCCGTAGCGGCCTGGCTGCCGGTTCGCAATGCGATGGCGGATGCCGCGCAGCCGGCTTTATTTCTCAGCCGATCGGGCAGGCGTATCGCGCCCCGTACCGTGGAGGCGCGGCTGGAGCGCTGGCGCATCAAGCTGGGTCTGCCCGAAAAAGTGCACCCCCATATGCTCCGGCACTCCTTCGCCAGCCATATGCTGGAGGCCAGCGGCGACCTGCGCGCCGTTCAGGAACTGCTTGGCCACGCCAATTTGGGTACTACCCAGATCTATACCCACGTGGATTTTCAGCGTTTGGCCGCCGTCTACGATCAAGCCCATCCGCGCGCCAAGCGCAACCGCTCCGGAGATGCCTGAGCCGTCCAGTGTGGTTTTCGGATATAATCGCCCAATCCCGCGACGGGCAACCCTACAGGATTCCTCATGGCTGTGTCACCTAAACGTCCAGGCCTGCTGAAGTTGATCTTCGGCGGCGTGGCTCGCGCGTTCGATCCGCGCACGATGCGCGAGAAGGGCTTGCTCTGGACTCTAGGCGTACTGACGATTCTGACGCTGGGCATTTTCCTAGTGATCGCTGAGTACTGGGGGGAGGAGCCGGAGGAGTTCGACGTGCTAGCGTCTGCCGTGCAGGACGCGGGTGTCAAAACCTCCCGCGAGTTGCCTCTAGGCTATACCTACGCGACGACGGTCATCGACATCGGCGAGACCCTGCTGTACAAGCCGGGCGGCTTCCTGGTCAACGATATGTTTCCGCCGGGCGTGTTCGAGGACAACATGCCGATGTGGGAGTATGGCGCTCTGACGGCTTTGCGCGATGCGACCTCGGCTCTGCGCAACCACATCGCCCGCGCTCAGTCGCAGTCCAAGGAGGATCCCGATCTGGCTCAGGCCGAGCCGTTCTTCTATTTCGATCATACCTCTTGGCAGCTGCCCTCGTCCGAGTCGGAATACCAGAAGGGCATCGAGGCCATGGTGCGCTACCGGGCCCGGTTGATGAAGCGCGAGGCGAGTTTCTTCTCCCGCGCCGACAATCTGCGCCAGTACCTGGAAATTCTGGAAAAACGCCTGGGCAGTTTGTCCAACCGCTTGAGTGCGAGTGCGGGCGACCTTAGCCAGATGAGCGCGGATGAGAAGCGTGGGGTAGTCACAAAAACCTCGTGGTGGAACGTCGACGATATCTTCTTTGAAGCCCGCGGCTATAGCTGGGCGGCGATTCATGTCCTCAAGGCCATCGAGTTCGATTTCCGGGACATTCTCGGCAACAAGACCGCGCTGGTATCGCTGCAGTCGATCATCCATGAACTCGAAGACGGCCAAGCGCCGTTCCTGAGTCCGGTGATCTTGAACGGCGACGGTTTCGGCATTTTCGCCAACTATTCGCTGACCTTGGCCAATTACATCGCTCGAGCCAATGCGGCCACGATCGATTTGCGCAACCTGCTTCAGCAAGGCTGATTTCATTGCCGTAAAGGGGGCCTTATGTCTGACGATACTTTCGAACGTCCTCCGATCGCCGGAGTAGGCCGGCGCCTGGTCTTCATGGTGTTTTTCATGGTGGTTCTGGGCATGGTCCGATTCGCTTTTTGGGCCATCGTCGCCTTCCAGTTCCTGAGTCATTTGTTCACCGGCGGCGTAAATCCGAAAGCGGTCAACGCCGGTGCCAATCTGGCCAATTACATCTATCGGATCATGCTGTTCCTGACCTACGATACCGAGGCGATGCCGTTTCCGTTCGGTGAGCGGACCGAGCCGCCGGCCGGCCGGAACGGGTAGTCCTGCAGGAACTTTAGTCGGGCTCGGCGGTTTCCGCCAGCAGCTGGCGGAGTTCTTGGAATAGCTGTCTGGCGCGGCGCGGCGGTTTGGCCTGTTCTCTCTCCTCGCGGGCGTCGCGCGCGAGCTTCCTCAGCAATTGCCGGTCCGCGCCGGGATATTCGCCGATCAGTGCATTGATGGCCTCGTCTCCTTCGGCGATCAAGCGGTCACGCCATTTTTCTATCTGGTGCTGCAGTCTGGTAGCCTCGGCGCTATCACTTCTCATATTCTCCAGGGCATTGCGTATCGGCTCGGAGTCGATCTGGCGCAGCAGTTTGCCGATATATTTGATTTGCCGTTTCAATGCGCCATGCGCGCCGATGGTGCGGCCTAGGCGTACTGCTTCGGCTATCTGATCGGGCAGTGCCAGTTTGTCCAGTTGCTCCCGCGGCAACTGGATCAGTTCTCGCCCGACCTCCACAAGCTCGGCGCTTTCTCGCTTCATCTGGGCGTGGTTGCGGCGACGGCTGGGGCTGTCTTCCGTGTTGTTGTCGAAATCGTCTTGCATCCGCAGTGGCCTCGTAATTGCGTTGGGGGCGGCAATCCTAACCTATGCCGGGGAGTTTGGGGTGCCGTTCGGCAGGTTCGCCCCTTGTCTGGGGTCAACCCGGTAGAACCGGATCAATAGCGAATAGACCTCCGGATACGCGGTTTCCAGCAAGTCCGGCAATTCGAAAAAATACTCGCTGAGCACCGCGAAAAATTCGGCTGGCGATTCCCCGGCGTAAGGGTCGATGCGGGTGCGTTCCCCCCTGTCGACGCAGCCGTTGAAATCGTCGAAGGCTTCCGAAAAAACATTCGACCATTGCAAAGCCGCCATGTTCCTGTGTAAGGGAGGGAAACCGTCGCAAGGGCCATTCAGCATGTCCAGTTTGTGGGCCATTTCGTGGATAACGACGTTGTAACCATCGCCTTGCCCCGAGGCTTCTACGTCGGCCCATGACAGGATGACGGGCCCAAGCTCCCAGGCTTCGCCGCCAAGGGTTTCCTCCCATTCATGCATGACGCCGATGTCGTCGACGGCTTCCCGCGGACGGACAAATTCTGTCGGAAATACGACGATGGAGGTCCAGCCGGCATACCAATCCAGGTCGAGGTGGAGGATGGGCAGGCAGGCCAGGGCCGCGATGCGGATCCTCATGGCGTCGGTGAGTTCGATGTCGCCGGAGAGCTCTAAGATCTTTTCGTGGAGGAACAGGGTGGCTAGTCGGCGTAATCTCTCTTTTTCATCGGCAGACAGGCGGTTGAGCAAGGGAGTCAGCCGTAGCGCGTCCTGCCAAGCAGCGGCAGAGATGAGATGGCGTTCGAGCAATCGGCGGCGGCGCAGGTTTCTGAAGAATTTGGAGATAGGCACGGGTTGGGCGGGTAGCGGTTGGGAAGGGGGCGTTGCGAATATTATGGCTGATCGGGATCGTCTTCCGCCGGGCCGCGATGTAGGGCAAAAAGTGAAATTGGCCATTCGCGCAGGGGATCAGTCCCAGTAAAGGATGCGGCAAAAAACTATTGGCATAATCTGAAGTCGCAGCTATAATGCGCGCTTCTTGTCGAATTACGACAGGCGCGTAGCTCAGTTGGTTAGAGCACCACCTTGACATGGTGGGGGTCGTTGGTTCGAGTCCAATCGCGCCTACCAAACATCCCGGGAAGCATCGCAAGGCGATGCTTTTTTATTTGTGGGTTCGAGTCAAACCGCGAGCGCCGAAACTATGCCCGTCGTTACCTTGCCCGACGGTTCCCGCCGGGAATTCGATCGTCCCGTCACGTTACTGCAGGTGGCCGAGTCTATCGGGCCCGGGCTTGCCAAAGCGGCGCTTGCGGGCCGTGTGGACGGCAAGCTTGTCGACCTGTCCCACAACATAGAAACGGATGCCCAGGTCGCGCTAGTCACCGCTCGCGATTCGGAAGGCGTGGAAGTTATCCGCCATTCCACCGCCCATCTCTTGGCCCAGGCCGTCAAGTCGCTCTACCCGGAGGCTCAGGTGACCATCGGCCCAGTCATCCAGGACGGGTTTTACTACGATTTTTCTTTCGAACGCCCGTTCACTCCGGAAGATCTGGAGGCGATCGAAGCCAAGATGCAGGAACTCGCGGCCCAAGCTCTGCCGGTCGAGCGCAAGACCATGCCGCGCGATGAGGCGATCGTCTATTTCCGCGACATCGGCGAAGCCTACAAGGCGGAGATCATCGGGGACATTCCTGCGGGAGAAGTCATTTCGCTATATTCGCAGGGAGAGTTCACCGATCTGTGCCGGGGTCCGCATGTGCCGGATACCGGCAGGCTCAAGGCTTTCAAGTTGATGAAGATCGCCGGCGCCTACTGGCGCGGCGATTCCCGCAACGAGATGCTGCAGCGCATCTACGGTACGGCCTGGGGCGACAAGAAGGATCTCGCCGCCTATCTGCAGCGGCTGGAAGAGGCGGAACGGCGCGACCACCGCAAGCTCGGGCGGACGCTGGACCTGTTCCACATGCAGGAAGAGGCGCCCGGCATGGTGTTCTGGCACCCCAAGGGCTGGACGCTGTGGCAGGAAGTCGAGCAGTACATGCGCCGGGTGTTCCGCGAGAACGGCTATCAGGAGATTCGTACTCCACTGGTTGTGTCGCGGACTCTGTGGGAGCGTTCCGGCCACTGGGAGAAGTTTTCGGACGAGATGTTTACCACGTCTTCCGAAGAGCGCGATTACGCCATTAAGCCGATGAATTGCCCCTGTCATGTGCAGGTCTATAACCAGGGTTTGAAAAGTTACCGCGATCTGCCGCTGCGGCTGGCGGAGTTCGGTTCCTGCCATCGCAATGAACTGTCCGGCGCGCTGCACGGCCTGATGCGGGTGCGCGGCTTCACCCAGGACGATGCGCACATTTTCTGCACAGAGGAGCAGATCCAAGACGAGGTGTCCCGCTTCATCGATCTGCTGTTCAGGGTTTATGCGGATTTCGGCTTCAGCGAAGTGTTGATTAAGCTGTCGACCCGCCCGGAGAAGCGCGTGGGTTCCGACGAGGTTTGGGATAAGGCCGAGCGTGCATTGGCGACAGCTCTGGACGCGAAGGGGCTGGCGTGGGATTTGCAGCCGGGAGAGGGCGCGTTCTACGGCCCCAAGATCGAGTTTTCGCTGAAGGACTGCCTGGACCGCGTCTGGCAGTGCGGCACCATCCAGGTGGATTTCTCCATGCCGGACCGCCTCGATGCCAGCTATGTGGCCGAGGACGGCGCGCGGCACACCCCAGTCATGCTGCACCGGGCGATCCTCGGTTCCATGGAGCGATTTGTCGGAATCCTGACGGAACACTACGCCGGCCACTACCCATTGTGGCTAGCGCCGGTACAGGCGGTGGTGCTCAATATCACCGACCGGCAGGCCGATTATGCGGAACAAATTGCACAAGAGTTTGTCTCTAAAGGATTTAGAGTCGTTGCCGACTTGAGAAATGAGAAGGTCGGCTTTAAAATCCGCGAACATTCCATGCAACGGGTACCTTATTTGCTTATCGTTGGCGATAAGGAAGTCGAAGCGGGAAGCGTCGCCTTGCGGACGCAGGACGGTAAGGATCTCGGCAGCTTCCGGATCGGAGATCTGGTGGCGAGATTCGCCGAGGAATCGGTGAAGCGTGCCGTGAATCATTAACACTTCGGAGGACTGGGGTTATCACTGCCAACGACAAGAAAGAGCCGCGACTCAACGAGGAGATCTCGGCCCCCGCCGTCAGACTGATAGGCGCGGATGGACAACAGCTCGGGATTGTTTCTTCGCGAGAAGCCAGACAGATGGCCTACGATGGCGATCTAGATCTGGTCGAGATCTCGCCCGGTTCGGATCCGCCGGTATGCCGGATCATGAACTATGGCAAGTTCCGTTTCGAACAGAACAAAAAGCTTCAGGCTTCCAAAAAGAAGCAGAAGCTGATCCAGATCAAGGAAATCAAATTCCGTCCGGGTACGGATGAAGGCGATTACCAAGTCAAGCTGCGTAGTCTCATTCGCTTTTTGAGTGACGGCGACAAGGCCAAGATCACCGTGAGGTTCCGGGGGCGCGAATTGGCCCACCGCGATCTCGGTATGGATCTTTTGAAGCGGATCGAGACGGATCTGGACGAATACGCGTCGGTGGAACAGTTCCCGAAACTGGAGGGGCGGCAAATGAGCATGACGCTTGCCCCGAAAAAGAAAAAGGCTTGAGACCTGGAGATTAACGAAATGCCTAAGATCAAAACCAATCGCGGCGCCGCCAAGCGCTTCAAACGGACGGGTTCCGGCGGGTTTAAGTGCGTGCAGTCGCATCGCCGCCATATCCTGACGAAGAAGTCCACCAAGCGTAAGCGCCAGCTGCGCAGCCCGGACATGGTGCATCCTTCCGATGTGCGTGCCGTTGCCCGCATGTTGCCGTACGTCTGATACGTTCTACGAATTTACCGAGTTACCGCAAGAGGAATAAGCCATGCCACGAGTCAAGCGCGGAGTCATAGCGCGCGCCCGCCACAAGAAGGTCCTGAAGCAGGCCAAAGGATATTACGGCGCCCGTAGTCGTGTTTACCGTGTCGCCAAACAGGCGGTCATCAAGGCCGGCCAGTATGCCTACCGTGACCGCCGCCAGAGGAAGCGTCAGTTCCGCGCCCTGTGGATCACCCGTATCAATGCCGGCGCACGCGAATTCGGCCTGTCCTACAGCCGCTTCATCAGCGGTTTGAAGAAGGCGTCCATCGAGATTGATCGTAAGGTTCTGGCCGATCTGGCCGTCCGCGACAAGGACGCTTTCGCAGAATTGGCCCGCATCGCGCAGGGCTGATTGCGTCATCGCCTCCGGCGGAGGTCTAGGCCTCCGCCCGGTTCAGCTGTTTATCTGGAAGAATAAGCCCACCGTGAGTTCGTCACCCGAGTCGATTCTGGAAGAAGCTGCCCGCCTATTGGCCGCGGCCGGAAATATCGCGGAGCTGGACCAGGTCCGGGTGCGCTTCCTGGGCAAGAAGGGCGAATTCACCGAGCAGATGAAGACGCTCGGCGCGCTCTCGCCGGATCAGCGCAAGGAGTTCGGCCAGCGCGTCAATCAGGCGCGCGACGAATTCCAGCGTATGCTGGAAGAGCGTAAGACGGTGCTGGAAAACAAGGCACTGGACGAACGCCTGGCCAGTGAAACCATTGACGTCACGCTCCCCGGCCGCGGCCAGCGGCTCGGCGGACTGCACCCCGTCACCTTGACCTTGCGCCGGATCACCCAGCTGTTCCGCAGCGTAGGTTTTTCGGTGGTCGAGGGACCGGAAATCGAAGACGATTTCCACAATTTCGAGGCGCTGAACATCCCGGCCCATCACCCGGCCCGCGCCATGCACGACACGTTCTATTT
Organism: Methylococcus sp.; assembly: GCA_028688525.1. GTDB lineage: Bacteria > Pseudomonadota > Gammaproteobacteria > Methylococcales > Methylococcaceae > Methylococcus. Next base: position 2,922 of record JAQTYA010000116.1, on the reverse strand, counting down.
CGACGCGCATACGCTGCTGCGCACCCACACGTCGCCGGTGCAGATCCGTGTGATGGAGTCGGAGCCGCCGCCGCTGCGGGTCATCGCGCCCGGCCGGGTCTACCGCTGCGATTCCGATCTCACCCATACCCCGATGTTCCATCAGGTCGAGGGTTTCTGGGTGGACGAGAACGTCAGCTTCGCCGATCTCAAGGGGACGCTGTACGAGTTTCTGACCGGCTTTTTCGAGAAGGACTGCGAGGTGCGGTTCCGTCCGTCGTATTTCCCGTTCACCGAACCTTCGGCCGAAGTCGACATCGAATGCGTGATCTGCGATGGCCAAGGTTGCCGGGTCTGTAAGCACACCGGCTGGCTCGAGGTCATGGGCTGCGGGATGATCCATCCCAAGGTGTTCGAGGCGGTCGGCATCGATTCGGAGCGCTACAGCGGGTTTGCCTTCGGCCTCGGGGTCGAGCGCCTGACCATGCTGCGCTACGGTATCAACGACCTGCGCCTGTTTTTTGAGAACGATCTCAAGTTCCTGCGGCAGTTCAAGCCGTTTTGATCCTAAGTTCCAGCTAAAGAACCGTCATGCGCCTGAGCGAAGCCTGGTTACGCCAATACGTCAATCCCGCGGTCGATACGGATGGGCTGGTCCACCAGTTGACCATGGCCGGGCTGGAAGTCGACAGCGCCGAACCGGCTGCGGCCGATTTTAGCGGCGTCGTGGTGGCCCGCATTGTGGAAACCGCTCCGCACCCGGAGGCCGACCGCTTGCAGATCTGCCGGGTTGACGCGGGAAGGGGCGAGCCCCTGCAGATCGTCTGCGGCGCGGCCAATGCCCGTCCGGGGCTGCTGGTGCCGCTGGCGACCGAAGGCGCAGTGCTGCCCGGTCCTTTGAAGATCAAGCGGTCCCGGCTGCGCGGCGTCGAATCTTTCGGCATGCTGTGCTCGGCCAAGGAGCTCGGCATCGAGGAGAACGCCTCGGGTCTGTTGGAGTTGCCGGCCGATGCGCCGGTCGGTACCGACATCCGCGATTATCTGCAGCTCGACGACCGGATTCTCGAAGTCGATTTGACGCCTAACCGCGCCGATTGCCTGAGCGTGGAGGGCATCGCCCGCGAAGTGGCGCTCATCAACCGGTTGCCGTTCCAGGGCGTCGAAGCGGGTACGGCCGCTGTCGGCGGCGACCGGCGGCTGGCCGTGCATCTGGATGCGCCCGAAGCCTGCCCGCGTTATCTCGGCCGGGTCATCGCCGGCATCGACGCCAGGGCGGAAACCCCGCAATGGCTGAAGGAGCGCCTGCGCCGCAGCGGATTGCGCAGCCTGGGGCCGGCAGTCGACGTCACCAATTATGTGCTGCTAGAGCTTGGCCAGCCGCTGCATGCCTTCGACCTGGCGAAGCTGGCCGGCGACATTCATGTACGGCAGGCCCGCGAAGGCGAAGAGCTGATGCTCTTGAACGGCGAGTCGATCGAGCTGACTCAGGATGCCCTGGTCATCGCCGACGAGGAAAAAGCTCTGGCCCTGGCCGGCATCATGGGCGGCGAAGAAAGCGCGGTGAGCGAGGCCACCACCGACATTTTCCTGGAATGCGCGTTTTTCTCGCCCCCTCTCATCATGGGCAAGGCGCGCCGGTTCGGCCTGGCGACGGATTCTTCCCACCGCTTCGAGCGCGGAGTCGATCCGGCCTTGCAACACCGGGCGATCGAGCGGGCGACCGCCTTACTGCTGGAGATCGCCGGCGGCAGCGCCGGTCCCATCACTGAGACGGTGCGCAACGATCTGCTGCCGGTGCGGTCGCCGATCCGCCTGCGGGAAAAACGCATCGAGCGGCTACTCGGTCTGGCTCTGGCCCGCGACGAAGTGGCCGATCTCCTGGTCAGCCTCGGGATGGGCGTCGTCGAGGACGCGCTGGGTTGGACGGTCACGCCGCCGAGCTTCCGCTTCGACATTGCGCTGGAGGCCGACCTGATCGAAGAGATCGGCAGGGTTTATGGTTACGACAACATCCCCCGGCGGCGCCCGGCCGTGGCTTCGGCCATGCAGCTGGTCTCCGAAACCCGGCTTGAGCTGGACCGGGTCAAGGACTTGCTGGCCGACCGCGGTTACCAGGAAGTGATTACCTACAGTTTCGTTTCGGTAGACCAGCAGCACAGGATCGATCCGGATCGCGAGGCTGCGGTTCTGCTCAATCCCATTTCCGCCGATCTCGCGGTGATGCGGACCAGCCTTTGGGCCGGGTTACTGGATACGGCGCAGAAGAACCTCAACCGGCAGCAGGCGCGGGTGCGCATCTTCGAGACCGGGCTGAAATTCTTGGTTCGCGACGGCGTGCTCAGGGATCAGCCCAACACCGTGGCCGGTCTGGTGCTGGGGACGGTGATCGACGAGCAGTGGGGACAGCCGGCCAGGCCGGTCGATTTTTTCGATGTTAAAGCCGACGTTGAGGCTATTCTAGGGCTGGCCGGCAAGGCTGCCATCGGTTTCCGCGCCGCGACCCGCCACGCTTTGCATCCCGGCCAGACGGCCGAGATTGTGATCGACGGGGCTGCCGCCGGTTGGCTCGGCATGTTGCATCCGCAACTGGAGCGCGAATTCGGTTTCGAGCAGCCGGTGTTCCTATTCGAGCTCGACGCAGAAGCCCTGTTGCGGCGCGATCTGCCGAGGTTCGCGCCCTTGTCCCGCTTCCCTCTGGTGCGGCGAGATCTGGCGCTGGTGGTGGATTTTCGGGTATCCGCAGCCGATCTGCTCGATGCCGTCGCCGCCAGCGGCGGCGCCTTGGTGCGAGATACGGTACTGTTCGACGTCTATCAAGGCGCTGGCGTGGAGGCCGGCAAGAAAAGCGTGGCACTAGGCGTCACCCTACAGGATGCCGAGGACACCTTGACCGATGTCCGGGTCGATGAAGTCATGGCTTGCATCGTGGAACGGTTGACGGTT
>JAQTYA010000015.1 GCA_028688525.1 Methylococcus sp. | reverse complement strand
GGAGGGAGCAAAGGGCCAGCAGGGCGATCGGCCTTAGATCGCGCGGGTCAATCGGGAGCATGATGGGGTTCCTCTACTGTGGTGCTGGAGCGCCGGTCGCTCTTCACGTAGCCGTCCTCCAGCTCGATCACCCGGTCGGCGTGGGAGAGCAGGCGCGGATCGTGGGTCACGCCCAGCACCATTGCCCGGTGTTCGTGGGCGATGCGCTTGAGCAGGTCGACGGTGATCTGGCCATTGGTCTTGTCCAAGGCGGAGGTCGGCTCGTCGGCGAAAATCAGCTGGGGTTCCTTGACCAGCGCCCGGGCGATAGCGACCCGCTGCTTCTCGCCGCCGGACAGCTCGATCGGCCGCAGATGGGCGCGCGGCCCCAGTCCGACTTCGTCCAGCGCCCGCCGCGCGCGCCGCTCGGCGCTGCCTCCGCGGATACCGAGATATTGCAGGGGCAGAATGACGTTTTCCAGTGCGGTCAGCGGCGAAAACAGGTTGAAACCCTGGAAGATGAAGCCACAGTGGTTTAACCGGAAACGGTCGATCTCGGCCTCTTTCAAGGTCCAAAGGTCGACGCCCAGCGACAGCACATGGCCGCTGTCCGGCCGCAGCAGTCCTGCCAGGATCGACAGCAGGGTGCTCTTGCCGGAACCGGACGGGCCGACGACCAGGGTCAGTTCGCCCGGAAAGATGTCGAGAGAGCTGTCCTTGATCACCTGCTGGGTGATGTGGCCGGTGGTGAAGGCCTTGGAAATGCCGTGGCTGGAGAGAGCCGGCGCTACCATTGCCGGAGCTCTCAGCGCAGGAGATTGGCCGGATCGGCCTGGTACAGCGGCCGCAATGCCAGCAGGCCCGAGCCGAGCGCCACCGCCAGGATCACCGCGGAAACGCCGAGCAGCAGCCACCAGGGAAAGGACATGGCGACATGGGCCGTATCGCCCAGCCAGGCGGAGGCCGCCGTCAGCAGGCCGGTCAGCCCTAAGCCGATGAGGCCCAGCCACCAGGACTGCTCCAGCACCACTTGGCGCAAGCTCGCGTTCGACACGCCCAGGGCGCGTAAGGCGGCGAATTCCTTCAAGGATGCCAGGATGGCGCCGCCGAGGGTCTGGCTGGTGATGACGACGCCCACCAGCAGGGCCAGCGCCGAGGCGAATCCGGTGCCGATGCCTACGCCGGATTCCAGCAGCCAGTAAATCTGCGACTGGACCGAAAAATCTTCCGCCGTCCAAACGCCGTAGCGCTTGATGCCTCCCGCATCGGCAATTTCGCCGGCAACCCTCGCAGGGCGGGCGCCGCTGCGCAGCGCGACCAGTTGATAGGTGGTGGTCGTGCCCAGATCCGGCGAGAAGCGCCGCAGGCTGGCGCGGGAAGTCAGCACGCTCACGGTGCCGACTCCGCGGATGCCCTCGACGATGCCTGCGATGCGGGCGCGCTTGCCGTTGATCTCGACCAGCGCGCCTACGTTCGCCCCCAGCTTGGCTTGATCCGCCACGTCGATGATGACGGCGTCGGGCTCGTCCAGCAGCCGGCGCTGTTCGGGCGTCAGCTTGCGGGCGAAGGCCAGCCCTTCCGGCACCGGCTCGATGCCGTAGAGGAACACCGACACGGCGACGCCGTCGGGACGGCGCAAATCGCCGATCGCGAAGGTCAGCGGCTCGACGCGGCGGACGGACCGGTGCATCCAGGCGTTGACCGTGCTGCCCGGCGGCAGCGGCCGCCCGAGGTCGACGCTTTGGGTCTTGGGGTAGCCGATCCAGAGGTCGGCGTCGGACTGGTCGATCGCTACCGAGACCGTGCCGAACAGGCCCAGCAGCAGCGCCAGCTGCACCAGCACCAGCAGCCCGGCGAAAGTGATGGCGAACACCGCGGCGGCATAGCGGCGCCAGTCGTAGACCAGCGAGGAGCGGGCCAGTGAAACCATCAGGTCTGCCGGCGGTTCACTTAGCTGCGAGTTGGCCCAACAGCGTTTCCAGGAACTGGACGCGTTCCGCCGGGGTGGGGAGCTTGGCGATGAACCGCAGCTTGTCCGGGCCGTCCAGCTTGTAGGTGGCGGCCTGTTTCTGGATCAGCAAGATGATCGCAGCCGGGTCTATGTTGGGCTGGGCCTCGAAAATCAGCCTCCCGCCGCCGGCGCCCGCTTCGATCTTGGCGATGCCCAGCTTGGCGGCCTCGTTCTTCAGCGTGCTGACCGCGAACAGGTTCTTGGTCGCGTCCGGCAGCAGGCCGAAGCGGTCGATCATCTCGATCTGCAGCTCGCGCAGTTCGTCGTCGTTGCGGGCATTGGCGATGCGCTTGTACAGCACCAAACGGGTGTGCACGTCGGGCAGGTATTCCTCCGGGATGAGGGCGGCGCACTGCAGGTCGACTTCGGCGCCGCCGAGATGGTCGGTTTCCAATTCCGGCTGCCGGCCCGATTTCAGCGCATTGACGGCGCGCTCCAGCAACTCCGTATATAAGGTAAAGCCGATTTCCTGAATCTGGCCGCTCTGGTCCTCGCCCAGCAGTTCGCCGGCGCCGCGTATCTCCAAGTCCTGCGAGGACAGCAGGAAGCCGGCGCCGAGTTCGCCCGCCGCTTCGATCGCATCCAGCCGCTTCACCGCATCGGCGGTCATGGCCTTTTTCGGCGGCACCAGCAGATAGGCGTAGGCGCGGTGATGCGAGCGCCCGACCCGTCCGCGCAACTGGTGGAGCTGGGCCAGGCCGAAGGTGTCGGCGCGATCGATCAGGATGGTGTTGGCGCTGGGCACGTCGATGCCGCTTTCCACAATGGTGGTGCAAAGCAGCACATTGAAGCGCTGGTGGTAGAAGTCCAGCATGATGTTTTCCAGCTCGCGCTCCGGCATCTGGCCGTGGGCGATGCGGGTCCGCACGCCAGGAACCAGCTTCTCCAGCCGCTCCGCCAGCTTAGGTTGGGTCTCGATCTTGTTGTGCACGAAATAGACTTGGCCGCCGCGCTTGATCTCGCGGTTGAGGGCCTCCTGCACCAGGGCGTCGTCCCATTCGGTGACGAAAGTGCGGATGACGTGGCGGTGCGGCGGCGGGGTGGCGATGATGGAAATCTCGCGCAGGCCGGTCAGCGCCATATCCAGAGTGCGGGGAATGGGGGTGGCGGTCAGCGCCAGGAAGTCCACTTCGCTGCGCAGCTTCTTGAAATGCTCCTTGTGGGCGACGCCGAAGCGGTGTTCCTCATCGATGATGACCAATCCTAAATCCTTGAAACGGACATCTTTCTGCAGCAGGCGGTGGGTACCGATGATGATGTCGACCTTGCCGTCGCCGATGTCGGCGATGGCTTGAGTTTGATCTTTCTTGGAGACGAAGCGCGACAGCACTTCGATCCGCATCGGCCAGTCGGCGAAGCGGTCGCAGAAGTTCTTGTAGTGCTGTTGGGCCAGAAGGGTCGTCGGTACCAGTACCGCGACCTGGCGGCCGTTCTGGGCGGCGATGAAGGCGGCCCGCATCGCGACTTCCGTCTTGCCGAAGCCGACGTCGCCGCAGACCACCCGGTCCATCGGACGCGGGGCGGCGAGGTCGCGGATGACGTCCTGGATCGCGGTTTCCTGGTCGGGCGTTTCCTCGAACGGGAACTGTGCGGCGAATCCGGCGTATTCCTCGGTCAGGGTGGCGAAGCTCTTGCCGCTCGCCGCGGTGCGTTTGGCGTGGATATCGAGCAGTTCGGCGGCGACGTCGCGGACCTGCTCCAGCGCCTTGCGCCGGGCCTTGGCCCATTGCTCGCTGCCCAGGCGGTGCAGCGGTGCGTGTTCCGGGTCCGAACCGGCGTAGCGGCTAACCATGCCGAGGGCCGAAACCGGCACGTAGAGCTTGTCGTCGTTGGCGTAGCGGAGGGTCAGGAATTCCGATTCTATGCCGCCGGTCTCGATCCGCTGCAGGCCGAGATAGCGGCCGACGCCGTGCTCGCGGTGCACTACCGGCGCGCCGATTTCCAGCTCTTCCAGACTGCGCAGAAATTGGCCGAAATCCTTGGACTGCGTGCGCTGCCGGCGCCGGCGCTGCTGGGCCTTGTCGCCCGAGAGCTGGGCTTCGGTCACGATCGCCAGCGACGGTTCGTAAATGACCAGCCCGTGGTCGAGGGCGGCGACCATCAGACACAGCGGGTCCAGCACAGCAAGGAAGTCGTCCCAGCCGTCCACAATTCGGGGACGGATTCGGCACTTGGCGAGGTTTGCCGCCAAAGTCTCACGATGGCCGGCAGATTCTGCGACCAGGAGAATCCTCCCGGCGAACTCTCCGATGAAGCGCTGCAGCGGCTCGTAGGGCGGCTGGGTTTTGACCTCTGGATGCAGGGTAGGCAGCGGCGAACAGCCGAAGGCTATAGCGTCGCTGCCGCTGAGGGCGGCAGCCGCCGGGGTGATGGCGATGCGGGCGAAGGAGTCCAGGATGGAGGCGAGTGCCTGCGGCTCCAGAAACAACTGGGCTGGAGGCAGCGGCGGCCTGTCCAGGTTGTGCCGCCGCTGCTCGTGGCGATCGGTAGCCTCTGCGTAATATGCCAGCGAGGCTTGTTCGACATCGCCATGCAGTATCAGCGTTGCGTCTCCGGGCAGGTAATCGAACAGTGTATCCATCTGTTCGACGAACAGCGGTATGTAGTATTCGATGCCTCCGGCTGCATTTCCCTTGCTGACATCCTGATACAAAGTGCTGTGATTCACCGCATCGGGAAACTCTGAGCGGAAGTTCCGGCGGAATTTTTTTATGGCGCTGTCATCGAAGGGAAATTCGCGGGCGGGGAAAAGCTCGATTCCCGAAACTTTCTCGATCGAGCGCTGGCTTTCCGTATCGAACGTACGGATCGTTTCGACTTCGTCGTCGAACAGCTCGATGCGATAAGGCGTCTCGCTCCCCATCGGATAAAGGTCGAGTATCGCCCCCCGGATCGCAAATTCGCCGTGCTGGTATACCTGCGATACGCACTGGTAACCCACACTCTCCAGTGTCTGCCGGGTTTGGTCGATATTCAGAGCGCTGCCGGCGCGAATGGAAAACGTATTGGCCAGGGTGTGAGTCCTCGGCGCAACACGATGCATTAGGGTGGAAACTGGCGTGATGAGCAGGCCGTGTTGAATCCGGGATAGTTCGAAAAAGGTCCGTAGCCGCTGCGAGGTGATTTCCGGAAGCGGAGAAAACACGTCGTAGGGAAGGATTTCCCAATCGGGGAAGGGGAGTATCGGAGCCTCGGTGCCCAGAAATGTTCTGAGTTCATGCTCGATGCGTAAGGCGTTATGGGCATCGGTAGCTACCACCAGAAACAAGCCGGGGGATGCCCTGAAGGCCGAGGCGATCGCAAGCGAGTCGCCGCAGCCGTGCAGGCCGCTCCAGCGGAGGGCGGCGCGGTGCGAGTCGGGCAATACCGGTTGCAAAGGCGAAGACAGGGAGGGCGATAAGGCTTCTGGTTTCATGGCGTGGGGATATCGAACAAGCGGCGTTATGTCGGTGCGGACAGCCTAGTTTATTGGCTGGCAGCGCATGCTTAAAGCCGAGTCGGCTCGGAAAAAAATTCGGAAGAATTGCATTTTTTAATTTATGTATTATATTAGTACACGTACAATAAATTAGAGTCTATTTAGAAGAGGTGTTGTCAATGTCACACGATTTTTCTGGTTATACGGCACAGGAATTACAGTCGCTGATCGATGCGGCGACTAAAGCGCTCAAAGACAAGTACGAGTCCGAGCGGCGCGAATATCTGCGCCAAATGAACGAACTGGCCTCCAAGGCCGGCGTCAAGTTCCAGATCATCGATGAAGTGTCCAAGGGCGCTGCTGCGCCGAGTACCCGCAAGGGCGCCAAAGTGCCTGCGAAATACCAGAATCCGCATAATGCGGCGGAGAAATGGAGCGGCCGTGGCGTGAAGCCGCGTTGGCTGCAGGCATTGGTTGCGCAGGGTCGCGATATCAAGGAATTCGAAATCAAGTCCTGATCCCGCATGTAAAAAGCCGGGGCGAGCGTGACTCTCGCCCCGGCTTTTTTTATGGGCCGGAAAATAGTTAATCGATGTAACGCCGTAATAATCCTTCATAACTGTCTATACGGCGATCCCGCAAAAATGGCCAGATGCGCCGCACGTCTTCGGAGCGTTTGCGATCCACTTCGATCATCAACAGTTCCGGGTCCGCCGAGCCTGCCCGGCAGATGAATTCGCCCTGCGGGCCCGCGCCAAAGCTGTTGCCCCAGAACAGGATGCCCGGTGTTTGGCCGCTGGGATCGGGTTCGCTGCCGATGCGGTTGCAGGCGGCGACCGTCAAACCGTTAGCGACAGCGTGGCCGCGCTGTACGGTGATCCAGGCTTCCAGCTGGCGTGTCCGTTCGGCCTCGTCGTCGGCTGGGTTCCAGCCGATGGCGGTCGGGTAGAGCAGCAGCTCGGCACCGGCCAGCGCCATCAGGCGCGCGGCCTCCGGATACCACTGATCCCAGCAGACCAGCACGCCCAGGCGGCCGACGGAGGTGTCGATGGGCTGAAAACCGAGATCGCCCGGCGTGAAATAGAACTTCTCGTAATAGCCTGGATCGTCTGGGATGTGCATCTTCCGGTACTTGCCGGCCAGGCTGCCGTCGCTGTCCAGCACCACCGCCGTGTTGTGGTACAGGCCTGGCGCCCGCCGCTCGAACAGCGAGGCGACGATGACGATGCCCAGTTCCCGGCTGACGGAGGCCAGCTCAGCGGTCGTTGGGCCGGGTATCGCTTCCGCGCTGTCGAAGCGTTCGCAGTCCTCGGTTTGGCAGAAATACGGGCCGAGATGCAGTTCCGGCAGCATCACCAGATCGGCTCCCAGCGCCTTGGCGCCGCGGATGGCTTCGACGGAATGAGCGAGGTTTTGTTCCCGGCTGCCATTGCAGGCTTGCTGCACCAGCGCCAGCTTTAGCTTTGATCTCACGGATGGACTACTCCTACGGCTTCTGGAAATTGCATGCTCATGCAGTGGAGGCTGCCGTATTGGCGGATCAGCGGCGTACAGTGGAGCGGGACGATGTCCCGGCCCGGGAAGCACGGCGCCAAGCGTTCCAGAGCGGTCGCATCGGCCGGGTCTCCATAGACGGGAACCAGTACGGCGCCATTGACGATCAGAAAATTGGCGTAGGTGGCAGGCAGGCGCGCGCCTTCCTGGTCGCGGATCGGGCTGGGGATCGGCAGCGGTACTAAGGTGTAGGGCCGGCCGTCGGCTTGCCGCAAGTCTTGGAGCTGCTCTTCCATGGCCCTGAGCGGCGGATAGTGCGGATCGGTGTCGTCGTCGCAGGCGGTGTAAGCGATGGTGTCGGCCGAACAGAACCTCGCCAGGGTGTCGACATGGGCGTCGGTGTCATCGCCTTCGGCTTTGCCGTGATCCAACCATAGTACACGCTCGGCTCCCAGAGTTTCGGCCAGGCGGGCCTCGATATCGGCGCAGCTGCAGTGCGGGTTGCGATTGGGATTGAGCAGGCAATAGCTGGTCGTGAGCAGGGTGCCGAGCCCATCGGTTTCGATACTGCCGCCTTCGAGCACAAAGTCGACCGAGATGCGCGGCGTTTCGCCGAAGATGCCGGAGTCAACCAGCCGGGCTGCCAGTGCAGCATCATCGGCGCATTCGTATTTCCCACCCCAGCCGTTGAAGCGAAAATCCAGTAGTTCCACGCGGTTGCCGTTCATGCGGCTCAGGGGCGCGGTATCGCGGACCCAGATGTCGTTGTACGGCATTTTGATGAAGACGATCTGGCCGCGGTCGGCCCCAGTGGCCGCCAGCATGGCGTCGATATGCGCTTCGTGGGTCGGGTCCAGGCAGGCAATCAACAGTGTTTCGCGCCGGCTGACAGCGGCGGCGATGGCTGCGTAGATTTGTTCCACTTCGTCTAACCAGGGTGCGAAATCGCCGCTGTGCGGTGGCCAGGCAATCAGCACGGCGGACTGTTTTTCCCATTCGGGAATGAATCGTAGGGATGTCACGTAATCGGTGTCGGGCGAGGCAGTTTGTGCTGCGGAGTTAGAAAAAACATCGAAAGCGGGCCGCGATACCCTGCAAGGGGTTTCCCGGCCCTAGGCGGGGCGCGCTCTAGAGAACGAGCAAACCTAGTGCGATCACGGCGGCAACGATTACTATTCTCTTGGAAACGGTGATCTTTTCGCCGCCTTTGAGTGTGTCTACGGTATCCTGAAGAGCCTCTTTCAGAGAGCGTGCCGGCTTCGGATCGTCTGTCGCTTCGGTCATAGAGGTGTGCTCCTTGGTTGGTGTGCGGTGAGGGCCGGGGCGGTCCCCGGATCCATTTTAAATCAAAATCCGCCGGTGCAAGCGGTGCTACTGAGCCAACATGAGCATTTCCCGCGCATGGGCCAGCGTTTGCTCGGTGATGCGGAGCCCTCCTAGCATGCGCGCCACTTCGCCGGTGCGTTCGTCCATTTCCAGCGGCCGCACGGTGGACTGGGTGATGCCGTCTTCCGCGCGTTTTTCCACCAAGAGGTGCTGATGGCCCAGCGCGGCGATCTGGGGCAGGTGGGTCACACAGAGGACCTGCCGGTTGATGCCGAGCGAGCGCAGCTTGATTCCTACCATCTCGGCGACCCCGCCGCCGATGCCGGTGTCTACTTCGTCGTAGATCAGGGACGGCGTGGTTTTTTGCGCGATCGAGGCGACTTCTATCGCCAGGCTGATGCGCGAGAGCTCGCCGCCTGAGGCGACCCGGGACAGCGGTCGCGGCGGCAGGCCCGGATTGGCGCTGACCAGGAATTCGATTTTGTCCCGGCCGTGGGGTGCCGGAGGCGCTTCCGCATCGGTCTCGAATGCAACGGCGAAGCGCCCGTGCGGCATGCCGAGTTCGTGAATCAGGCGCGAGATGTCGGTCTCCAGCGCGGTAGCGGCTTGCCGCCGCTGCTGCGACAGGTTGCGGGCGGTGTCGTCGTAGGCGTTCAGCAGGTCTTGCCGTTCGGCGAGCAGATGGTCGAGTTGCTCCTCGCCGGTGGCAAGGCTCCGCAACTCGGTGCGCAAGGCTTCGAGATGGCCGGGCAGCCCTTCCGGTCGGACCTGATGTTTGCGGCCGAGCTGGTGGACTTCGGCCAGGCGCTGCTCGACCGCGGCGAACCGTGCCGGGTCGGGGTCGAGGGCGTCCAGGTGATGGCGCAATTCCATGGCGGCCTCCTTGACCTGGATGCGCGCGCTTTCGACCAATTCCAGCGTGCCGGCGAACTCCCGCGAGATTTGGGCGAGTTCGCCGACTGCATGGGTGGATTGGGCCAGCAGCCCGTTTACCGAGTACTGTTCGTCTTCGTAAAGCAGTTTGAGCTGGGCGTAGCCGATCTCTGAGACCCGGCCAAGATTGGCCAGCAGTTCGTGTTCTTCCGAGAGGGCCCGGTAGTCCAGGGTCTCGATGTCGAACTGCTCCAGCTCGTTCACTTGATACTGGAGCAGTTCCTGGCGAGCATTGCGGCTGCTGGTATCGTGCTGCAGGCGGTCAATGCGGTCTGACACCTCCTTCCAGCGTTCGAAAATCCGTTTCAATGTTGCGGCCAGTTCCAGGCCGCCTGCGTGTCGGTCCAGCAAGGCCCGCTGCTCGCCGGCTTGCAGCAGATTCAGGTGGGCATGCTGGCCGTGGATTTCCACCAGATGCCGGCCCAAGGCCTGAAGGTTCGGCAGGGTGGCGGCACGGCCGTTGATGAAGGCACGCGAGCGTCCGTCGGCGCTGACGGTCCGGCGGATCAGGCAAGTGTCCTCGTCCGGCTCGGCCAGTTCGTTGTCGAGCAGCCAGTCGCGGGCGGCCGGCGCGTCGGCAAGGTCGAAGCAAAGGCTGACTTCGCCGCGCTCGGCGCCCGGCCGTACCAGGCCGGAATCCGCCCGGTCGCCGAGCGCCAGACCCAGCGCGGTGAGCAGGATGGACTTGCCGGCGCCGGTCTCGCCGGTCAGCACGGTGAAGCCGGGCCGGAGGTCCAGGTCGAGTGCGGCCACCACCGCCAGATCCCGTATGCTCAGATTGGCCAGCATGATCTAGCTGTTGCTCCAGTTGAGCTTGTGCCGCAGGATCTGGAAAAAATCGTAGTCCGTCGGGTGGAGAATACGGAAAGGCCGCTCGGCCTTGCGGATCTCGATGCGGTCGTCGATCGACACTTCGGGGAAAGGAACATTGTCGCAGCTGACTTGGGCGCGGAATTGCTTGTTCGGCCGGAAGGCTATCTCGACCCGGCTGTCTCCGGCGATGACGATGGGGCGGTTGGATAAGGTGTGGGGGTTGATCGGCGCCAATACCATCGCGTTCAGGGCGGGATAGAGGATGGGGCCGCCCGCCGATAGCGCGTAGGCGGTCGAGCCGGTCGGCGTGGATACGATCAGGCCATCGGAACGCTGCGAATTCAGGAAAACGCCGTCGATGGCTGTCTCGATCTCGATCATGCTGGTTGCGGTCCCGCTATGGATCACGACCTCGTTGACCGCCGTACCCTGCAAGAGGGTTTCTTCCTCCCGGATCAGCCGTGCCAGCAAGGGATAGCGCTCCTCGGCGCGGAACGATCCCGTGAGAATTTCGTGCAGTTTCGCGACGGCCTCGTTCGGGGAAATATCTACCAGGAATCCCAACCGTCCCAGGTTGACCCCGATCAGCGGGACGTCGTGCGCATACAGGCTACGGGCTGCGCCGAGCAAGGTACCATCGCCGCCGACCACTACAGCGATGTCGGCGGGACCGGCGAGCTCGGGCATGGTGCACACCCGGGCCGAATGGCTGAAGGCTGCGGCGCAGCCGCGCTCCACCAGGATTTCGAGTCCAGAGGATTGGAGATACTCGTAGATGGCGACCAGGGTGTCGGCGATCCGCGGGGCGTCCGGCTTCCCGATCAGCGCGATAGTGCGAAATTGCGAAGGCATCCGCCTGAGTGAGCGTGTGATTGAAAGGTTGAGGGGATACGGCTCGAATCAGCCGGCAAACCCGAGGCCGCCGACGGTCAAATGCTGTTGCCAATGGTAGGGCCTTCTTGACACTTAATCTAGGGGTTGCTAGTTTCTGGCACTCGGCATACTCGAGTGCTAATCCTCCCAGTCCTTTCGGCATTATCCGTGGCAAGTTTTCCCGAACTGAGCGAACGAGCCCAGCACCTGTTGAAGGCGCTGGTAGAGCGTTATATCGGCGAAGGCCAGCCGGTCGGTTCGCGCGCCCTGGCCAAGGACGCAGGATTAAGCCCGGCGACCATACGCAATGTCATGGCCGATCTGGAGGAGCTCGGGCTCATCACCTCGCCACATACTTCGGCCGGCCGGCTGCCCACAGTGAGCGGCTACCGGCTGTTCGTCGATTCGCTGCTGACCGTGAAACCCTTGCAGCAGGGGATCGTCGACCATCTATGGTGCGATCTCGAGACCCGCGATAGCCCGCGTGAGCTGCTGGAAGCCGCTTCCAAGCTGGTGTCGGAGCTAACCCACATGGCCTGCATCGTCACCATGCCGCGGCGGGAAAGTCTGGCGTTCCAGCACATCGAGTTCCTGCCGCTGTCGGAGCAGCGGGTGCTCGCTATCCTGGTGACCAGCGACCAGGAAATCCACAACAAAATCATCCATGCGCCGCGCAGTTTCAGCGCTGCGGAACTGCAGGTCGCCGCTAATTTTTTCAACGCGATGTGCGGCGGCAAGGACATGGCCACGGCGCGCGAACACCTGCGTTCTGAATTGCAGAAGGAGCGCGAGCGTCTCAGCGACGAGCTGCTGCACGCCGGCGAGATGGCGGATCAGGCTCTGCAGGTGGGCAGCCGGTCGAAAAAGCCGTTCCTGGTTAGGGGAGAAACCAACCTCATGGACTTCGTCGATCTGGCCGATTTGGAGCGCTTGCGCACTTTGTTCGATGCGTTCCGGCAGAAGGAAAGCATCGTAGGCCTGCTCGACAGCTGTCTCGATTCTCCAGGCGTCAAGATACTCATCGGCGAAGAGAGCGGCTTCCGTCCGCTGGAGCCCTGCAGCCTGGTGACGGCGTCTTATTCGGTAGATGACCGGGCGGTCGGTGTGCTCGGCGTAATCGGACCGACTCGGATGAAGTACGAGCGGGTGATCCCGTTGGTGGACATCACTGCAAAACTGGTGGGAGCGGCCTTGAATCAGCGAGGTTTGGTCCCCACTTAGCGGTTCTGGAGTTGCGACGGCACCGGGAAGCCAGCCGCCCGCTCTTTAGGAGCCGGGCGGCTTCGTTTTTCCCGGTCGAAAAATTTTTGGACACTGTATTTCGGACTATGAGCGAAGAAGATTTGACCAATAGCCCCGGCCCAGAGCCGCAGCAGGAACTTCTGGAAGTGGAGGCGCAGCCCGCCGCTGAGGCCGATCAGGCTTTACGCGAGGCGCAGAGCCTGGCCAGCGAGAACTGGGAGCGCTACCTGCGGGCCCAGGCGGAAATGGAAAACCTGCGCCGGCGGGTGGAAAAAGATCTGCAGAATGCCCACAAGTATGCCCTGGAAAAATTCGCCAAGGAGCTACTGCCGGTGCTCGATAGCCTCGAACTCGGCATCGCCGCCGCGGGCGGCGACGCGCCCGAGCTTACTAAGCTCAAGGAAGGGGCGGAACTGACCTTAAAGCAGTTCCAGAGCGTCTTCGAGAAGTTCGCCATCGTGGCCGTCGATCCGATGGGCGAAAAATTCAACCCGGAATTGCATCAGGCCATGGCCATGGAGCCGGCGCAAGGCGCGGAGCCGAATACCGTGCTTCGAGTATTCCAGAAAGGCTATTTGCTGAACGACCGTCTGCTCAGGCCGGCGCTGGTCGTCGTCGCCCAGGCTTGAAATCGCGGGCAACGGCCTCACATCGCCTTCAACCCTTAAGAACAATCACATAAAACCGGAGAAATCCATGGCAAAGATTATTGGGATCGACCTGGGCACCACCAACTCGTGCGTGGCCATCCTCGAAGGCGGCAAGCCCCGCGTGATCGAGAATTCCGAAGGCGGGCGCACCACGCCGTCGATCATCGCATTCAGCCCCGATAACGAGGCGCTGGTCGGACAGTCCGCCAAGCGGCAGGCCATCACCAATCCGAAGAACACCTTGTTCGCGATCAAGCGCCTCATCGGCCGCCGCTTCAAGGACGACGTCGTGCAGAAGGACATCAAAATGGTGCCTTACACCATCGTCGAAGCGGAAAACGGCGACGCCTGGGTGGAAGCTGCGGGCAAGAAGATGGCGCCGCCGGAAATTTCCGCGCGCGTGCTGATGAAACTCAAGAAGGACGCCGAGGCGTACCTGGGCGAAGAAATCACCGAAGCGGTCATCACCGTACCGGCCTATTTCAACGACTCCCAGCGCCAGGCGACTAAAGATGCCGGCCGCATCGCCGGCCTCGACGTCAAGCGCATCATCAACGAGCCGACCGCGGCGGCGCTGGCCTACGGCATGGACAAGAGCCGCGGCGACCAGAAGATCGCGGTCTACGATCTCGGCGGCGGCACCTTCGACATTTCCATCATCGAGATTGCGGAAGTCGACGGCGAGCACCAGTTCGAAGTGTTGTCGACCAACGGCGACACCTTCCTGGGCGGCGAAGACTTCGATCTGCGCATCATCGAATACATCGTGGACGAGTTCCGCAAGGAGCAGGGCATCGATCTGCACAACGATCCGCTGGCGCTGCAGCGCCTGAAAGAGTCCGCGGAGAAGGCCAAGATCGAGCTGTCTTCCAGCCAGCAGACCGAAATCAACCTGCCCTACATCACCGCCGACGCGACCGGCCCCAAGCATCTGAACGTCAAGCTGACCCGGGCCAAGCTGGAATCGCTGGTGGAGGAACTGATCCTGCGCACCCGCGGTCCCTGCGTGACAGCGATCAAGGATGCCGGCGTCAAGCCGGGCGACATCGACGAAGTCATCCTGGTCGGCGGTCAGACCCGCATGCCTAAGGTACAGGAGTTCGTAAAGGAGATCTTCGGCAAGGAGCCGCGCAAGGACGTCAACCCGGACGAAGCCGTGGCCGTTGGTGCAGCCATCCAGGCCGGCGTGCTGGGAGGGCAGGTGAAGGACGTGCTGCTGCTGGACGTGACCCCGCTGTCTTTGGGTATCGAGACCCTGGGCGGCGTCCTGACCAAGCTGATCGAAAAGAACACCACAATTCCGACCAAGGCGGCGCAGGTGTTCTCCACCGCCGAGGACAGCCAAACCGCCGTAACCATCCACGTGCTGCAGGGCGAGCGCGAAATGGCTCGGGACAACAAGTCGCTGGGGCGCTTCGATCTGAGCGACATCCCGCCGGCAGCGCGCGGCATTCCGCAGATCGAGGTGACCTTCGATATCGACGCCAACGGTATCCTCAACGTCTCCGCCAAGGACAAGGCGACCGGCAAGCAGCAGTCCATCGTCATCCGCGCCTCCAGCGGTTTGTCCGAGGATGAGATCAAGCGCATGGTGCAGGACGCCGAGCTGCACGCGGAGGAAGATAAGGCTTTGCACGAACTGGTCAGCGCGCGCAATCACGCCGATGCGATGGTGCATGCGACCAACAAGACCTTGTCCGAGATGGGCGATAAGGTTTCCGGTGAGGAGCGGGCGCAGATCGAGGCGGCTTTGAACGACCTGAAGGATGCCATGGGCGGCGACAACAAGGACCTGATCGAGCAGCGCACTAAGACCCTGACCGAACTTTCCGGGAAGCTGGCCGAAAGGCTCTATGCCCAGCAGGCCGAGCCGGGCGCGGCGGAAGCTCACGGCCATGAAAAAGCCGGCGGGGCAGGCGGTGACGATGTCGTCGACGCCGAGTTCGAGGAAGTCCGCGACGACAAGCGTTAAACCGCGGCGGATCGCTTCGCGTCTTTGGGTGCGGGGCGGCTCATCCTTTCCCTCCTGATCGGGCCGCCGGCGTCAAGCCGGCGGCTGTGCGTTTATGGCAAAAGAAGACTATTACGAAACTCTCGGGGTTCCGCGCAACGCCAGCGATAGCGACATCAAAACGGCGTTCCGTCGCCTGGCGATGAAATACCACCCCGACCGGAACAAAGACAATCCCGAGGCCGAAGAGCGTTTCAAAAGCGCGAAAGAAGCCTATGAAGTGCTGTCCGATCCCAAGAAGCGTTCCGCCTACGACCAGTTCGGCCACGCCGGGATCGATCCTTCGATGGGTGGCGGTGGCGGCTTCGGTTTCACCGGCGACAACTTCAGCGATATTTTCAGCGATGTCTTCGGCGACATCTTCGGCGGTGCGGCTGGCGGCAGGCGGCGCGGCCGAGGCCAGCGCGGCGCCGACCTGCGCTATAACCTCGAGCTGACCCTGGAGGAGGCCGTCGCCGGCACGGAGACCAAGATCAAGGTGCCGACCTGGGTGTCGTGCTCCGAGTGCGGCGGCTCCGGCGCCAAGAAAGGCAGCACGCCGGTAACCTGTCCTACCTGCCATGGCCAGGGCGCGGTCCGCATGCAGCAGGGCTTCTTCTCCGTCCAGCAGACTTGCCCCACTTGCCGCGGTAGCGGCCAGCACGTCTCCGATCCGTGCCGGGTCTGTTACGGCCAGGGCCGCGTGCAGGAAACCAAGACGCTATCGGTGAAGATTCCGCCCGGCGTGGACACCGGAGACCGTATCCGCCTGTCCGGCGAGGGCGAGGCCGGGGAGGGCGGCGGCCCCGCGGGCGATCTCTACGTCCACGTCGGCGTCAAGGAGCATGCGATTTTCACCCGTGACGGTGCCGATCTGTATTGCGAGGTGCCCATCAGCTTCCCTACGGCTTGTTTGGGTGGCGAGCTGGAGGTGCCGACGCTGGAAGGCAAGGTGGTGCTCAAGATCCCTGCAGAAACCCAGACGGGGCGTCTGTTTCGGGTTCGGGGCAAGGGCGTCAAACCGGTTCGGGGCGGAGCCGCCGGCGACCTGCTTTGCCGGGTTCGCGTAGAGACGCCGGTGCACCTGAGCAAGGAGCAAAGCGAACTGATCAAACAGCTTGACGAATCCCTGCGCGGCGGCGGCAGCCATCACAGCCCGCAGGCGCACGGTTGGCTGGACGGCGTCAAGCAGTTCTTCGATCGCCTGGGACTTTGAGAGAGTGGGCTTAAATTATGATCGTTAGAGTAGGAATCGCTGGCGTTGCAGGACGGATGGGGGGCAGCCTCGTGCGCGCCTGCTTGACCGATCCGGCAGTGGAACTGACGGCGGCGATCGCCCGCCCGGGTAGCCCCGCGGTCGGCCGCGATGCCGGCGAACTGGCGGGACTGTCGGCTATCGGTTTGCCCGTGGTCGGCAACCTGAGCGAAGTGCCGGACAAAGTCGATGTGCTGATCGATTTCACCCGGCCGGAAGTCACGCTGGCCCACCTCGAATTCTGCCGCTCGGCTGGAATCAGGCCGGTGATCGGGACGACCGGGTTCAGCGCGGAGCAGCGCCAGGCCATCGCCGCCGCCGCGGAAGGCGTCGGCATCGTGTTTGCACCCAATATGAGCGTAGGCGTAAACCTGGCGCTCAAGCTGCTGGACATCGCCGCCCGTGTGGTGGGCGAGAATTCCGACATCGAGATCGTCGAAGCTCACCACCGCCACAAGATCGACGCGCCATCGGGTACCGCCCTGCGTATGGGCGAGGTCGTAGCGAAAGCCTTGGGGAGGGACCTGACGGATTGTGCGATTTACGGCCGCGAAGGCATCACCGGCGCGCGCGACGCCAAGACCATCGGGTTTTCCACCATCCGCGCCGGCGACATCGTCGGGGAGCATACCGTCATGTTCGCCGATGAAGGCGAACGCATCGAGATCACCCACAAAGCCAGCAGCCGCATGACCTTCGCCAAGGGCGCCGTGCGGGCGGCCGTCTGGCTGATGTCTCAAGACAAGGGCTTGTTCGACATGCAGGATGTATTGGGGTTGAGGGAATAAACGGGTAAATAGGCTGGGATTCAGCGATACGCAGCCAGCAGTTCCTTGATCGTCTCCCGTTAGGCCTCGCGCAGCGTTACTTCTAGGCGGGTACGTCGGATGGACTCCATTAGGGCGATCTTCTATAATCGAGAGGCTAAAACGCATCGAATTCCAACAAGCGGGGCATATCTTCGGGTCTGCCCCGTTTTGCACATCTTAAGGTGGTCTATTGAAAACTCCCGCGCTGCTTGCTCTTGAAGACGGTACCGTGTTTCGCGGCTACGCGATTGGAGCGGAGGGTTCGTCGGTGGGCGAGGTGGTGTTCAATACCTCGATCACTGGCTACCAGGAAATCCTCACCGATCCGTCCTACGCCCGGCAGATCGTCACACTGACCTATCCGCATATCGGCAACACCGGCGTGAACGAAGAGGATGCCGAGTCTGGCGGCATTTTCGCCAGCGGACTGGTCATTCGCGACTTGCCGCTGCGGGCGAGCAACTGGCGGCAGCAAGCCACTTTGGGCGACTATCTCAGCCAGCGCGGCGTGGTCGGTATCGCCGGTCTGGATACCCGCCGGCTGACCCGCCTCCTGCGCGACAAAGGCGCCCAGCGCGGCTGCATCGCGGCCGGCGCGGCCCTGGATGCCGATACTGCGGTGGACATGGCCCGCGGTTTCCCCGGCCTGCAGGGCATGGATTTGGCTCAAGTCGTGACGACGCAGCAGCCCTACGAGTGGATCGAGGGCACTTGGCAGCTTGGCGCCGAGCCGATGCGAGTGGGCCAAGGCGATTTCCACGTCGTTGCCTACGATTTCGGCGTCAAGCAAAACATCCTGCGGCTGCTCGCGGACCGCGGCTGCCGTGTCACCGTGGTGCCTGCGAAGACGCCCGCCTCCGAGGCGCTCGCACTGACGCCGGACGGGCTATTTCTTTCCAACGGTCCCGGTGATCCCGAACCTTGCGACTACGCCATCGCTGCGATCCGGGAGTTTCTGAGCACGGGCATCCCCGTGTTCGGCATCTGTTTGGGCCATCAGTTGCTTGCTCTCGCGGCCGGCGCCCGCACTATGAAGATGAAGTTCGGCCATCATGGCGCCAATCATCCGGTGCAGGATATCGGTACCGGCCGGGTCGTGATCACCAGCCAGAACCACGGGTTCGCCGTCGAAGAGGGAAGCCTGCCAGGAAATGTGCGGCCGACCCACCGATCTTTGTTCGACGGTAGCCTGCAAGGCATCGAATACACGGATCGCCCCGCCTTTAGCTTCCAGGGCCATCCGGAGGCGAGTCCCGGGCCTCACGATCTGTGCGATCTGTTCGACCGTTTCATCGCCGACATGAAAGTCGCCCGCAACCGCCATTAATCGCGTCCTTCATTCATGCCAAAACGTACCGATATCAAATCGATTCTGCTCCTGGGGGCTGGTCCCATCGTGATTGGGCAGGCCTGCGAGTTCGACTATTCTGGAGCCCAGGCCTGCAAGGCGCTGCGAGAGGAGGGCTATCGGGTCATCCTGGTCAATTCGAATCCGGCGACGATCATGACCGACCCGGAAATGGCCGATGCGACCTACATCGAGCCGATCGACTGGCAGACCGTTGCCCGTATCATTGAAAAAGAGCGGCCGGATGCGCTGTTGCCGACCATGGGCGGCCAGACAGCGTTGAACTGCGCGCTGGACCTGGACCGCGAAGGCGTGCTGGAGCGTTTCGGCGTGGAGATGATCGGAGCCAAGCGCGAAGCCATCGCCAAGGCCGAAGACCGGGACCAGTTCCGCAAGGCCATGGTCAAGATCGGTTTGTCGGTGCCGAAATCCGATGTCGCGCATACTCTCGAAGAGGCGTTGGGGGTGCTGGATCTGGTGGGTTATCCCGCCATCATCCGGCCTTCGTTCACCCTAGGCGGGTCAGGCGGCGGCATCGCCTATAACCGCGAGGAGTTCGTGGAAATCTGCGAGCGCGGCCTGGAGCTGTCACCTACCCACGAGCTGCTGATCGAGGAATCGGTGCTGGGCTGGAAGGAATACGAGATGGAGGTGGTGCGCGACAGCGCCGACAATTGCATCATCGTCTGCTCCATCGAGAACTTCGACCCGATGGGCGTCCACACCGGCGACTCGATCACGGTCGCGCCTGCGCAGACGCTGACCGACAAGGAATACCAGATCATGCGCGACGCCTCGATCGCAGTATTGCGCGAGATCGGGGTGGATACCGGCGGTTCCAACGTGCAGTTCGCGGTCAACCCGAAGGATGGCCGCTTGATCGTGATCGAGATGAATCCGAGGGTATCGCGTTCCTCGGCGCTCGCCTCCAAGGCCACCGGTTTCCCTATCGCCAAGGTCGCCGCCAAGCTGGCGGTCGGCTATACCTTGGACGAGCTGCGCAACGAGATCACCGGTGGCGCCATGCCCGCCTCGTTCGAGCCCACCATCGACTACGTGGTGACCAAGGTTCCGCGCTTCACCTTCGAGAAGTTCCCGCAAGCGGACGACCGCCTCACTACCCAGATGAAGTCGGTGGGCGAGGCCATGGCGATCGGCCGGACTTTTCAGGAGTCGCTGCAGAAGGCTCTGCGCAGCCTGGAAATCGGCGTCGATGGTCTGGTCGGCAAGCTGGCGGCGGACAGCGATGATCGGGTCGAGCGTCTGCAGCGGGAGCTAGGCCATCCAGGCTGCGAGCGCCTGTTCTACGTTGCCGATGCCTTCCGGCTGGGCTGGAGCCTGGACGAAATCCACGAGCTGAGTGCGATCGATCCCTGGTTCCTGGTTCAGATCGAAGACCTGATGTTCGAAGAGGCGGCCCTAGCGAAGCGCACCCTGGCCTCGCTGACCGCCGATGAACTGCTGGCCTTAAAGCGCAAGGGCTTCTCCGACTCTAGGCTCGCCCGCCTGCTGGACCGCAGCGAGGCGGAGGTGCGGGCGGTGCGGCACCGTTTCGGCATTCGCCCGGTGTACAAGCGGATCGATTCCTGTGCGGCCGAGTTCGCCACCGTCACCGCTTATCTCTACTCGACCTACGAGGAGGAGTGCGAAGCCGCGCCGACGGAACGGGAAAAAATCGTCGTGCTGGGCGGCGGTCCCAACCGTATCGGCCAGGGCATCGAGTTCGACTATTGCTGCGTGCACGCGGCGATGGCGCTGCGCGAGGATGGTTTCGAGACCATCATGATCAATTGCAACCCGGAGACGGTATCCACCGACTTCGATACTTCCGACCGCCTGTATTTCGAGCCCCTCACGCTGGAGGACGTGCTCGAGGTGGTACAGCTGGAGAAGCCGAAAGGCGTCATCGTGCAATACGGCGGCCAGACGCCGCTGAAGCTGGCCCGGGCGCTGGAGGCGGCAGGGGTGCCGATCATCGGCACCTCGCCCGATTCGATCGATCTGGCCGAGGACCGCGAGCGCTTCCAGAAGCTGATCGACCGCCTCAACCTGAAGCAGCCGCCCAACCGCACCGCGCGCTCCCTGGCAGAGGCGCTGCGCGGGGCCCAGGAAATCGGCTATCCGCTGGTCGTGCGCCCTTCCTACGTGCTGGGTGGCCGGGCGATGGAAATCGTGTTCAACGACGATGATCTCAAACGCTACATGCTCGAGGCCGTCAGTGTTTCCAACGAATCCCCGGTGCTGCTCGACCGCTTTCTGTCCGATGCCATTGAGATGGACGTCGATGCTGTTGCCGACGGCCAGCGGGTGATGATCGGCGGCTTGATGCAGCACATCGAGCAGGCCGGGGTGCATTCGGGCGATTCCGCCTGCTCGATTCCGCCGTACGACTTGGGATCGGACATCCAAGATCGGATAAGAAAGCAAGTCTGCCTGTTAGCGGAGGCTTTGGGTGTGGTCGGCCTGATGAACACCCAATTCGCGATCCAGGGCGACGAGATTTTCGTGCTGGAAGTCAATCCTCGCGCGTCCCGGACGGTACCCTTCGTATCGAAGGCAACCGGTTATCCTTTGGCCAAGGTTGCGGCGCGTTGTATGGTCGGGTTCAGCCTGGACCAGCAAGGCGTAGTCGAGGAGCGCATTCCGCCTTATTTTTCGGTGAAGGAGGCGGTATTTCCCTTCATCAAGTTCCCCGGGGTCGATCCTTTGCTGGGGCCGGAAATGAAATCTACCGGCGAGGTGATGGGCGTCGGCAACAGCTTCGGCGAAGCCTATGCGAAGGCGCAACGGGCAGCCAGTGTGCGCTTGGCGTATGAGGGGGCGACGCTGATCAGCATCCGCGATGCCGACAAGCCGAAAATCATCCCCGTCGCGCAAGCGCTGGTTGCCAAGGGGTTCCGGCTGGTGGCGACCCGGGGCACGGCGAAGGTGCTGCAGGATGCAGGTATTCCCTGCGAAAAGGTCAACAAAGTCTACGAGGGGCGGCCGCACATCGTGGACATGATCAAAAATGGCCAGATTCAGCTTATCATCAACACCACCGAGGGCAAGAAAGCCATCGCCGACTCGTTTACCATCCGTCGGCAGGCTTTGCAGCATCAGGTGACCTACACTACGACGATTTCCGGCGCCCATGCGATCTGCTGCGCACTCGACGAACTCGGCTGCGTGGACGTCAACCGTTTGCAGGATTTGCACGGAGCCTTTGTGTGAAACGGAGCCTTTGTGTGAATCGGAGATTCTTGAAGGGTTAGCGAATGAACAAGACACCCATGACCACGCGCGGCGCAGAAAAGCTACGCGAAGAGCTCAACCATCTGAAGTCGGTAATGCGGCCCCGGATCATCGAAGCGATCACCGAGGCGCGCGCCCACGGCGATCTGAAGGAGAACGCCGAGTATCACGCAGCACGCGAGCAGCAGGGATTCACCGAAGGGCGGATCAAGGAAATTGAGTCCAAGCTAGCCAATGCCCAGATCATTGATATCACCCGGCTGAACCCGGGCGGCAAGATCGTGTTCGGGGCGACGGCGGAGATCGAAGATATGGCGTCCGGCGATGTCGTCACTTACCAGATCGTCGGCGAGGACGAAGCCGAGATCAAGGCGGGCCGGATTTCGGTGACCTCGCCGATCGCCCGCGCCCTGATCGGCAAGCAGGAAGGCGATGTAGCGACGGTGCAGGCGCCGGGCGGCACCCGCGAATACGAAATCGTATCGGTGAAATATATCTAGCCTTTCTTGCCCCGCTCCGGCGATTTCCGGAACAGCGTGATCACGTGCCCGAGCGACTGGACCAGTTCGGCGCCAGATTCCCCGCAGATCAGCGCGGTCATTTCGGCCCGCGCCTCCCGGTTGCTCGCATTGACCCGGACTTTGATCAATTCGTGATGATCCAGCGCAAGGTTGATTTCGCCGAGCACGCCCGGCGTAACGCCGGCTTGGCCGGTGATAACGACAGGTTTGAGTTTGTGGGCCTTGGCACGTAGCTGGCGTCTGAGTTCAGGAGTCATCCAGGTCACCTATTAGGATTGAAAAACCGACCATTCTAGCGTGATTAACGAAATTTCTCATGGCAAAGCGTAGCCGAAGCAGCGGACGCTGGCTCGCGGAGCATTTTTCCGACGAGTACGTGCGGATGGCCCAGGAAAAAGGGTATCGCTCGCGGGCCGTCTTTAAGCTGATCGAGTTGGATGAGCGCGACCGTTTGTTCGAGCCCGGAGCCACGGTGATCGATCTCGGCGCCGCTCCAGGCGGCTGGTCCCAATATGCGGCCCAGCGAGTCGGCCCCAAAGGTAGGGTACTGGCCCTGGACATCTTGCCGATGGAGCCTTTGCCGGGCGTCACTGTTGTGGAGGGAGATTTTCTCGACGATGCGGTGTTCCACGGCGTGCTGGAGGCCATCGGCGGACGTGCGGCGAATGTGGTATTGTCGGACATCGCGCCCAATATGAGCGGGAACCGTAACGTCGATCAACCGCGCAGCATGTATCTGGCAGAACTGGCGTTCGATCTGGCCGAACGGGTGCTGGCGCCGAACGGCCGGTTCGCCGTGAAGCTTTTTCAGGGCGAAGGATTCCAGGAGTACGTGGCCTTGGCCAGAAAATCTTTCCAGTCCGTCGCCATGAGGAAACCTAAAGCCTCCCGAGCCCGCAGCGCCGAGATTTATCTCGTTGCCAAAGGCTTCCGCGGCGGCGAGCAATAACCGGCATTTTCAGAGAACGATTTGTCCGCTGAGATGTCTTACTTTTGTCATGATGCGCCGATGATTTTCTCATGCCGCGGGGATTTTCGTGGCAGCCGAGGGCATCTGTGGATAATATGGTCTTCATCGGCCTGACATAAAACTATAAAGCCGCAAACCATCCCAATCCTATCCGACGAGGGAGATAGAGTTGTGAACGATATGTTAAAGAACATCCTCCTATGGGTGGTCATTGCCGTGGTGTTGATGTCCGTCTTCAACAACTTCGGCTCCCGTAAATCGGTCGATTCCAGCATGTCCTATTCCCAGTTCATTTCGGCAGTGAACGAAGGACAAGTTAAATCGGTGGTCATCGACGGACAGACGGTGCGCGGCATGCTGGGCACCGGCGAAAAATTCTCGACCTACAACCCGGAAGATACGCATCTGGTTGACGATCTGCTCAAGAATCACGTGGAGATCAAGGCGCAGCCGCCGGAGTCGCAGTCGTTGCTGATGCAGATATTCATCTCCTGGTTTCCGATGCTGTTGCTGGTGGCCGTGTGGATATTCTTCATGCGGCAGATGCAGGGCGGCGCTGGTGGCCGGGGGGCGATGTCTTTCGGCAAGAGCAAGGCGCGCTTGATCGAGGAAGATCAGGTCAAGGTTACTTTCGCCGATGTTGCCGGCGCTGACGAGGCGAAGGAAGACGTCTCCGAGATGGTGGATTTCCTTAAAGATCCGAGCAAGTTCCAGAAACTGGGCGGCAAGATTCCGCGCGGCGCGCTTATGGTCGGCCCGCCGGGTACCGGTAAGACGCTGCTGGCTCGTGCTATCGCCGGCGAGGCGCGAGTACCGTTCTTTTCGATTTCGGGTTCGGATTTCGTGGAAATGTTCGTCGGCGTGGGCGCCTCGCGCGTACGCGACATGTTCGAACAGGCGAAGAAGCACGCGCCTTGCATCATTTTTATCGACGAAATCGATGCGGTCGGCCGCCATCGCGGTGCAGGACTCGGCGGCGGGCACGACGAGCGCGAACAGACCCTGAATCAGCTGCTGGTTGAAATGGACGGTTTCGAGGGTACCGAGGGCGTTATCGTGATCGCGGCGACTAACCGTCCTGACGTGCTCGACCCGGCGCTGCTGCGGCCCGGCCGGTTCGACCGCCAAGTTGTGGTGGGTTTGCCCGACGTTCGAGGCCGCGAGCAGATCCTCAAGGTCCATATGAAGCGGGTGCCGCTGGCCGATGATGTGGAGGCCAAGTATCTAGCGCGCGGTACGCCCGGCTTCTCCGGCGCAGATCTGGCCAATTTGGTCAACGAGGCTGCTCTCTTCGCTGCCCGCAAGAACAAGCGGGTCGTCGAAATGGAGGACTTCGAGAAGGCGAAGGACAAGATCCTCATGGGAGCCGAGCGCAAGTCGATGGTCATGAGCGACGAAGAAAAGAAGCTCACGGCTTATCACGAGGCGGGCCACGCCATCGTCGGTCTGGCGGTCCCGGAGCATGATCCGGTCTACAAGGTCAGCATCATGCCGCGCGGCCGCGCTCTGGGTATTACCATGTTCCTGCCGGAGCGCGACACCTACAGCGCCAGCAAGCAGAAACTGGAGAGCCAAATTTCCAGCCTGTTCGGCGGGCGGCTGGCCGAGGAGATCGTGTTCGGGCGAGAACGCGTCACCACGGGCGCGCAGAACGACATCGAGCGTGCGACCAATCTGGCGCGGAACATGGTGACGCGCTGGGGACTGTCGGAGCGGTTGGGGCCTTTGGCCTACAGCGAAGAGGAGGGCGAAGTTTTTCTCGGCCGCTCGGTGACCAAGCACAAGAGCGTTTCGGAAGAAACGGCGCACCTGATCGACGAAGAAATCCGCTCGATCATCGACCGCAACTATGAGCGTTCCGAACGCATCCTCCGGGAAAACATGGAGAAGATGCATCTCATGGCCGAGGCGCTGATCAAGTACGAAACCATCGACCGTTTGCAGATCGCCGACATCATGGAAGGAAAGCCGCCGCGGGCGCCCCAGAACTGGGAGGATACTCCTCCTCCGGGAGGTGGCGAATCGGCCACTAAAGGGGGCGACGAGCCGGTATCCGGCTCCTTCGGCAAGCCGGCGGAACAGCATTAGGCTTTTTGGGCCATAGGGCCACCAAACCCCTGGCAGGCCTGAGTCTGCCAGGGGTTTTCTATTGTCGGCGATTCCATTGGCACCGCCGGCAGCGTAGACAAGAGAGAAGCGAGTGGAGAAAGAGTATTTCGGAACTGACGGTATTCGCGGCAAAGTCGGGGTGTACCCCATCACCCCCGATTTTATCCTCAAGCTCGGCTGGGCGGCGGGCTGCGTGTTCGCCCGCGGGCGCACCAATCAACGCGTTCTGATCGGCAAGGACACACGGATTTCCGGCTATATGTTCGAGTCTGCGTTGGAGGCGGGGTTTTCCGCTGCCGGCGTCGACACCCAATTGCTGGGCCCGATGCCGACGCCGGCCGTTGCTTATCTGACCCGGACTTTCCGCGCCCAGGCAGGTATCGTCATCAGTGCCTCCCACAATCCCTATTACGACAACGGCATAAAGTTCTTCGGCCCGGACGGTATGAAGCTGCCGGACGAAACCGAGCTGGAGATCGAGGCCTATCTGCGCAAGCCGATGACTACGGTGGAGTGTTCGCTCATCGGCAAAGCCTCGCGTGTCAAGGACCCGGCGGGTCGCTATATTGAATTCTGCAAGAGTACGATCCCTCCCGGCATCGATTTGGCCGGCATGAGGCTCGTAGTCGATTGTGCACACGGTTCGACTTATCACGTGGCGCCACATGTATTTTCCGAGCTGGGTGCCAAGGTGAGTACGATTGGTGCGACTCCTGACGGGCTCAACATCAATGACCGGGTGGGCGCGACCGCTCCGGAACTACTGCGCCAGTCGGTACTCAGCGAAAAGGCCGATCTGGGTGTTGCGCTGGACGGCGACGGCGACCGTTTGATCATGATCGATCATAGGGGAGAGGTCGTTGATGGCGACGAACTGCTGTTCATCATTGCGCAGGCCCGAATCGGGCAGGGCAGCTTGGCCGGCACCGTAATCGGCACCTTGATGAGTAACCTCGGTCTGGAGCAGGCCATCGCCCGCCTGGGGTTGGGGTTCCGGAGGGCAGCGGTCGGCGACCGCTATGTCATGGAAATGATGCAGGAACACGGTAGCCTGCTCGGGGGCGAAGGCTCGGGGCACATCATTTGCCGGGATCGCACGACTACCGGCGACGGTATCGTCTCCGCTTTGCAGGTATTGGCGGAAATTGCGCGGACCGGTAAAACCCTGCACGAACTGAAGCAGGGAATGAAAAAATATCCTCAGCGTCTGGTTAACGTCCGGCTGAAGGAGCGTATCAGCCTGGAGTCGTCCCTGTTGGTGCAGAAGGTCAAGGCGGAGGTCGAGCTCGAATTGGGTGATTCCGGGCGCGTGCTGTTGCGTCCGTCAGGTACCGAACCGCTGATACGGGTCATGGTCGAGGGCGCCGACGAAGCCAAGGTCCACGAACTTGCGGCTCGGCTGGCGGATGCAGTTCAACAGGCCTGTACGGCTTGACGTATCAATCCGAGCAAAGAGGTTTGAGCCATGCGTATTTTGCACACCATGCTGCGTGTCGGAGATCTGCAGAAGTCTTTGCGGTTTTATACCCAGGTACTGGGAATGCGCCTGATGCGGCAGATGGAGTTTCCGGACGGAAAGTTCACGCTCGCGTTTGTCGGTTATGGCGAAGAAGCCGATTCCGCGGTGATCGAGCTGACCTATAACTGGGGTGAAGATAAGTACGATCTGGGCAACGGTTTCGGCCATATCGCGCTGGAAGTGGACGATATCCACGCCGCCGTCGCGCGTATTCGGGATTTGGGCGGCGAGGTCTTGCGTGAGCCGGGCCCCATGAAGCATGGTACGACGGTGATCGCATTTGTCGCTGATCCTGATGGCTACCGGATCGAGCTGATCGAAAATAAGCCGGCGGCTTGATTCGTAAGTCTAGATTTTCGGGTTTTCTTTGCGCTGCTGCTTTTCTTGATAGCGTTGCATCTGTTCCGGCGTCGCCTCGGTCTGAAAGCCCGATTTCCATTCCTCATAGGGCATACCGTAGACCGCTTCGAGAGCTTCGGCGTACGAAAGCTCCTCGCCGATTTCGTCGGCGGACGCCTTGTACCATTTCGCCAAGCAGTTGCGGCAGAAGTCTGCAGCGATCATGAGGTCGATGTTCTGCGCTTCGGTATGGGTTTGCAGGTGGGAGATGAGGCGTCGGAACGCCCCGGCTTCGATTTCAGTGCGTCGCTTTTCGTCCATAGGGGAATTAGGGAAAACAAGAGTTGATTTCGGGCCATGATCATAATGCCCATTGTGGCCTGGGTGTGTAAACTATGCGTTTTACGAACCGCCCAATCCGTCTACTGGAGCGGCTTTAGCGATTCGGCAGGGGATGGCAGTGGTTTTCCGCGATCGGCCGCCAGTCCTCTCCTAAAGTTTTCGAGTACCGATGAAACTGCTGTTTGATTTTTTTCCCATCATCCTTTTCTTCGCCGCTTACAAGTGGCAGGGTATCTACATAGCCACCGGTGTCGCTATCGCCGCGACATTGCTGCAGGTCGGGGTGGCTTGGTATCGCACCCGTAAGATCGAGCCGATGCACTTGGTCACCTTGGCCTTGATCACGGTATTCGGCGGCGCCACTCTGATATTTCAGGACGAGCTGTTCATCAAATGGAAGCCGACGGTGCTGAACTGGGGATTCGGCTTGGGTTTTCTGCTGAGCCAGTTCATCGGCGAGCGTACTTTCATTGAGCGTATCATGGGTAAGCAGCTGGAACTGCCGAAGCAGATCTGGCAGCGGCTCAACACGGCCTGGGTGGTGTTTTTCATGGCGGCGGGCGGTGCGAACCTATTCGTCGTCTACAGTTTCGACACCGAAACCTGGGTCAATTTCAAGCTGTTCGGCATGCTGGGCTTGACTCTGGTATTCGTGGTCGCCCAGTCGATCTTCCTGGCGCGCCATATGCCAGAAACGAAAACCGAGGAGTAGGTGTGCTGTACGCTATTTTGTGCACCGACTACCCCGATAGCCTAGAACGCCGCAAGGCGGCGCGCCCTGCCCATCTCCAGCGTTTGGATGCGTTGCAGGAGGAGGGGCGGCTGGTGCTGGCCGGGCCGCATCCCGCACTCGACTGCGAGGATCCGGGCGAGGCCGGCTTCACCGGTAGCCTGATCGTCGCCGAATTTCAAAGCCTGGAGCAAGCGCAGAGCTGGGCGGATGAAGATCCCTATAGTCATGCCGGCGTCTATGCCAGCGTGGTAGTCAAACCTTTTAGGCGAGTATTCCCAAGATGAATGATCGTGTCGAACAAATTCGCGAACGTCTTGAGGGGGAGTTGAATCCCCTTCATCTGGACATCATCGACGACAGCGCCTCCCATGCGGGCCATGCGGGGGCGCTGTCCGGCGGCGGGCATTTCCAAGCCACCATCGTGTCGGCAGCGTTCGATGGCAAGTCTGCAGTGCAGCGCCACAGGATGGTGTATTCGGCGCTGGGCGACATGATGACTAACGAAATTCATGCCCTAAGCATGAAGGCTTTAACTCCCTCTGAACATCAAACAAAAGGAAACCCTTGATGAATAAGTCTTTTGCCAGCGGTGCAGCGATTCTGGCCGTCGCCCTGACGGGCTGCAACCCATCCGCCCCGGAAGTACCGAAGCCTCCTGCGTCCTCGGCTTCTTCTACTTCCAAGGCCGCCATCGTCGCGACCCCTGAGAACTCCGTTGCCAGCGTCAACGGTACCGCCATCACCAAGGCCGAGTTGGGTGCCATCAAATCTGAATTGGCGCAGCGCCGCGGCGGCGATGTTGCTGACGACAAGATTGTCGATGAACTCGTGAAGCGCGAACTGCTGCGGCAGGATGCGGTCGCCAAGCAGTTGAGCAATAACCCGGAATACCAGGCGCGCATCGACAATGCCCAGCGGGTCATCCTGTCGCAGATCGCGGCCGAAGACTTCATGAAGAACCTCAAGGTATCGGACGAGGAGCTGAAGAAGGAATACGACACGCGCATTGCAGCGATGCAGCGTTCCGAATTCCGCGCCCGCCACATCCTCGTGGATAAGGAAGACGTGGCGAAAGACATC
This sequence comes from Methylococcus sp., assembly GCA_028688525.1. GTDB lineage: Bacteria > Pseudomonadota > Gammaproteobacteria > Methylococcales > Methylococcaceae > Methylococcus. Next base: position 19,238 of record JAQTYA010000015.1, on the reverse strand, counting down.
ATCGCCAAATTGGGGAAGGGTGCGAAGTTTGAAGATCTCGCCAAGAAATTCTCGAAGGATCCAGGCTCCAAGAACGAAGGCGGCGAGCTGGGCTGGTTCAGCCCTCAGCAGATGGTGCAGCCGTTCTCTGAAGCCGTGGAGAAGCTGAAGAATGGCGAGATCACGCAGGCGCCGGTGCAAACCCAGTTCGGCTGGCACGTAATTCAGCGTGAAGAGTCGCGTGAATCCGCTGCGCCCGCTTTCGACGCGGTGAAGGAGCAGATCAAGTCTATGATGCAGACCCAGAAACTGCATCAGTACATCGACGACCTCACGGCCAAGGCGAAGGTACAGAATTTCACCACGCCGGCGCCGGCTCCAGCTGCATCGAAGCCGCCCGTGGCGGCGGTGCCCGCAGATATGGCACCCGCCGGTACTCCGGCGCCCTCAGCGCAGCCCAAGAAATAGCCGTCAGACCCGGTCGGCCGACCCCGTCCGGGTTTTCTCTAGGCCCAGCCGGCAGCTTCAGTGGCTTCCGGCTGGGTTCATCCTTAATGCTTTTCCCAATTCATCGGCGTTGGCGCAGCGTCAGGACGGCGGCTGTGAGCGAACGCTCGTCCAGACCGGGGTAAGCCATGTTCATGCGCCAGATCGGCTATCTCGTCGCCTTGGCCAAGACCGGGCATTTCGGCCGCGCGGCGGAAATCTGCCATGTGTCGCAACCCGCGCTTTCCACCGCACTCCAGCATCTGGAAACCGAGTTAGGCGTAACGCTCATCCAGCGAGGCCAGCGCTTTCAAGGATTTACTCCGGAAGGCGAGAGGCTGCTCGAGTGGGCGCGGCGGGTTCAAGCCGATTGCGAGGGCATGCGGCAAGCCGCAGCTCAGATCCGAGGCAACTTGAGCGGGGTGCTGCGGCTGGGGGCTATCCCGACCACCTTAGCGGTTTCGCCTTTGTTTACCGAATCCCTGCAGCGCGTGCATCCCGGCATCCGTCTGAGTTTGCACTCTTGCTGCGCGGAGGAAATCATCCGCGGTCTCGACACCTTTGAATTCGATTTAGGCCTGACCTATCTCGAAGACCCCCGCCTGCGCGGGTTTCAGGTCTTGCCGCTGTACCGGGAGACCCACGTATTGCTGGCGCGCGACGGTACTGAAGCCGTGCCTGGGCAAAGCATCGGCTGGCGGGAGGCGGCGGAGCTTCCGCTCTGCCTGCTCTCCGCCGATATGCAGAACCGCCGGTTGATCGATGCCGCATTCCGCGATGCCGGGGCAACGCCGCGGGTCATGGTCGAAACCGATTCGGTGTTTGCCCTATATGCCCACGTCCGTTGTGCCGGCCTTTATTCCGTCGTACCCCACAGCTTGTTGACTCTGTTCGAGATGCGGCAAGAGGTAACGGCCGTCCCTCTGCGGCCTGAGCTGTCCCGCCAAATCGGATTGGTAGCCCGCAATCACCAGATGCTCCCTCCGATTCTTGCAGAAGCCTGGACGCTCGCCGAAAGCCTAGGCCTCCAGGCGCGTCTGGACGGATTGATAAACGCCAGCTATTGACCGATCGCTCCAAACGATTGGCTTGTCCGGATTTCTAAGATGAGAATGTTTCGCATTTGTCCTAGCCCGGTCAGGAACGGGCGGTCGCTACCGGCGGCCATCGAACATTCGAATATTTTAGGAGCAAAGATCATGGCTAAAATCGTATGTGTGCTTTACGACGATCCCGTCGACGGTTACCCGGCGTCCTATGCACACGATGCCGCGCCCGACATCAGTGTTTACCCCGACGGGCAAACCGCGGCCAATCCCAAGGCGATCGATTTCGTGCCCGGCCAGCTGCTGGGGAGCGTATCGGGAGAACTGGGGTTGCGTAAATTCCTCGAGGGTCAGGGTCATACCCTGGTCGTGACCTCGGACAAGGGCGGGGAGGGCTGTGAGCTGGAAAAGCATTTGCACGATGCCGACATCGTGATTTCCCAGCCGTTCTGGCCCGCTTACCTGACCCGAGAACGAATCGCCAAGGCGCCCAAATTGAAGCTGGCGCTGACCGCCGGAATAGGCTCCGATCACGTCGACTTGCAGGCGGCGATGGAGTGCGGCATCACCGTCGCCGAGATCACCTACTGCAACAGCATCAGCGTGGCCGAGCACGTGGTCATGATGATCCTGGGGCTGGTGCGCAACTATATTCCGTCTTACCAATGGGTAGTGAAGGGCGGTTGGAACATCGCCGACTGCGCGGCGCGGTCCTACGATCTGGAAGGCATGGCGGTCGGTACCATCGCCGCCGGCCGCATAGGCCTGGCGGTGTTGCGCCGCTTGAAGCCGTTCGACTTCAAACTGCATTACACCGACCGCCACCGGCTGGCGCCGGAAATCGAGCGGGAACTGAATCTGACCTTTCATCCCAATGTCGAATCGATGATCCGGGTGTGCGACGTGGTTACCGTCAATTGCCCGCTGCATCCGGAAACAGAGCATATGTTCGACGACGCGATGTTAGCCAAGATGAAACGCGGCGCCTACATCGTCAATACCGCACGCGGAAAGATCTGCGACCGCGACGCCATCGCCAGAGCGCTGGAAAGCGGCCAACTGGCGGGCTATGCCGGCGACGTCTGGTTCCCGCAGCCGGCGCCGCAAGACCACCCCTGGCGCAGCATGCCGCACCATGGCATGACGCCGCACATCTCCGGCACCAGCCTGTCGGCCCAGGTCCGCTATGCCGCCGGGGTGCGTGAGGTGTTGGAATGCTGGTTCGAAGGCCGCGCGATCCGCGATGAATACCTGGTGGTCGACGGCGGCAAGCTAGCTGGCGTCGGCGCGCACTCCTACAGCAAAGGCGACGCGACCGGCGGTTCTGAAGAGGCAGTACGGTTCAGGAAGACGGCCTAACGGCCGGTTCGGTGGGCCGTCTCTGGCGGCCCGCCTTTCGACTTCGGGGAGCTCGCGCTATCATCCCCGCCCCGCATCCCTAAGTTCGAGAAGCGGGCAAGACCAAGCGCCCCGTAAACTCCAAGTCTCAGCATGAAATCATTTCCCCATTCGCCCGTCACCTGCGACGACGATTACGACCCTTACTCGTTGACGGTCGAGACCGCGCAGATCTGTATCCTCAACGCCGTGAGCCCGCTCGAGGCTACCGAGGTCGTGGATTTGCGTTCGGCTCTGGGGCGAGTACTGGCCGAAGACGCCTGTGCCGCTGTTGCCGTGCCGGCGGCAACGAATTCGGCGATGGACGGTTATGCCTTGCGTGGCGCCGGCCTGCCTGCATCGGGTAAGCGCAGCTTAGAAGTCGTCGGCGTATCCCGCGCCGGCGTTCCCTACCGAGGCGAGGTTCAGTCTAGGCAATGCGTGCGGATATTCACAGGTGCCGTGATGCCAGAGGGAACCGATACAGTGGTTATGCAGGAGCAGGTCGAGCGCCGGGGCGATCTGGCCGTATTCGGCTCTGAGGTTAAGCCTGGCCAAAACGTCCGGCAGGTGGGGGAGGACGTTGCGGTTGGCCAAATCGTATTGGCGCGAGGACGCCGGCTTACTCCGGCCGATCTGGGCGTCCTGGCCGGGCAAGGGCTGGCCCAGGTGGCGGTTTACCGTAGGCTGAGAGTGGCTCTATTCACTACTGGCGATGAGCTACTGGAGCCGGGGGAGGAATTGGCGGAAGGCGGTTTGTACGACAGTAACCGTTATACCCTGCTCGGCATGCTGCAGCGCTTGGGTGTCGAGGTGCGCGAATTCGGAATTGTCGGCGACAGCCGGGAACAATTGGAATCGGTCTTGTCCGAAGCCGCCGCCGATGCCGATGCGATCGTGTCCACCGGCGGGGTTTCTGTCGGCGAATACGACCTGGTGCGGGAAGTTCTGGAGCGGGTAGGGAGCATCGAGTTTTGGAAAATCGCGATGAAACCGGGACGGCCCATCACCTTCGGCAACATCGGCCGTGCCGTGTTCTTCGGCTTGCCGGGAAATCCGGTGGCTGCCATGGTGACCTTTTATCAATTCGTCCAGCCGGCGCTGCGCCGAATGATGGGCGAGCAGCCTTTGCCTGCGGTGCTGAGCTTCAAGGCCATATGCGTTTCGAAGCTGAGGAAGCGTCCGGGCCGGGTCGAATTCCAGCGGGGCGTCGTCGAGCCCGACGGCGAAGGCCGGATGGTGGTCCGCAAGACCGGCCAGCAAGGGTCTGGCATTCTGACCTCGATGAGTCAGGCCAACTGCTTCATCGTGCTACCCCTGGACAGCGGCCCGGTGGAGCCGGGCACCTTGGTCGAGGTGCAGCCGTTTTTCGGCTTGGTGTGATTCCCGCCGGTTGAACGGAATGTCCGCAGACTTCGGTCTGTTCGGCTCCTCACCGTTGTCTGGGGCGGCACGCCTGATCGTGCGCCTAGATTGTGCACGTTTCTAAGAAATACCTCCCGAATTGTAATGTTTAGGTGCGTGCAGGATCTCACCTGTGTGTTCCCGCACGAAGCATTATCTATATAGATTAATTAGTTACGAATAATGTTGCGGTTTGGTACGATCCTTGGATGTATATAACAAGATATAACGAAAGCTGGGAGTCTCCAACGCAGCAACTGCGGTGCAACTCCGGTCAAGGGCAGCTAGTCGCGATATCGGGTTCCGGCAGAGACGGCCGGAATGGTACGTCCCAAGGACAAAGACTAATCCTCCCAACTTCGGAGAAACACCATGTCAGATCTGAGACAGATCGCCTTTTACGGCAAAGGCGGCATCGGTAAGTCCACCACTTCGCAAAATACCCTTTCGGCACTCGCGGAAATGGGTCAACGCATCCTGATCGTCGGCTGCGACCCGAAAGCCGACTCCACTCGTTTGATTCTGCACTCGAAAGCGCAGGACACCATCCTATCCCTGGCCGCCGATGCCGGCAGCGTCGAGGACCTGGAGCTGGACGATGTCATGAAGGTCGGCTACCGCGACATCCGTTGCGTCGAGTCGGGCGGACCGGAGCCGGGCGTTGGCTGCGCAGGCCGCGGTGTCATCACCTCCATCAACTTCCTGGAAGAAGAAGGCGCTTACGACGGCGTTGACTACGTCTCTTACGACGTGCTCGGCGACGTGGTCTGCGGCGGTTTCGCCATGCCGATCCGCGAGAACAAGGCGCAGGAAATCTACATCGTCATGTCCGGCGAAATGATGGCTATGTACGCAGCCAACAACATCTCCAAGGGCATTCTGAAGTACGCCAATTCCGGCGGCGTGCGTCTGGGCGGGTTGGTCTGCAACGAGCGCCAGACCGACAAGGAATACGAGTTGGCGGACTCGCTGGCGAAGAAGCTCGGCACCACGCTGATCCACTTCGTACCGCGCGACAACATCGTGCAGCACGCAGAGCTGCGGCGCATGACCGTTATCGAGTATGCACCGGACTCCAAGCAAGCCAACGAGTATCGCCAATTGGCTCAGAAGGTCCATGCCAACAAGGGCAACGGCACTATCCCGACGCCGATCACCATGGACGAATTGGAAGACTTGCTGATGCAGCACGGCATCATGAAGCAGGTCGACGAGTCGCAGGTCGGCAAGACGGCTGCAGACCTGGCCGCTTGATCCCTACTTAAGCCGCGGGCGGCATCGAGTCTCGATTACGCGATACCGCCCGTGTTTCGCGCCTGAATCCTGGGCCCAGGTTTGCCCAAATTACCATGTAAAAAACGAGGAAATATCCAGGCTCTACGGCGTGGAATTCCGCTTCTTTCAATTCACCCATCATTGGAGCCGACGATGCCCCAAAACGCCGAACACGTCATCGACCATTTCAATCTGTTCCGTCACCCGGAATACCAGGGGATGTTCGAGAACAAGAGAAAAGAATTCGAAAACGCCCAGCCCGCCGAAAAAGTGGAAGAAATCCGCGACTGGACCAAGACCGAGGACTACAAGGACAAGAACTTCGCCCGCGAAGCCTTGGTCATCAACCCCGCCAAGGCCTGCCAGCCGCTAGGAGCGGTCTTCTGCGCCTTGGGGTTCGAGGCTACGCTGCCTTTCGTCCACGGCTCGCAAGGCTGTGTCGCGTACTACCGCAGCCATTTGAGCCGCCATTTCAAGGAGCCGGCGTCTTGCGTGTCTTCTTCCATGACCGAGGATGCGGCGGTGTTCGGCGGCCTGAACAACATGATCGACGGCCTGGCCAACGCCTACAACATGTACCGGCCGAAGATGATTGCGGTCTCGACCACCTGCATGGCCGAAGTGATCGGCGACGACCTCAATGCCTTCATCAAGACCTCCAAGGAGAAGGGTAGCCTACCGGGCGAATTCGACGTTCCTTTTGCCCATACGCCGGCTTTCGTCGGCAGCCACGTTACCGGCTACGACAACTCGATGCGGGGCGTACTCGAGCACTTTTGGGACGGCAAGGCCGGTACGGTGCCGGCGATCGAGCGCAAACCTAACGATTCCATCAACATCATCGGGGGATTCGATGGCTACACCGTCGGCAACCTGCGCGAGATCAAGCGCATGCTGGGTCTGATGGGCGTGGACTACACCCTCATCGGCGATGCCAGCGACGTTTTCGACACGCCGACGGACGGCACTTTCCGCATGTACGACGGCGGCACCCGGCTGGAAGATGCGGCCAACGCGGTGCACGCCAAGGCGACGATATCGATGCAGGAATACTGTACGGAAAAGACCCTGTCGTTCATCGCCGAACACGGCCAGGAAGTGGTCGCGCTGAATCATCCAGTCGGTGTCGGCGCCACCGATCGGTTCCTGATGGAAGTCTCCCGGATCACCGGCAAGCCGATTCCCCGCGAGCTCGAGCGCGAGCGCGGCCAGTTGCTGGATGCGATCGCCGATTCCAGCGCCCATGTCTTCGGCCAGAAATTTGCGATTTACGGCGACCCGGATCTTTGCCTGGGCCTGGCGGCTTTCCTCATGGAGCTGGGCGCGGAGCCGGTGCACGTGCTGTCGACTAATGGCGGCAAGGGCTGGGCGGAGAAGATGCGGGCGCTGTTCGACAGTTCGCCGTTCGGCAAGAATTGCAAGGTCTATCCCGGCAAGGACTTGTGGCATATGCGTTCGCTGCTGTTCACCGAGCCGGTCGATTTTCTGATCGGCAATACCTACGGCAAGTACCTCGAACGCGACACCGGCACCCCGCTGATCCGCATCGGCTTCCCGATCTTCGACCGCCACCATCACCACCGCTTTCCGCTTTGGGGTTATCAGGGCGGCTTGAACGTTCTAGTATCGATCCTGGACAAGATCTTCGGCGAGATTGACCGCAACAGCAGCGTTCCATCCAAGACCGACTATAGCTTCGACATCATCCGCTGACGGCTGGTGTTGTGCGGGGGGCTCCGGCCCCCTGTTCAGCTGCCGAGCAGAAATTCGTAAGCCCAGCGCAGCATCGTCATTTCCACCGGATGGCCGCCGTGCAGCTCGGTGAGCGGGCGGAATTCGCCGCCTTGGAGCCGTATCTCGTGATGTGGCGGGTCGAGGGCGAGGAACCGGGCCAGATGGATATTCACCACGGCCCTGGGAATTTCGGCCCGGCGTAAAAACTCCCGTTCGACCAGCAGCGTGCCGGGTTCTAAGCCCAGTCCGGCATGTATCTGCATCCCGAGCTTCAGTTGCTGGACGGGAGGCAACACCTGACCCTCGTCCTCGTCTTCGATGGGGCTGGAGAGGAAGGGCAGCGGGCGCGGGCTCAGGACGCTGCCGGAGGCGTGGCGCAAGAACAGCAGGCGCGAGCTGACCGGGTGCAGATGGTAGAGCAGAAAGCGGGGCTCGGCGTCGGCTGCCGGCCGCGGTGTCACAGCGCCGACTTCCACAACTTCGGGCCGTCATGGCGCGGAAAGCTGAACATCCCGGCCTTGAAGCTTTCCGCCATATGCTCCGCCCGCCCAACCGCCCGCTCGGCGGCGTCGGCTGGCAGAACCTCCCGCGCTGTTTCGCGGAACAGCTCCAGCCAGGTGTCGAAATGCTCCGGTTTCAAAGGAAGCTGGGCGTGGATCGGGTATGGATGGCCGCGGTAACGGGCGGTGTCCAACAAAGTCCGCGACCAGAAATCCTGCACTGTTCGGTGATGTGCATCCCAGTCTGTGATGGCGGCTTCGAAGACGGGCCGCAGGCTGTCGTTCTTGAGCGCCCGTTCGTAAAAGCGCCTGACCAGCTCGGCAATCTGCTGTTCGGTGGCTGAGGTGAGTGGAGTATTCATGGGGATATTGAATGTTATGGCCTAGAGTGCTCGCAAAAAACTGATCAGGTCCAGGCGCTCCCTGTTGTTGAGCCCCAGACCGAAGCGGGTTTCGTAAAAATCTACCACATCGGGTATTTCGCTGCGGCTGCCGTTATGGAAATAAGGCGCTCGTGCCGCCAGTCCGCGCAGGGCGGGGATTTTAAAGCAGCCGATGTCTTTCCAGAGACCGGTGATCAGGGCGCGTCCAGGATCGGTGGTTTGAGCCGATTCGTCGGTCGCCTTATTCCTTAGGGTGTAAAGGGGTAGATCGCCGGTTCGGCGGTCGGCGTCGCTGACTCCGGTATTCATGAACAGAGCAGAGGATGAGTTGCCCACGTTTGGAGTGTTATGGCAAGTGCCGCAAGTCCCTATCAATTGTTCGGGATGGCCGAATTCCGCCGAATCGTTGAGTCCCGCCACGCCCTTGATGACGAAGCTGCGGGTATTGAATAGTTGTTGCCCTCTGGCAATGGAGGCGCGGAGGTCCGATCCATCGGGGTCGGCGCGCCCAGACCAGGCGTCGAATAAGGTAAAGATCTGGCTGGTGAAGGCTGGATTGGCCTGGCCGGCGATAAAAGGGGCGTTGATGCCCAGCGCGAATTCCTGTCGGAATAAACTGCGGGGATTGGCGGGTTTCCCCAGCTTTGTCGACACACTTGCGCTGTTCTCGACGACTTGGCTGGTAAACAAAGCGAGTTCGAAATCGACGATGTTCTGCCGCTGGGCGGCGGTAAGCTCGGCGCCTTGCGCATGCTGGATGTTGGCGGAGTTGGCCTGATTGCTCAAGCCGTCCCGAATGGACAGGCCGGCAGGGCTTTCCCGGCCGTCCCACATCACCGAGGATGCGAATTTTAGATTCGTTGCAGGGAGGGGTCTGCGGAACAACGACAGCTCCGGATTTACGGTGTTTTCCGCGACGAAGCCGTAAGGATCGTCGGCTCCCGTCAGGGTGAATTCGGCTGTTGTAGGAATGGGCAAGCCGATACGGAAAACCCCTTTGCTCAACAGCTCGCTATAGGCGAGCCGTCGGGCAGCCGCGCTGGACACATCGGCATCCGGAGAATTCGCGCCGTCGTTGGGGCGAAAAACCGGATCGGTCCCTCCGGTTTTTCGGAAGCGCTTTTGCACGCCCGGAGGAGTGATGCTCCAGCCTTCGCCGGGGCGGTGGCAGCTCAGGCAGGTGCGCCCGTTGCCGCCGAACTCCTGAAAGAAATCGCTGTTCCTGTCGATGCCGCCGGCGCTGGAAAAAGTCGCTGCGTATCCGGAAGAGTTGGCGGAAATCGGGGTAGCGGCAGCCATCGCATCGTTTGCAAGAAAGGCGTGAGCCGCCAGAAATACACAGGCGTTTAGGCCAGTACGGGACTCGCTGGCGGAATGGACTGGAGTGTCATGCATGGCTCTATGTCGTCTCTATGAGGCTGTTACGGATATCTTGACCGGACTTGGCGAAAGCCCTGCTGAGTGAGTAGAGACTTCCGCCGAGGTGCTGATATTCCTATTTCGGAGCCGTGCGGACGGTGAGCTTGGATAAGTGGTATATGTTTCGGCCGCCGGCTTGGTCGCCGGGTATCACTAGGCGCGCCATGCCGTCGCTGTCGGGCAAAGGTTGCCCCTCGCCGTCCTCATAGGCAACCAGCACCTGTTTGCCTTCATAGTTGGTCAGAATCTCGCCCAGAGCGACCACCACTTCGTAGCAATCCGTGGCTTGAGCCACTACATATTTCCGCAGGATATCGTTTTTCTGATTCTTATCGACCTTGACGTCCGCCGCGGTGAGCAGATCGATCAAAGGCACCCCGGTATAGGTAGCGGTCACCGGACCTTTTGAGGTATTGAACGTCACGGTCACTGTGGTGGGTTGGTAATCTGCCGCCGGATCGGGTTTGAAGTTTCGTAAGTCGTCCAAGTTGTAAGTCGCCGGCTTTTTGATATCCCCTTTCAGTTTGACCGTAGCCGACGCTCCGCCGCTACAGCCAGCGGCATTGGCATCGCTTTCGCCCAAAACCGATGACGCAACGAGAACGATGGAGAGAAGGACGGGTGTTGCTGCTTTGAGTGTTAGCATTGTGCGCTCCTATATTTCCACAAATGAGTGATGTCCGATCCGTATGTCCCTGGTTGTCTGCGACGCAGGCCCATGTTGGTATGCGGCTTATCGTTATAGCTTTTAAAATATAACAAAATGTGCGACTTGATCCTAGTTGTGGGATCGGCTGTGATATCAACCAGCTACGTTGGAGTTTGAGTGGCCCATCGGCTAAGCAAGACCTAGCGATAAAGCGGAATTGTCTGCGATGAAATTTATTATTAAATATCAATGATATGAATATAAACGACTGGGTTGTTCAGCCATCTTCATGTCAATAATCAAGCCGGGCGTTTAAGAGATGCGGCGGTGTGGCATAATTAAAAATAGTTCGTTTCCCAGATTTAGCATCATTTTACGAACATTCGATATATCAAAATAAATATCACGCATGTTAATCTATAGGCGTCGCTGATTCCGGACTCTATGTTCGTGGTGTCCTAAGTAGTGACTCATGGTTTGGCCAGGGATGGCGCTTTTTCTCGACAGGGTGTCGTACAGACTTGATGTGCCAATAGATGTTTCGCGTCACCTCCTCCTCATGACTCCGCTGCTCCCCTGAAACAGGCCGTTTGCTCGAGGTCAAGGATTGACCGGGGGAACTTTTTTGCGGATGGACGAGAGCATCATTCTGCCTCTCCGTCTTGTCGGTGCTATCTCGCGCCGGTTTCCAGCGTCTGATAAAGTGCGTTGAGCATGGCGTTGCGGGTGCGCATTGACGCGGCCGTACTCCGCCAGCGACAGTGCCTTGGAAATCGATTGCGGTTAACGCGAATGCCCTCCGAAAAATTCTTCTTTTCAGATTCTGGACTCTCCAAGCGCGCATCCGTCAGCGAAGCCGAGCCGGAACAACGCAAGCGGCGCACCAAGAAGGCGATTCAGGCGCGTTTCTATACGGATCCCAAATTCAAGCTGACCCTGCGTCTGCTCTACGGCGACGAAATCGCATTCGGGCCGGGCAAGGCCGAGTTGCTGGAAGCCATCGAGAGTACCGGTTCCATTTCGGCTGCAGGCCGCGTGATGGATATGAGTTACCGCCGGGCTTGGCTGCTGGTAGATGCGATGAACCGGTCATTCAGGGAGCCAGTGGTGGATGCTGCTAGGGGCGGCAAGCACGGTGGCGGTGCTCATCTGACGCCTTTCGGCAAGGAAGTGCTGGCGCGCTACCGCGAAGTCTACGGCGCGCTCCAGCAAGCCGCCGATACCTATCTGCGGCTGTTTTTGCCCTGCATGGCGGAAACGCCGCCGAGCGGAGAGCTCTCCGAGCCCTCCGCTTCCGACCCAACGGTTTAGAAGGCGATCTGGAACCGGGTGAACCAGGCCTGTTCCTGCCGGCGGTTTTCTTCCTTGGTTCCGCCACCCCCCGTGAACCAGGTGTTGCTGTAATCGGTCTGCACTTTCATGAACGGGTTGAGATACCAGTTGAGAGCTGCGGTAAAAGAGTTGGCGCCGGAGACGGAAGTGAGCGGGTTGGACAGGGTGGAGTTCTTGCCGTTTGCGCCTTTGAACGGTTCGAAAGCGTGGGCGTCGATATTCAGGCCGCTCCAGCGGCCCGCTAGTACAAAGGCACCCCATCTGCCCGCCAACGGATCGAAATTGTTTTCCGGTTTGACGCCGAAAAACCCGTCTCGTTCGCCGGTGAGCACATAGGTGGCTTCCAAGTTCCAAGCTCGGTTGTTCAGGCTGGTGTTGTATGTATCGGTATTGGCGCCGGAAGTACTGCTGGCGGTCACCTGATGATTAGTCCACACGTATTCGCCGAGCAGGCCAAACGGTCCGTAGTACCAGTACGCCTGCGGATAGTAGCGATAGGAGTTGCCGTTGGCGAGTACGGACGAGGTGTTGGTCCCGCTGCCGCCGTAAGTCACGATGGTTTGCTGGCCCACGCTGATCAGTTTGTTGAGCGCTTGGTTGGTCGGGTTGCCCCAGGTACCGGAGACGCCGATACCTAGGCCTTCCAGCGGTTCGATGCCGCTCTTGAGAAAGGGATGGGAGAAGATGCGGGCGGCGAGGTCTTTTTCCTGATCGACTTCGACGTCGCTCTGATTGACTGGGGTGTTGTCGCCGGTGCCGTTGAACCAGCCGAATTCGTAGGAAATCCAGTCGCGGAATACCGGCTGAATCGAGTATTGCGGCTTGTAGCCGGGATAGCCGATCTGGCCGTGCAGCATGGCGCCGACGCTGCGGTTCGGAGTGATCATGGCAGGATAGCCGCGCTCCACGAAATCTAGGTTGGTTGCACTCTTGTAGCGCTCCAAGCTGACCGGCTCGCGCATCTTGCCTACCATCAGCGCGGCTTCCGGAATGTAATGGGCGTCGATGAAGGCGTCGAACAGCTGCAGTTGGCTGTTGGCAAAATCCGGGGAAATGCGCCAATCGACCCATTTGAACAGCTGACCTTCCAGGATAAGGCGAGCACGCCGGACCAGCGCCGAATCCGTGAGGTTGGCGCCGGGGTTCGACGTCTTGTTGGAACCGTCGAAGAAAGCGCGGAAATCGGTTTGGAGATAACCGCGCAAGGCCAGCCTGTAGTTGCCGTCGCCGGACGACCAAGCGATGCCGCGGTCGCCGATTTCGGTGAGAGCGCTTTTCTTGAGCTTTTCTTCTGCGGCAGCCTTTTGGGCTTCGGTGGATTTTTCCAGGGTCGTTACCCGGTCGTGCAGTTCGGTGACCTTGTTGGGATCGAACGACTGGGTCGGCCATTGCTGGAAACTGCTGACCCAGCCTTCCAGTTCCTGATCCGCTTTTTCCTGCGCCGCTTTGTCCACTTGATCGTCCTGGGTCTTGGCGGGTTTGGGCGCCGCTGCAACGGTGGCGGCCACGGCTTTTTGGGTCGTCGCCAGCTTCTGTTTCAGGTCGGCGTTTTCCTTTTCGGAAGTGTCCAGTTTGTTTTCGAGCTGCATCATGCGTTGCTCCATGGCCTGCATGCGTTCCTCTATAGTCATGGCGGAAACGGCCGGCATGTGCAGCAGGCCGGAACCTGCAGTCACGAGCAGCGTGGATAATTTCTTGACGCTCATTGGTGTGAATCCCCTCTTGTGCGGGTTGGTTTGATAAGCGCTGGACGCACTTAGGACTTGCCCCCACAAGTCAGTGCTGCAGCGAAATATCGTATGGGATACAATCCGAGAGACCCTACGAATTACAGTTATATTTTAACAGCTATAACGATACTTCCGGTAGCCATAAGGCAACAATGTGTGGCTGAAAAGGCGCATAGCTTCCGTAATGGATCGTTTCCTCTCGGTGGCAGCCGGATGCTCTTATCCGTGAGTTAGTATGAGCGGGCAAATTCGCGTTCAGTCCGTTAATCGAAATATCCAAGGAGAATCAACGTATGCCGAACAATCGCTTCCATTCTTTCTGTCTGGGCTGCTTGCTGACGCTGGCGGGGATGGGATCTGCTTTTGCAGATATAACGGTCTTCGCCGCCGCCAGCTTGACTAATGCGCTGACAGATCTCGGCAAAGCTTTCCAATCCCAGAGCGGCATTCCGGTCAAATTTTCCTTCGCGGCCTCCGGGGCGCTGGCGAAGCAGATCCAGGCGGGAGCGCCAGCCGATGTATTCGCTTCGGCAGACAGCAAATGGATGGATTATCTCTATGACAAGGGCAAGATCGATGCGGATACGCGTGTAGATTTGCTGGGCAATACCCTGGTGCTGGTCGCGCCGCAGGGCAAGGGCTTCAAGGTTCATATGGCGAAGGGCTTCGATTTTGCCACCGCTTTCTCCGGCAAGCTGTGCACTGGTGTGGTCGATTCGGTACCTGTGGGCATCTATGCGAAGGAGGCCATGACCAAGCTGGGTTGGTGGGACAGCATCCGCTACCGCGTTGTTGGCACCGAAGACGTGCGTGCGGCTTTGAACTTGGTGGAGCGGGGCGAGTGCGGCGCCGGCATCGTGTACGAAACCGATGCCAAGCAGAGCAAGAAGGTCGAGGTCGTCGCGAAATTCCCGGCGGATACGCATGCCAAGATCGTCTATCCCTTTGCCCTGGTGAAGCAGTCCGGCGACGCCGAAAAATTCCTGGATTTTCTCAAGACCAAGCAGGCTTCCGAGGTTTTCTTGATGTACGGATTTACCCTGCAGCCGCGCTGAGCCGGGACAGGCGCTAGGGAGGGTCGTCGATGATGCTGACCGAGGAAGAAATATCCGCGCTACTGTTGTCGCTGAAAGTGAGTCTATGGTGCGTGGCCGTTACCCTGCCGCCTGGCGTGCTGCTGGGCTGGGTGCTGGCCCGCTTCCAGTTCGCGGGCAAGGCGGTGATCGAAGCGGTGCTGCACATGCCGCTGGTGCTGCCGCCGGTGGTGATCGGCTATGTGTTGTTGCTGGCCTTCGGCGCCAACGGCTGGCTGGGCTACTGGCTGGCCGAGCTGTTCGACATCCGGGTGGCGTTTACCTGGAAGGGGGCGGCGATCGCCTCGGCGGTGATGGGATTTCCGCTGATGGTGCGGGCGGTGCGGTTGTCTATGAGCTTGGTCGATCCGCGTCTGGAGTTGGCGGCGAGTACCCTGGGTGCCGGCCGGTTGAGGGTGTTTTTGACGATCACCTTGCCTCTGGCGGCTCCCGGTATACTTACCGGCGCCATCCTCAGTTTCGCCCGCAGCCTGGGCGAGTTCGGCGCCACCATCACCTTCGTCGGCAATATCGAAGGCGAAACCCGGACCCTGCCCCTGGCGCTGTACACCTATACCCAAACGCCGGGCATGGACGAGCCGGCGGTACGTCTTGTGCTGATTTCACTTGCCGTGGCGCTGGTGGCTCTGGTTGCCAGCGAAATCCTGGGCCGCCGCGCCGAAAGCCGTTTGTTGGGGGAATGATGCAGCCATGTTGAGCCTGGATGTAGATATCAACCGCGGGCGATTCAGGCTTGAAGCCCGAGTGGAATTCGAAGAGGGAGTCAGCGGCTTGTTTGGGCGTTCGGGCTCGGGCAAGAGCACCTTGCTGAACGTCATCGCCGGAGTGATCGACCCGGACCGGGGCAGGGTGGTGCTGGACGGCGAAACCTTGTTCGACAGCGAAAAAGGTCTGTGCGTACCTTCGCATCGGCGCCGCATCGGATTCGTGTTCCAAGACAGCCAGTTGTTCCCGCATTACACCGTCAAGGGCAATCTCCTCTATGGCTGGAAACAGACGCCTCCCAGGGAGCGCCGCTTCAAGCTGGACGATGTGGTGGATCTCTTGGCTATCGGCCATTTGCTCGATTCCCATCCACGCCGGATTTCCGGAGGGGAGAAGCAGCGCGTCGCTTTGGGGCGGGCGCTGCTGGCCTCTCCCAGGATGCTGCTGCTGGACGAGCCGCTGGCGGCGCTGGACCAGAGCTTAAAGGAGCAAATCCTGCCGTTCATGAGACGGGTCCGCGACGAGCTCGGTTTGCCTATGGTTTATGTTTCCCATTCTTTGCCGGAGATCCTTTATCTGACGGACCAGCTGACTTTGATCGCCGGGGGGAGGATTCTCGGTTCCGGTCCGCTGCATACCTTGCTGGACGCTGAGCAGATCCGGTCGGAGGACCGCTTGGGCTTGGATAACAGCCTCGCCGTGACCATAGAGTCGCACGATGCCGAAGGCGGCTGTACTTTCGGTATTTTCCAAGGCCGCCGGCTTGCGCTGCCTTTTCGTTCGGCGCTGATGCCGGGGGATAGGGTCTATGTGTCGGTGCACCGCACTGAGGTCGCCCTGGGCAAAAGTTTCGTG
This sequence comes from Methylococcus sp., assembly GCA_028688525.1. Lineage (GTDB taxonomy): Bacteria > Pseudomonadota > Gammaproteobacteria > Methylococcales > Methylococcaceae > Methylococcus. The sequence continues at coordinate 3,270 of JAQTYA010000015.1, read as the reverse complement.
GAGGGGCTCTCGATCCAGAATCAGCTGCCAGGCCGCATCGTGTCCATCGACTCGGCCGGGGACAGCGTCCAGATTGTCGCCGACGTTGGGGTGCTGCTGCGGGCGGAGATCACCCAGCGTGCCTACCGGGATATGGCGTTGCGGGAAGGCGATGCCGTCAACTGCCTGATCAAGGCGACCTCATTTTCCTATCTCACGCTGGATGAGGGCGACGAGAAAGCGGCCCGGTCGCTGGATCGCAGCGTCATCGAGATGACGAGTCAGGTTCATTAAGCTCTTGCGGGGCTTATCGACAGCACCCGCGCTTGGGGCATCGAAGAGTGCCTGCCGTGCCGAAGGTTGCCGCCACTTTCGGAAATCCTGTGTCATCCGGCGGCTAACGAGGCTTTAGGAGTCACCATGAAAGCGAGCGCACGTAATCAGTATTTCGGCAAGATTACCGCGGTCAACATCGGCGCAGTCAATGCCGAGGTTGTCGTGGGCTTGAAGGGAGGCCAGAGTATCGTGGCCGCGATCACCAAGGAATCGGTGGAAAAGCTTGGCGTGAAAGCAGGCGGCGACGCCGTGGCACTGGTCAAAGCTCCGCAGGTCATCGTCGTCACGGATACCGCCGGCTACCGCCTCTCGGCCCGCAACCAGCTGAGCGGCAAGGTGAGCCGCATTCACAAGGGCGCGGTCAATTCGGACGTCATCATCGATGTGGGCGGCGAAACCGTAGCCGCCACCATCACCAACGACAGCTTGGAAGCCTTGGGGTTGGCGGAAGGCCAGAGTGCTACCGCCGTATTTAAGGCGGGCTCAGTCATCCTCGGCGTTGCCGGTTAAGCCCGCATTGACCGTCCGGCTGGGTAAGTCCCAGCCGGACGCTTGCCAAATTATTGGAGCTTTGCGGCCCTAGGCCTAACTACCCAGGGCTCGCCGGACTTATCCGCCTTCGCGCATCGCTCCGTAGTCTTTAGGCGGCGATCGCGCCAGTGTGGATGATCGTGCCAACGTGCTCACCGCGCAGCGCAGCGGTAAGCCGGCCCGGTACGAGTCCGTTCACGACCTGCACGTGCCCGAGGTGGCGCGCAGTTGCCATGACCTCAAGGAGGGCTCGGTCGACCGGCAGTGTGCCTTGGAGCTTTGCCAGGTCGGCAGCGCTCGTCTCGCGGAGTAACTGCGCCGTTTCCCCGCCGGGGCCTTTGGGATCGGTGGTGTACACCCCATCCACGTCCTCTATGATCGTCAGGCCGGCCGCTCCGAGGGCATCGGCGAGCAGGAATGCGCCCGTGTCAGCCCGGTGGGGCGGAATGCGCGAGCCCGGAAACTCGTGGTGGTGGTACGGCGGGAAGGCGCTTCCCACGACTGCACGCGCCGAGGTGAGGTGGATTGCGAGCTGGTTCGCGAGCGTGGGGTGCTCGACGTAGGAGACGCCCTCCGGCGCGAGCAGCGACGCGAGGATGTGGCCGTTCTGGCCGGCCTCGCTCGCGGCAAGCGGGGCGAGCGAGCCGACCGGCAGGCCGAGGTCGAGGCCGACGCTGTAAACATGGCGGGCGCGGATGCCTGCGCCGGTCAGTATGAGCAGCCGGTGCTCGGGTAGAAGTTTGCGGAGCTCGTCCACGATGGGGAGGATGGCATCCCGGCCGCGATCCATGATGGAACGTCCGCCGATCTTCACGACCTGCAGCCAGGGGAGGATTCGGATCGGGCGTCCGCCGGCGACAGGGCGGGTAAGTTCGCCATCGAGGAGAGTCTGGCGCGCGAGCGGCGAGGAGACGTGCTTGATATTGTTGGTAGGGTTGGGCATGGCAGTGGTCCTTTAGCTCGCGGTGATGATGGTGCCGACGTGCTCGCCGGCGAGCGCGCGGGTCAGGTTGCCGGGGACGAGGCCGTTCACAACCTGTACCTGTCGAACGTGGCGTGCCGCCTTGAGCAGGTCTAGCATCGGGAATTCAAGGATCGAGTCGTGCAGTCCCTGAGCCTTCATTTCGTCAACCGAGATCTTCGGGATGAAGGTGGCGTTTTTCGAGGTTTTCGGGTTGGCGGTGTACAGGCCGTCTTCGTCCTTTACGAAGATCATCGCTTTGCAGCCGAACTGCTCGGCGACGAGGAAGCAGCCGGCGTCGGTGCGATAGGGCGGGATAACGCCATCTGCGGGAGGGCGCATCCAGAGGCTGTAGGGCGGCATGCCGCTGAAGATGACGGCGTTCACCTCGGCGAGGTAGAGCGGCACCGCAGAGAGCCCGGCGCCGCTGACTGCGGAGATACCATGCTGCGCGAGGAGTTGCCCCAGCATCGCGGCGTTTTGATCGGCAACCGAGTCGCCGAGCTGCGAAAGCACGCCCGCCGGCAGATTGAGTTCTGCCGCGATCGAATAGAGGTGCCGAGCGCGGGTGCCTGCGCCGGTCCCGATGAGCAGCTTGTGCTCTTTGCGGGCGGCGACGATCTCGTCCACAAGCGGATAGACGGCGGAGCGGCCACGGTCGATGACACTCTGCCCGCCGATTTTGATCACCGTTGCGTCCGGCAGTATCCGGAAATCCGCCGCCGTCTCCGTCGCCGCCAGAAGCTGCGCGTCGGTCAGTGATCGCTGCATAAGGAGCTCTTCGAGCTCAACTGTTGTGTCGGTCATGTGGGATTCCATACGTAGTTGCAATTCACTTCCGCAGTTTTCGGCGGAGCCGCAAGCTTCTCCGGCGATACCTCGGCGAAATATCCAGGGCAGCTCTCGAGAAGTTGTTCAGTGCTTGTGAGACAGCCCGTGATAACTTACTAAATGTATCGCGGGTTACAGCTTAAACATAGCTCAAACCTGATTTATGAGCAACCGCGCATAATCGGTAATGCTACTCGTGGAACCGTGTCAGCCCAGAGTCCGCGCGCTGTGGAGATGCAAAATCTGCGATCGAACCTTGCCTGCCTGCGTCATGGCAGGTCCTCTGTGTTCCGTATGGGGGGCGGCTGCCTCTCTCACCGGAGTCTGGCTGGACGGGCCGCTGTTGGCGGTCAAAGTTGGGTGCCGCGGCTGAACTTTGCCGTTCCTTTTGCACATCGTCTCGATATCACCAGAAACTTATATACAATGGTTTCATGGGGCGGTTCTACCGGTAGGGGGAGGCGTCCAAACAAGGCGGCCTCCTTGCTGAAGGAGTATCGTCAAACCATGAGAGACCCTAAGGTCCGAGGAGGAGGTTATGCCGTATTCAGTCCACACATCTCGCCGCCGTTTCTTGCGCCACACGGGGCTAGGCCTGTTCGCGCTGGCCGGTACGCCTGCCTGGGTTCGGG
>JAQTYA010000014.1 GCA_028688525.1 Methylococcus sp. | reverse complement strand
GTGGATAATCGAGTACAACGAGCAGCGCCCTCATGACGCGCTAGGCCATCTGACGCCTAGCGAATATCGTCAACAAGCCGCCGGAAGTTCTACTTTTACGGTGTCCGCTTGACGGGGAAGCTTACGATCGGAGCACACGGCGCGTTCGATCAACCGGACGAGCCGTTTATCCACCGGGTGGCTCTCGAAAAATGACGTTCAGGTCTTTGATGCGGAGATTGCCGTTGAAGCCGTCGTCGCATTCGCGCCGGACGAACTCGAAATCGAATCCCTGCCTCAAGCTCTTGCGCCGGATGCTCTCGCTGAGCACGCAACTCAACCAGATCGGCGGGTCAATCTCGACCTCGTGGTGATTTCGATAAGCCAGGGCGGAAACGGCTTGCCCAGGAACCGTTTGCACCTGTTCGAACAGTTGCCGGATGCGCCGGCGATACACGGGCGGTTCCAGCCGTCGGATCTGCGGCTTGGCGAGGCTCACGGGGTTGAGGCCGCGTTCCTTTCTTTTCGCCAACAAAGCTTCGCTGTCGCTGCGCACCTTTTGCGCGATCGCGATGAGGTCCTGCTCCAGACCGCGATCCAGAGTGTTCGGGTGAGCGTGAAACGCCATCCCAGGAATACGGTTCCACTGCGCTGAGATCTGTTCCCGTTCACACCAGTCCTGCGGCGAGTAATCGGGGTTCTGCCGGAGGAAAAACGCAAATCCGCGCACCAGACGGGCGCGAGCCTCGATCTGGCGCAACTGGAACAGGAAGGTCTTGAGCGTGTGCAGGATGTCCTGAAGGCGTTGGCGATGGCTGGGTAAGGCGCGGATGAGATGGCGATCGATCAGCCCCTGCAAGCTGTCGTGCGGCTCTGCCATGTCCAGCAGGTGCGCCGGCTGCAATAGACTGATCGCCCCGACCAGCTTTTCCAATCGGCCGATGTAAAAGGCATTTTGCCGCTTCTTTTCCGATAAGGTGCGGACATTGGCAAAACGGTTGTTCACCAGCATCAGCAAATAGGTGGTGTTTTCTTCCAGGGTATCCGCCAAGTCAAACACCAGGCGCTCGATTTCGCCGAGAAACAGATCGCAGTCTTCCAGACGATCCTCGGCATAGGCGTCCTGGTACAGTCCAATTTGCTGCTCCAACAAATCGACCCAGCCGCCGAGATCGGTATCCAACCGCCGCATGCGGTCGCTGTTCAGCGCGCCGTCGATAAACTGGCTGAGCCGCGTCGATAGCCGGTACCCTTCCCCGCCATAGTTGGCAAGCACCTTGAGCTGTTTCAGCTGGTTCAGCGCCCGCTGATTCTCCGGGCCTGCGGCGACGCTACCGCTGAAATAGGCCTCCGCGATCAGGTCGCCGTGCTGGGCCATCGCTTGTAACAGCCGGTGTAAGGACGTCTTGTCTCCGCTCAAAATATTTCGCCCTGCTGCACTTCTTCTTGCTGCTCCAGCGGCAATTCTTCGTGCTCCTGGATGAACTGCAGTGCCTGATAGAAGTAATCCAGTTTGCCCGTGACCTGATAGACCAGCGTGTCACGACTCGCCAAATTCAGATAACCCCAGTGGCTCAGGGTCTTGAGCAATTTTTCCAGCCGTCCCTTGATGGAGTCGTCGGCGCTGAGAAAATCCCTAAAGCGCGCGAAGCCTTGCAAGCGATCGGCCAGTGCCTGATTGTCTTCGATGATCTTCAACAGACCGGAAAAAGAGAGGGTGTCGCCGGGACTCAGCGAGGTATCCTGCCGCTGGCATTGCATCATCATGTCCAGCCATTCCACGACGGGCTGCAACTCGATCCGGAAATCCTGAAACAGCCGGCGAATTTCCGATCGCGCCTCGCTGTCGATGTGCCGGTAGGCCGCATAGTAGGCCAAGTGGTTCGCCGTGGTGGCCAAGGCATAACCCAGCTTGTCGAGGAAGGCGTCCACTTCGCGGCGAGGGTCGGGCTGCTGCAAATAGCGGAAAGATTCGCCGGCCGACACCTCGCAGACGAATTCGCCCCGCAACAAGCGCTTGACGGTGTCCTCAAACATGGGCGGCCGCCATCGTGGTGTCGCTTTCGGGAAGGCTGATCTCGTCTTCGTCGACCACCATCTCGATGAGCTCCCGATAGCCGTAAATCTCGTAGCGGTTCTTGAAGGATTTCAGCACTTCGGGATCGGGGTCGGGGAAAGCGGACAACAGCGTGATGTTGTTGCCGTTGAGGATCACCAGCAAACGTTCGATGTTGATCTGGTGGAGATCCTTGAGTTCATCCATGGGCCAGACGACACAGACCGGCTGCTCCTTCCGAATCATATTGACCAAAGCCACAAAGAATACGCAGAGGATGAGATAGGACAAACCGTGGCTGGAAATCTGCCGCAGCTCCTCGTCGTGAGTGGCACGTTTGACCCTGCCGTTTTCGGTCACGGCGATTTCCAGGCTTAGCAGGTTGACCAGGCGGGTTTCCACCCGGCCCTGCGCTTGCAACTGGCTGGCGATGATGCGTACGGCATCGGCGAATTCCTGGGTCGGCAGCAAGGCCTCCTCCGACCGCTGCCAGTGAACGTAAAGTTCGGTAAACGCGACGATCTGCTGCCAGTAACCCAATTCGCTGACGTTAGAGAGCAAGCGGGCCTGGATCGCTTCGATTTTTTCGAAGCCGATATTTCGATCGATGCTGGCTGTCAGGCGCCGTGACAGCGAGTCGATACCCCGGTCGAAACGGGCCAGCGCTTGATGGTAATTGCGCACGGCGCTGCCGAAGGTGTTGGCCTGCATGGTCAACACGCGCCGCAGCTCATCCGCGCGGGTGGCGTACCAATCGCGGAGATACGGTAGCCATGCGCGCTCCGACGCATCGAGGCCAATTTCCTTGACGATGCTTTCCCGGTAACTGGCCGGCTGAGTGCCGGGAAACTGATCCAATGCGCGCTTGAGCTGGCTCACCCGTTCGATCAGCTGCTTGTGCAGCTCGCGTTCCCGGCTCATCAGTTCATGCTTCTGCTTTTGCAAGAACGCCAGGGTGTGGGAGGCGTCCAGAACGACGGCGCCCTCCGGCAGGCGCGGATAGCGCTCCAGTTCCTGTTGCATCGACATTAGCGTGTTAAGAATCGATGCGAGTGTAGCGAGGTGCTTATCCTGTTCGGCGATCTGCGCTTGGAGTGCAGTCTGCTGCCGCTCGAATTCAGCGCGGGCGCTGTCGTAATGTTGCTGCTCTTGCTGGAATTGAACGGCAAGCCGCTGAATCTCCGCCTGCAACGACGCATGGCGCGGCCATTCGTTCTTCTGCCAGCGTTGGTATTTCTCCACGGCCTCGGCAGCGAGCTCGATCCGTTTCAAGCGCTCGGCCAGCCGTCCGATTTCGTCTTCCAAGGCCCCAAGCGCCTGCGTGTCGACACCGCCCTGGGCCAGACTTGCGAGACGCTGGATCTCCAGTGCTGCCAGCGCCGTTTGTTGGCGTTGACACTCGGACTCGATCTCGGCCTGTTGTTGCCGCGCCCTCTCCTCGCTATGCCGGCTGATTTCCGCCAATTTGCCGGATAGGTCTTCGCGTAATTTCAGGAGAGTTTTCTTGAAGTCCGTACGGTGCTCAGCTAAGGCAGATTCATGGGTCTCAAGTTCGGCTTCGAGTAACTGCATCCGGGTTTCCACCGATTGTCGGCGTTCACGCCGGCTGGTCTCGATTTGGTGTTCCAGGGACGCCGACTCTTCCTTGATCTGTTTGATGTGCGCACGGCATTGGGCATGCGCCAAGTCGAGCTCGCGGCGCGCCTTATCCAGGTTTTGCCGGGTCTTCTGGTGGGCTGCCAGTTCTTCTTCGAATTTTCGTTCATCGCTGCTCAGCTGCTCCGATGCAGAGCGGCACGCCGTCAAGGCTTCGCGCAGGGAGGCTTCGCTGGCGGAACGATCCGCGCTGAGCAGTTCCAACGATAATCCGACCCCGAAGAAGCTTTCAGCCGGGCCGATAAGGGCCGGGGACAGATCGTCCCGCAACAGCAACTCGGGGTTGATAACCTTGGCGATGTGTTCCGTCCACCCCGGATGGTGTTCGCGTAGGAACCCTAACAAGCTGCCGGCGTCGGCATCCAAATGGCGTTGCAGCCCGGCTTCTTCCTGGTCGATCTGCCGGCGCCGTTCGGCCAGTTGCCGGCGCACCTGGTCCAGAGACTGAAGCTCGGCTTCATGTTGCCGAATTCTGGCCTCCTGCTGCTGCAGCGCTTGCGCGGCAGTTTCCCGTGCTGCATGTGCTTCGTCCAACGCGGTCCGCTTGGCTTCCCGGTTCTGCAGCAATGTGGGATCGGCTTGGATTTCCTCCAGTTGGCTGGAGAGCTGCCCCCGCGACTCCCTCAGCGCCTGTAATGCGAGCTGGAGCTCCTGCTCCCTGCCGGCAGCGGAATCGTGCAGGTGTCCTTCTCGCTGGGCATGCGCTTCGCGAACCCGGTTTTTCTCTTGCTCCGCTTCCAGCGTCAGTGCCTGGATTCGGCTCTGGCGTTCGTGGATGCGGTTTTGGAACTCGTTCGTCTTTTCCGCTTTCAGGCGTCCGAACTCGGCATCGATGTCGTTGACCTTCTCCAGCAGGCGCCGCTGAGTCTCGCGGCTCCGGTCCAGGTCGGCCCGGACGGCTTCTCGGTTTTCGTAGAGTTGCAGCATTTCACCGATGTTCTGGCGCTCCCATTCCGCCTTTTCGAACTCAAGCGTTTGGCTTTGCTGGCGTTGGGCATTCAGATGCGCTTCGGTCTCGGCCCGCTCGCGCTTGAGCTCACGTTCGCGGTTATCCCATTCGAGCTTCAAGGCACTCAGACGATGCTCCCGATCGCGCCGGCGGCTTTCCGTTTCACCGTGCTCCAGTTCCATCCGCCCGGCCAAGCGGCGCACGCGCGCGGCAAGTTCCGCCAATGCCTGCTGAACGTCACGGGCAGCCTCATCGATCTGCTCCAGCTCGGCCATGCCGTCCCGTCGTGACTCTGCATGCAGAAAGGCTTGGTATTCCTTGCACCACTCCTCAAGCGTGTCGGTCTTGAGTTCCAGGGTGATGGCATCCCGCTCTTCTTCGATACAGCTCACCAGCATTTCCCGGAGGTCGCGGAAATCGGTGGAGCGCATGAACATGCCGGTGACGATTTTTTCGATATGCTGCAGCCGCCGCCCACCGGCGCTCTCGCAAAAACTGAAGCGGGCGATCATCTGTCGCGTCTCCGCCCCCTTGGCGTTAGGCAGATTTTGAATCACGGTGCGGTAATCGTTGCGGGCGGTCAGCTGGATGCTGCAGAAAATACCCTTCTTGCCGAGATGACGGGCCAGGTCGCGACAGGAAATAGGCCACTGCATACCCTCGGCATCCGTGATGAGGAAATCCTCGAACGCAAACCCCTTGTCCACAAAACGGTAGCACAACCCGCCTTCGTTCGGCGAAGCGTACATGACCGCCTGACAGGTCTGCCGGTTGCGCTGGTATTCGAAAATGATATAGGAGGAGTCGTGCGGCAGATAATGCTGCACGAAGCTTTCGTTCACCCGGCTCTTGGGCACCAGCCGGCTCGGACTCTCTCCGAAAAATAAGGGGATCAGCCGCAGCAGCGTCGTCTTGCCGGCGCCATTGATACCATTAAGATTCGTCGGACCGTCGAGGCGGACTTCCTGCAAGGTACCGGGCTTATAGGAATCGATGAGAATGAGGCGTATCAGGCTAAACACATGTCGTCCGTGAATACATCGGTGGTGGCGCTGAATTCATTCGAGGGCGCCATAGACGAGTTCTCGCGCCCGATTGACGCTGGCCCGGACATAAGGGTTGCGCAAGGCCGAGGAGGTTTCCGTCAAATCGACGGCCCGTCCCAGGAGCTGCGACAGCTCGGATTGAAGCCTAAAGAAGGTCTTAAGCGTTGTCCCGCCGGATTCCGTCGAAAACTCGACCAGAAAATGCGCATCGCTCCTTGCCGGATCGAAATCCACCCCGCGTGCGGTGGAGCCGAAAACCTCCAAGCGATGCACATCGTAACGCCGGCAAAGCTCAGCTATAGCCTGACGGTGTTCTCGGATCAAGGGTTGCATACGTCTATCATCCTTGCTCTGGCCGTAATCCCCATTCCCCGCTGACCTTCTTTACCACGTAACCCGTCCCGATCCGTTTCGGCGCGCTTTCCCGCCGCTTCAAGCAGATCCGTACATACTTCTTCGCTTCTTCTCGGCTGGCCACCAGAACGGTTTGGGTCCTGCCCTTCGCGCCGATCCGGCCATACGTCGTCTCGACCACCCAATCGCCGAACAAATCCTGTCCTGCCGCGATATGGTAGGAACGCCAGTGATTCTTCTCGGGATCGCAGGCTTCCAGAAGAATCGAGTATTCCATCATGTCGGTTTGGCCTCAAAAGGTCGCGGATTTCGCATCAGTTTAATACCTTGGGCTCGCTGGGTGGCTTGCCTTCGACGCTATCGATCCTCTGCGCAATCAGTTCGCGCACATCCTCCGGCAATCCGGGCCGCCCGGTGTGGACAAGCTCCGGATCCTACGCAAGCGGCAAACGCTTGTCGCGCAGAGTCTGGCCGAAGCTCCGCGACCGAGTGGGGTTGTCTCGGCCGATGTATCGAACGACGGCGCGCAAGTCCCCGCGGGCCTTCGTTCGCCACTCGATGTGGTAAGGGGCCTCCGCCATCGATCAGTCGGCCAGTTCAGGACGCCATGCGCGCACAATGGCCTCGAAATCGGCCTCATAACCCAAGCTGTCGGGGTAGCTTCTGACGCGAGCGATGAGGGCGAATACGGTTGCCATATCTACCGTGATGGCTGTATCCAGCGCCCACAAGGTGGTCAGGTCGAAGCTGCCGCAACTGCCGGCGTTCCACCAGGCCAGCAGGAAATCGGCAACGCAGCAGCTTTGGCCGGTATCGGCTTTGGCTATGCGGATCAGACGCTCGAGCGCGGCCCGCTCCGTATCGGTCAGGTTCTTGTTCGGCTCGGCCGTAAGTGCGGCCAAGTCGGCCGCCGGGATACCCTCGAGCTGCTGCTTCATGCGCGCTTCCTCTTGGTTAGTTTGGGTTCGGCTTCGAATGCGGTAATGTCGGCTTCCATCTCAGCTATGACTGCTTCGTGCTAGAGGTTCGGCCGGGGATCGTCGATGGCATCCTGAATCTCGGCGGCCGGATTACCGAAGCTGTAAGGCTCGCGGGCTGTCCGGGGTTGTTCCATAGTCATGCTTTGCATGGTCTGCTCCTCGCGTTGAGAGGTTTTCGATAGAAATTGTGATTGAGCTATTGATAACGTGCAAACGCGCGATGATCTGAAGATTGAGCGATGGCATTGCTCGGCGCGCACTTGGAAGTAGGACCTCCGACCGGATAGCCTCACTAGCTAGCGACGAAAGGCACTGGCCGGCAAAAGCAAGTGTTCAGGTTGCCCGCGAAATATCGGCAGAAGGACGCGGACGACTCGTTCTTGGCATCCACTTGGGTGGAAGGAACATTTTCGCTACTCGCATGTCAGAAACTGATATATTATTTCTTACCTGCAGAGGTGACCCATGATTACACTGCCCGAATCCATTCTGCTGCACGCCCGCTCCCTCCCTGAAGGGGGCGTGTTATCGCCCAAAGAGTTCCTGCATCTGGGCAGCCGGTCCGCTGTCGATCAAGCGTTCTCACGCTTGACTCGAGCAGGCAAGCTTTTGCGCGTGTCGCGCGGCACCTATGTGGCGCCGGTGACCGGCCGGTTCGGCCCGCGCGCGCCGGCTCCGGGAAAAGTCGTCAAGGCAATGGCCGAACAACGCGGGCAAATCGTTGCACCGCACGGTGCCGGCGCTGCCAACGCCTTGGGCCTGACGCAGCAAGTCCCGACCCGTGAGGTCTATCTGACCTCCGGACGCACCCGCACGCTGAAGCTCGGCCAGTCGGAAGTGCTGGTCAAACACGCCCCGCGCTGGATGCTGGCCTTGGGTACGGGACCGGCGGGCGCGGCGGTGCGCGCCCTGGCCTGGATGGGACCGGCCCACGCAAGCCGGTCGGTTGCCTCGCTGCGCCGCACCCTTCCCGGAACGGAGTGGCGAACCCTGGCCTCTGCCCGCGCCGTACTGCCATCCTGGATGGCGAAGGCGATTGGCCTGGAAATGACCGTTGGCTGAATACTTCTTCCATCTCAGCAAGGGTGACCAGCACGAGGCACTGGAATACGCCCGCGAACGGACCGGAAGGCCCGCGCATCTGCTCGAAAAGGACGTGTGGGTGGTGTGGACGCTGCGCACCTTGTTCGAATCGGCGCTGTCCGCCGATCTCACATTCAAGGGCGGCACTTCCTTGTCGAAGGTTTACAGAATCATCGACCGCTTCTCTGAAGATATCGACCTGACTTACGACATCCGTAAGCTAATTCCCGATCTGGTAGGCGAAAGCGGCGAACTTCCTGCCAATCGCAACCAAGCGGACAAATGGACAAAGGAGATACGGCTCCGACTGCCCGCATGGATCGGGGAAAATGTGCGGCCGGTCATTGAAGCATCGCTGCAGCGGGAGCATATCGAGGCCAGTATAGAAATCAGCGGCTCGAACAGCGACAAACTGCTGCTGCATTATCCTGCTCTCGCTCATGGCAGCGGCTACGTGTCTCCCGTGGTAACACTGGAGTTCGGTGGCCGTGCTACCGGCGAACCGAATCAGGAGATGCCAATCGAGTGCGATATGGACGGACACGTTCCCGAGGTTTGGTTTCCCGCAGCCCGACCTGTGGTCATGAGCTTGGCGCGGACTTTCTGGGAGAAAGCCACCGCCGCGCACGTGTTTTGCGCACAAGGCCGTATCCGTGGAGAGCGATACGCACGTCATTGGCACGATTTGGCAGCCATTGCGCGCAGTTTGCACTTCGGCCAGGTCGCCGCAGACCATGCAACGGCCACAGCCGTTGTCCGGCACAAGTCCTTTTTCTTCAGGGAAAACGATGGCGCCGGCAACCTTATCGATTACACCGCCGCCACGCTGGGGCATCTACACATCGTTCCCGAGGGCGCGGCACGCGAAGCGCTCGCAGCGGATTATGCCGACATGCTCGCCGACGGAGTGATGGCGGGCGATGCGCTTCCCTTTGAAGAGCTCATGTTAGCCTGTAACGAAATCGAAAGACGAGTCAACTTCGATATAGGCCAAAATTGATCCCGCCTTAAAATCGCTTAACAAATTGTCTTATTGTTAATCACAGCGCAGCAAAAAACAGAGGCGCCCATGAACAAAGAAGAGAAGGATGAATTGTTGTTTGACCTTAACCGTAGAGTTAAGTACACAATAATACTCTTTGGAGTGCCGTCCATGTTAGCAATGGGAATGGCTATCTTTCATATATTAAAAGACGTAAATTCAAACCAAAATACCACGGAAGTCGCAAATAAACTGATGACTAACCCTGGTTTTATCGAATTAGTAAAGGGACCGCCAGGCCCTTCATATGCTCTTCCACTGAACGCCCATCTGCTGTTCTCCGTCCATAAACCAAATGGGATTATTAAGAACTGTAATGATATTTGTCGAGAGTCCGAGTATACAGGCTGCGTGTTATCAGGCCTAGGAGTCAATTTTGGCACGCAGGTTAAACTTGAAAACGCGGCCTGCAACACTAATGAGTCAGGCGATGTCGACTGCATTTGCTTTTAATAAAAACCAAAAGAAAGGGCGGTACGCGAATTGCAACGCAGCTATATTTTTAACCTTTTCGCTTTCCGTGATATCTATATTACTAGGCTAATCTGACTATGACAACAAAAGAAAAAATTGCTTGGATCGGGGCGCTTGGAGTTATTGGAGCGGCAATAGTTGGTCAATGGCCTGCATGGATTTACCCCATCCCTGACGAGTCATGTCCCAATATTTCTGGCAAATGGCATAGCGACGGGAATGGAACAACAATGAATATCATCCAAAACAGCTGCAATGACATTCGAGCTGAATTTCCTGAACAAACCTTGTCAGCACGATGGGACGAAGCCCACGATCAATTTTCTTATGAAGTAGAAAGAACCATTGGCGGATGTCTAACCCAGATGCACGGATATATTCAGGTTGAAAATAACAGAAAAATCTCGTCCCACATAGTTGGGACAGATGGAAAATGCGATTTGCCATCAAATTTCAAAGAAGTGCTGAACTGGCAAAGTTCATGAATACATACATAAAATATCGCGCGGCGGCGCATTAATTCTCAAGCCTTTTGGCTTCGTAATTCTTCCAATCCTTGCCCAGCTTTTCGCGGGGGCCGTAGAGGGTCCAGATTTTGCGGTCGCCTTGGGTTTCGCAGCGGTAGGCGCGTTTGCCGTAGACGACGAGGGAATCGTTGCCGTAGATCATGCCGGCGTTGGGGGTAGCGGGCAGGGTGAAGGGTTCGCAGGGGGTGCCGGCGTAGTTCTTGGCCGGGTCTTTCGGCGCGAATCCGCTGCCGGTTTGGGAAGCAGCCGGAGAGGAACCGCTAGCCGCCGCCTGAAACTCGGCAGGCGTTATTTTGAATAAGCGAGCAAATTCGGCGCTGAGTTTAGGGGCATCCAGGCCAGGGTTGGCTTTGAGCCAGAATTGTTGAGTCGATAAAAACATTTTTTTACCTTCCTCAGAAAAACTTGACGGATCGCCATCACGAATACTTCGAACAAAATCTGTTCCATCAAAAGTCTCTCTTTTTTGCATTTGACCAGATTTGATACAAAGAGCGCAAGTACGGCCTTGTGAAGGCTATCGGACACCACTCGGTACGGTGCTGATTTCCCATCAAGAACAGCTTGCCGATCTGTTTGGTTTATAGTTCTAAGCTCCATCTCCACCTGCCGCGAGCTTCCAGAAACTATAATTTTCCAATGCAATGTCATCGCGCCAATTCGCTCATTGGGTTTCACTATAGCAGGGACAGACTCAATGGTGTAATCTCCCGAGGGTAAAGAACTTCCTGTTAATCCTTGGGTTTCATTCTCTGTTTGTCCCTCGATTTTATGACAAAGCTGAGTCATTTTCCCATTGGGAAGTGAAATTTTATTGTACATCTGAGACGGATCGCTAAAATCATTTTTACTTAGTCCATTGCTAAACCGAGGATCAAACCCATACCTTTTTAAATTTATATCAAAAAGAGTTCCAAGTCCGCCCCCCCCGATCAAATCAACCTCAGCTCCATTGACACAAGCTTTTTCGATATTTATTCGGCAACCATCTGAGCTTGCAACGCCATTAGCACATTTGGCAATATATTCCTCAACGGTCATTCTTTGTTCCAGATTTTTTAGATCTCGACATTCATTTTTTCGATCCCATTCTTCTTGAGTAATTCCCCAAACCCCGGTGGGAAACCAGCACGCCGCCAGGGCGATGCCCGCAGTGGACAGGCGCTGCCGCATCCCCGATTTTGCTCCGCTCATCTCGTTACTCTCCTCTGGTTCCAAGCGCTGAAAGCCGTGCCGGTCCCCCGCGCCGACGGCGTCCGGAACGCACCGCACTAGTGGGTGTTTGGGCTTCAACGATCCAATAAAATCGAAGCCTGCGCAACCGGGGAATGCCTGGACGGCGCGAGGCGTACCCGCCTGGAGAGCGCCTCGAAACTCCTCTCTTCGTCGCTCCCGCGCAGACGGGAGCCCCGTAAAAACAAAGGCCTGGATTCCCGCTTGCGCGGGAATGACGGGTTTTTCGAGGCGTCTGGAGCGTCCCAAAGCTTGGCGCTCCGCCGATGGGTCGGAGGTTTGACGCGGTGGCTTTGTATCCTTTAAGGCCGTTTCCCGGCCAGAATCGCACGCGGCACATACGCAGCGGCTGGCACTTGGGAAGGAGTTACGGCGGCGGGTTCGGTCCCGCTCCACGACGGCTGGGCCACAGTTTCCGACACGGCTTGGCTTGCCGTCCGGGCTTCCAACCACGCAGCCCAGCGGCCGGACTTGTCCTGGATCGCGGCGCGGTAGGCGGCGTTGTGCCGGGGATTGCGGGAATGGTAGTTTGCGACTCGGGTCCAGAGGCCGCCTTGGTCGTGGTAGAGATGGCCGCTCAGCCGCCAAGAGGCAAGGTCGTAAGCGTAGCAGCCGGGCTGGGCTACGGCTGCGGCGGTAATGCCGTAGCGGGCCAGGCCGGCGAGATAGGCGGTGTTGAACTGCATCGCGCCGACGTCGTAAGTGCCGTTGGCGTTCCGCACCCATAGGCCGGGTTTGCCGCCTTCCTGTTCGGCGACGGCCAACACCAGATGGGCCGGTAGTCCGTACTTTTCGGCGGCGGCGATGGAACACAAGACGCGCTCCTCGATCGGCGGCGGAAGGTCGAGTACCGGCATGGGGGTTTGAGTCCCGGCTTCAGCCGCCGGCTTGAGCGGGCGGTTGCTTGTGGACGAAGGCGTCGACTTCATCCCGCTCGGCATCTCCATCCGCGCTTGCGGTGAAATCGCCGCTGTCGAGCTCCGAAGGCTCGGAGGCGTCGGGCGCCGCCACCAGTGCAGCGTCTACGGCCGGTTGCCGAATGGCCGCTGCCAGCTTGCCGCCCGGCGTTTCGCCGGCGCGGTCCTTGAAGTCTTGCTGCATTTGCGTAGCTTTGGCTTTCACCGCTTGCCCAGCTCCCTGCGCCAGATTCACGCCGACATCTGTGGCAAAACGACCCGCGGTGCCCATCGCTGCAGCCAGGCTGCCACCCGACGCGACGGCACCCGGACGCGCGCCGGTGCCGGCCCCGGTTTCTCCCGGCGCGCTGCCGTTAGCTACTCCGATGCCTCCGGGCATGCTGGAAAACAAACCGCCGCCGTCAGTTGCGTTCTGCTGGGCTTTCTGGAATGCCGCGGTCAGGGCCGAGGCACCGCCGGCTACGTTCTCTACGGCCGACATGGCAGCGGCACCGGCGAAGCCCGCGCTGACTGCGGCCGTCCCGGCGATAGGACCGGCACCGAACGAGCCGATGCCGCTCCCAAGATGACCGCCACCACCGGTGACGATACCGGCCAGGAGCGGCGGGATTTTGGTGACGAGCAAGAGCAGGGCCAGGCAGAAGACCAGCATGACGCCGAGTTCTTCGAAATTGAGGCTGCCCTTACCCATTTTCCCGTAAAACGTATCGAGCAGGTCGGTACCAATCCCAACCAGCAGAATCATGGTAAGCAGCTGCGTCGCCACCCCGAGAACAGCCTTGTAATAGTTGACCGCCAGATCGGAGGTCCAACGCGATCCGCCGAAGCCCAAGAAGAATATCCCGGCATACATGAGAATCCAGCCTGAAATCAGCAGAAGCGCCATATTGACGGCCACCACGGCCAATAAGACCAGGATCGCTAAACTCAGAACGAATCCCACGACGCTGTCTACCGGACTCAACAACGACATGTTTTGAATCGCTTGGCTGAATATCGCAAAACCAATATTGACGATACCGGAAGGGGAAAGACCCGAGGTGCCGGCTGCATTGTCGCCGAGTTGACGCATGGATCGGATGATCGACTCCGCGAAGTTCGGACCATTCTGGAGCAGCCAATAGAAGAAGCCGAAGAACAGGATGAAGCGGATGAATTCCGCGAAGAATTCGCCGATATCGGCCCGCCTCAAGGCCTGCATTCCTAACGTCCATGTAAAGCTGATGGTCCCCAGTGTCCAGAACAGCCAGGACGCGGCATTCATGATGACGGTTTGCCAGGCCGAGGCACGGGTACTGAACTGGGCAATGACCTGGTCAAGCACTCCGTTGGTCGTCAACTGCGCCGACACAGCCGTCGAGTAAAGCAGCAATATAGCCGTCATTACGACCGTGGCTTTCATTTTTTGAGCCTTACCATCTCTTGGGGTTAGGCTCAGGGACATACCGGCTTTCGGTGGACGCTTTGTGGGCGCAATATTGGCGCTCCTCCTGGCTCTTCGGATGGCTGCAATCGATTCGATTCTCCGTGCAACCAGCGAGGATCATTATTGCGGCAGTGTGTATAAGCAGCATCCCAATTCCTTGCATCGCTTTTCCTCACCATTTCTTCGGCTTAGGTTCGGGGACATAGCGGCTCTCCGTCGATACCTCATGCGCCGCCAACTCCCTCGCCTCCCGATCCGCTACGACTTGGGCGCGGGTCGCTTCGGCGTTCTGCTGGGCGATCAGGAGTCCCCGGATGTTCATCAACTGATTCGCTTCCTGGCTCGCCAGTTGGTTGGCGTACTGAATGGCCGCCATTTGTCCTTGCGCGGTCTGGGCGTTTTCCTGTAACCGGCTGAGTTCCTTGGCGTCCTGCTGAAGCTGGGTCTGCTGGCGGTCCAGGCCCTTGAACACCGCATCGTTGGCTTTTTTCTGCGCGGTCGAGCCTTGGCTTTGCGCTGCTTGCAGTGCCCGCCATTCGGTTGTCGAACACCTGCCTGCCGAGAAGCACGGCGATGACCGGTAATAGTCCACGCTTTGGTATTTAGACAGGTAGGCGTCGATACCTCCGGCTTGCTGCTTATAAGCGTTCAGCGTGTCGATCGAACGTAGCAGCGCGCTGATGGTGCCGTTGGCTTGGCTCCAGAGGTAAGCCGGGGGCGCGGCGGTGTTCACCAGCATGTTTTCGTACTGCCGCAGCTGAGTGGTGTATTGCTCGATCTGCTTGGCGGTCTGCGAAGCGCTTTCCATCGCCGTGGTGAGGTTCTGCTGCAGATTGGCGACGTCGATGACCGGAATACCGGTCGCCTGCACCGGCGGATCGATTGCGGTAAGCGTCAGAAGCAAGGCGGCTTTCGCCGCGGTCTTAGGTGTACGGTTCATGGGGATGTTCTCGCAGAGTCAGTAATCGAAGGCGCGGTAAGGCTTGGTAAACGTCAGGTCCTTGACGACCATGACGTTGAAGCGGAAACCCGGCCGGATTTCGAGGGTGGGGGCGATGTTCAGGTTCTTGGCGATCATCTGTGCCGTGGCCTGGCCGAGCTGGTAGCCCAGAGCGACACTGAGCGCGTTGCCGGCGGTGGGCGAACCGTAGGCGCCGCCGCTGTTGTTGCGGTCTTGGCTGTAGGTCACGCCCGCCGTGACGGCGGAAAGCAGCAAGGCCGAGCCGAACATCCGCAACAAGTGGTTGTTGACCCGGTCGTTGAAGCCGGCGTAGCCCGCGCTATCGGCACCGGGCATGGCGCCGATGTCCATCGCCTTGCCGTCTGGGAAAACGATCCGCTGCCAGGCGACCAGCACCCGCGATTGGCCGTAAGCCACTTCGCTGGAATAGGCGCCGACCAGCCGCGTGCCTTGCGGGATGAGCAGGTGTTTTCCGGTCGGCGTGTCGTACACGTGCTGCGAGACTTGCGCCATGATCTGGCCGGGCAGGTCGGCATTGATGCCGGAAATCAAGGTGGCCGGGATGACGAAGCCGGCGCGCAGTTCGTAAGGCGTACGGGGCGGTTCCGGCTGAGCATCGAGCCGCCAGCGGCTGCCCTGCCCCGCGAATTGGCTGAAGTCCTTGGTGCGCCCGGCCTCGTCCGACGGCGGCAGGGCTGCCGGCAAAACACCACCGCCGGCCAGCCCGAGGGTCTGCATCTGCTGCAATCGTGCTTGATAAGCCGCCGTCGGATCGTCGCGGCGGGCGGCTTCGAGCTGTTGGCGGACGGCGGCCAGTTTGGCCAGGGTTTCTTCGCGGCTCCCGGCTGCCTCGCCCGGCGACGGCGCCGAAGCCCGGCTGCGCAATTCGACGACCGGCACGCCGGTTCTCGCTTTCACCGCCTCTTCGAACTGCTGCAGCTTGGCTAGACGTATCCGGTCCCAGTCCTCGCCGCTGCGATCGGGCGCGGTATTGGGCGGTTGCGGCGGCAGCTCGAGGTTCTCGGGCCGGGCGAGCGGCGCGCCGAGGACTGCCTCATCGGCGACTCGAGGCTGGACCGGCGCCTGAGGCACGGCGGCCGGAACGATTCCGGCTTTCTGGCCGCCGGCAATCTCCCGGGCGAACAAGGCGGTATCGCCGTCCTTGGCTTGCGGGACTTCAGGCTTCGGGTTCTTCTGGGCCGCACGCTCGGCGGCTACCGTCGCCATGATCCCGAGAAACAGAGCGAACGCCCCGCCGACCAGGTACAGCGGGAGGTTGTTGACGCGCCGGCCACCGAAGCGTTTCGTCAAGGTTCCGGGCGAGGCATCGGGTGACAGCGGATCGAAAGGTTCAGCCATGCCGGATCACGCTTTGCGTACCCAGGCGCCGGCGGCGACCAGAGCGTTGTCCTGCAACCGATAGGCACGGGTCAGCGACGCGTTGCCGACGGTCACTTTAACCCAGTACAAATCGGCGCCGGCTTGGCGATCGACAACGTAGCGCAGCGCCAGGCCATCTTCGGCCATAGGGTTAGGCTTCGACCACCAGCGTTGCCACAGTTTGGCCGGAGGCGCTGCGTCCTCGAGCGCATAGCCCTTGGCACGCAGCGCTTCGCTCAGAGCGGCGCCGAACGCGTCCTGGTCGGTCCGGATCAACTGGAAATGGGTACGCGCCGGCGGATAGAGCGCTGCCAACTGTTGCACGGTATCTGCCGCGAGTTGATGGCCAGCGCCTTCGGAAAGCCGCGTGAAATTGCCATAGGACGGCTGCGCCGCGCAGCCTGCCAGATGAATCGCCCCGGCAATCAGCGCCATTTGGAACACACGGGAGACATAAAAAGCGGCCACCCTACTTCCCCTTCTGGATCGTCACGAGGTCTTGCCCAGACCCTACGCCGGCAATCAAGATCGCCTTGTCGAAAACGGCATCCACGATGTAGCGGTTGCCCTGCAGACGGTAATTCACCATCACGGTTTCATCCTCGTTGAACAGGCCACCGTCCTTGCGGACGACCAGGAGCGTGGGCGCTTCGGTCTGCGCCATCGCACCGGGCATTTCGATGACGGTCTTGGCGCCGTCGTTGTACACCCGCACCGGCTTCCAGCCGGCGCTGCCCTCGATGGAATAATCGAAGCTCAGGTCGCCCAGGTACTCGCCGCTGCCCGGCAGCGTCCGGTCCTGGCGCTCCTTCGTCTCAGTAGCCTTGAGCACCTCCCACTTCGCCAGCGCGTCGTCGGTATAGGTGAACGCCACCCGCGGCATGAGCTGGGTGCGATGCGAACGCAGACGCAGATGATAGGTGCGGCGATTGGTGGTCACGATGAGCGAGGTTTCCAGCCCAACGTCCATGGGTTTGATGATGAGGTGCTGCACCTCGGCCGCGCCGCTGCCGGTGATGGCCGGCTCCACCGTCCAGCGGGCGGTATCGCCTAGATGGATCGAATTCACCTGTTCGCCAGGCTGCAATTCCACATCGCATACCTGAAGGACCGCGCATACGATGCTGGGCTGTGAGGCGCCGAACAGGAATCGGATCGTGCCGTCCGGACCGGGCACCGGTTTGACGCCTGAAGCGGCGGCCGCCTGCCAGCGCTCGGCGATGGCGATGGCTTGGCGTTCCTGCGGGGTCAGCGTCGGGTTCGGCTGGGAGAAATACATATCGGCCAGATCGTTGCCCGGCACCGCCGCAGCAAGCACGGGCGCAAGGCTCAAGATCAGACCGTAAGCACCGCGTTTCATGGCGCAGCCGCCGTTTGTTTCGACCAGGAATAGTCGCGCATATAGATGCCTAAAGGATTGTTGCGTATTTGATCTTCGGTGATTTGCGGGGTCTGGGCGACGACATAGGCCGTCACCAAGGCGCGCATCCGAGAGGGTGGGTTCTTGACGTTGCCCTGGCGGTCATGGACGGTTTCCACCCAATCGACCTGCCAGGTTTCCGGCGATTGCGGAATCACAGAGACGATTTCTACGCTGACGGACTCCTTGGCCGACCGCTTAAACGGACTGGCGTCCTCCGTGCCATTCAGCCACTGATTCATCTTGGCCGTGGCCGGATCGTTGATCGCCAGCATGGCGTACACCCGGTATACCGCTTTGCGCTGCAAGGCGACGTCCGGCGTGACCAGCCGTGCGTCGCCGATGAAGGAAGCCACCGCGGCGTGCATCACGCGCGCATCGACGGGCGACGCCTGCTCGGCCGGCGCTACCGCCACCGCCTGGCCCAGCTTGTCCACCTCGACCACGTAGGGAACGAACTTGGATTGGCTGCCGATATGGATGATGCCGCCGACACTGGCGAGGGCGATCAGGAGCGAGAGCAAGCCGACGACTTGCCAGGCCTGCCGGGAGGCCACCACTTGCCCCACGTGGTCGTTCCAACTGCGGCGTGCGGCGAGGTAGGGATTTTCTGCCGAAACCGAGGGCTTCAGCATGGGATCATTCGAATTCATGCGGCCATCCCGTAGTCGTCGGGGTCCAAACCCCGGAGGCGCAGCCAAGCCTCCACCCACGCTGGACCGTGCTTGGCTTCCAGCCCTCGAATGGTGGCGAGGGATGCCTTGTCCGAGGCACCGACGAAAGCGAGCGCCAGCGGCCCCAGGGCCAGGTCGTAGAGCCGCCTGCCCTGCTCCGATACGTAGTAGTAGTGCTGCTTCGGCACCGCCGTCGCGAGGATTTCGATCTGGCGCGCGTTCAGCCCCAAGCGCCGGTAAAGCGCCGCGGTGTCTTCGTCGCGGGCGTAGACGTTGGGCAAGTAAATCTTGGTCGCCGTCGATTCGACGATGACATCCAGAATGCCTGAATTCGCCGCGTCGGAAAGGCTCTGGGTCGCCATCAGCACCAGGCAGTTCGCCTTACGCAGCACCTTGAGCCATTCCCGGATCTTCGCGCGGAACACCGGATGCCCCAGCATCAGCCAGGCTTCGTCGAGGATGATGGCAGCCGGCTGGCCCTGCAAGGATCGCTCGATGCGGCGGAACAGATAGAGCAACACCGGCAGCGCATAGCGTTCGCCGAGATTCATAAGGTCTTCGATTTCGAACACCATGAACGAGGACAGCGCCAGGCCGTCGGCTTCCGCATCCAGCAGATGGCCCATTGCGCCGTCTACCGTATAGGGCTTGAGCGCCTCGCGGATCGCATCGTCCTGGATCGTCACCGCAAATTCCGACAGCGTCTTCGAGCCGCTAGCATGCAGATTCAGGATCGCGTGGCCAATCTCGTTACGTTGCGCCGGGTCGGTGTGAACGCCATTGAGCGCCAGCACGGTATCGATCCACTCCATGGCCCAGGCGCGGTCGCTCTTGCTGTCCAGGAATTGCAAAGGACAGAACGCAAGCCGCTCGTCGTCTGCGGCCACCGTAAAATGCTGACCGCCGATCGCCTTGGCGAGCGGATACATCGACAAGCCCTTGTCGAACACGTACACCGACATGCCCGGATAGCGGCGGAGTTGCGCCGCGATCAAGCCCAGATGGGTCGACTTGCCCGCGCCGGTCGGGCCGAACAGGAAGGTATGGCCGAGATCGCGCACGTGCAGGTTCAAGCGGAACGGCGTCGCGCCGTGGGTCACGCAATGCATCAGCGCGGGCGATTGGGGCGGATACATCGGGCACGGCGCCTCGTCCTGGCCGGTCCAGATCGTACTGGTCGGCAGCAGATCGGCCAGGTTCAGGGTATTGATGAGGGGCCGGCGCACGTTCTCGACGCCGTGGCCCGGCAAGCTGCCCAGATAGGCGTCCAAGGTGTTGAGGGTTTCGATCCGGGCGGCGAACCCCAGGCCGTTGATGGCTTTGGCGATCTGGCGGGCCGAGGCTTCCAGCCGGGCGCGATCCGGATCCATGAGCACCACGACGCTGGTGTAATAGCCCATGGCGACCAGACCGCTGTTGACGTCGGCCATGGCGGATTCGGCATCGGCCACCATCGCCACGGCATCCTGGTCCACCGGGCCGGTGTGGGTGTTGAAGACCTGGTCGATGAAACCCCGCATCTTTTGCCGCCACTTCTTGCGGAACGTGTCGAGATGGCCCACCGCTTCATGCGGATCCATGAAGATGAAGCGGTTGGACCAGCGGTATTCGGAAGGAATCTCGCCCAGTGCGGTCAAAATGCCGGGATGGGATTCCAGCGGAAAGCCTTCGATGGCGACGGTCTGGATGAAGCGCTCGCCGATCTTCGGCACCACTCCGCCCCAGAGCTCCTGCCCGCCGAGCAGCGCATCCAGGTACATCGGATTGCTGGGCAACTGTACCGGATGGCTGAGGCCGGTGATGCAGAACTGCAGCCAGCTCAAGAACTCGTCATGCGTCACGGTCGAGCCATCCTCATGGATCAGCGTACGGCCATGCAAACGTTCCAGCGAAACCGCAGAGGACAGCCGCGATTCCAGTGTTGCGCACTCGCGCTGAAACGCGGCGATCAAGCCGTAGGTGCGGGATCTGGAATCCGGCGCCTTGGCATCGTCGTCGAACATGAGCTCGACGAACTTGCGCTGGGCCAGCAGCGGCGGGAAGTAAGTCGCCGTCAGCACAAAATAGCCTTCGTACAGCGTGCCCAGGGTTTCGAACAGCCGCCGCCGCTCCTCATCCATGGCAGCCGTCACGGGATCGGGGAAATGCGAAAGGCCGGGCGCCGGGTAGCTGGGCGAGGGCCTACGCACCGCATCGACGTGCACCATCCACCCGTTGCCGAGCGCGGACAATGCCTGGTTGATCCGGAACGACACCAGTTCGCGCTGCGCCTCGGTGCTGCTGGCATGGTCGTCGCCGCGGTACTGCCACGCCGCTACAAATGCGCCGTTCTTACACACGATCACGCCGTCGTCGACCACCGCGGCATAATTCAACAGATCGGCCAATCCGGCCTGCCCGGAACGGTGCGGCTTGAGTTTAAGCGCCGAATCGACCACCCGCAGGCGCGACCAGAGCATCAACACCAAGCCACCGCCCGCTGCGGCGATGGCGAACGCTAACGCTTGGATCACGGGTGCCCCCGGCCCTGGCTGGTGGTATTGATCCGGAATGGCGTCGAGCGCGCCGGATAATACGGCTGGTACCGCCGATGGCGCAGATAGACGAAGCGCAGCTTGGGATCGGACTTTGCCATCAGCCGGAACAGATATAGCGATCCGAACCACAGCAGCATGCCGACGACGGCGGCCCTCAGCTCCTGAGCGCTAAACACCAGGGCGAAGGCCAGAAGCCCGGAGAACATCACCAGCTCGCGGTCCCCACCTAGGAACAGGTTGTCCCGGGTGCCGGCCCGGCGAATGGGGATTTTGCGCAGCGCCATGCTCAGGCCAGCCTGGCGGGCTCGCCGAGCCAGGCGATTTCCGCGCCCCGGCCGAAGAACGTTCCCATGATGTTCTGCGCACCGACCAGCAGCGCCATCACCAGCACGATGAAGATCATCGTACGGAAAAAGCCGTTGAGGTCGCCACCGAAAATCAGCACGCCGCCGGCAATGACGATGCCGATGACCGACAAGGCGAAGGCCACCGGCCCGGTGACGCTGTTGCGCAGATTGGTCAGCCAGGATTCGTAAGGCAATTGCCCGCCGCTGCCCTCGGAGGCGAATGCATGTTCGGGCAAGATCAGGCAGACGGCCAGAACGAGGCTAATAGCGAGCAGCGGCCCACCGGCTGAGAAAGATTGAGAGCGCATGGGGTGAAACTCCGTTACAAAGGGTGAAGCAGATAACGGCCGTCTGCGTAACCGGAAACCTCGAGGATTTCCTTAACGCGCCGGCCTTCAGGAGATCGGGCGATATGAACGAGGAGATGCACGGCCTCTCCGATCAGCGGCTCGATAGGCCGAGGCGCCTCCGGATGCATACTGATGAGCATCGACAATCGATCAAGGCCCGCCTTGGCATGGTTCGCGTGCAGCGTCGCTGCGCCGCCTTCGTGGCCGGTATTCCAGGCCATCAGCAAATCCAGTGCTTCCGGACCACGCACCTCGCCGACCAAAATACGGTCCGGCCGCATCCGCAGCGTGGTGCGCAGCAGCCGAGTCATCGAAACTTCAGTAGTGGTGTGGTACTGGATACAGTTCTCGGCGGTGCACTGGATTTCGCCGGTATCCTCGATGAGAACCAGACGCTCGGCCGGATCGGCAGCCACCATCTCGGCGATGAGGGCGTTGACCAACGTGGTTTTGCCCGAGCCGGTGCCGCCGATCACCAGGATGTTCCGGTGCGCAGCGATGGCCTGCTTCAGCACGCTCATATGCGCCGCCGACAGAATGCCGGTCTCCAGATACTGGGAAAGCGTGAAGATCGCCACCGCCTTCTTACGGATGGCGAAGGTCGGCGCCGGAACCACGTCGGGCATCTGGCCGGCGAAGCGCGAGCCGTCCAGCGGAAACTCTGCTTCCAGGATCGGCTTGGCGCGGGTGATCTCCTTGTCGTGGTATCCGGCGACCGTCTTAATGACCGCTTCCGCCCGGCTGGCGCTCAGGGTGCCGATGCAATGCATCGGCTGGCCCAGACGTTCCTGCCACAGCCGGCCATCGGCGTTCAGCATGATCTCGACGGTCTCGGGATCGGCCAGCGCATCGAGCAGCACGGGGCCGAGATCGCGCCGCAGTTTTTCCTTGGCTCGGGCTTTCAGGGTGGAACGGTCGTCGTCCTTGAGAGGTGTCATGGGGAGGCTGGATAATCGTTTGCGTGGCGATAAAGCAATCGATATGCCAGATCTGCAGGAAGCGCGGTCGTCCTGGGAACGGAGCTCATTTCCTGCAGAACTTTCGCCCCGGTTGCGCCGTCCGGACCTAAACCACGGCTGGCGGCGTCGGGGCGGCGCGACAGAAATCCGCTCGCGAGAAGATAGAAGCCTAGGTAAATCGCCAACCCATCTCTCGGGAACCGCCGGGGTCAACGGGCCTTGTACGAGGGTGTGGCAGTAGCGTCGGCGGTACCCGACGCCAGTAAGATGGCATTTCGACGCCCATGGCCGCCTGCGGGCGGCCAATTCGCTCATAGCCAGGACTTATGTGGAATTCGCAGACAACGAGCAGTTACCCACGCTGCTCGCCTGTCACCTGTGGACCTTCCAAGCCTTCGGCGGGGTGCTGCGGCAAGGGCTCTACGACAATATGAAGACTATGGTTCTGGAGCAGGATGGCTATGGGCCGTAGCGCCAGCCTCGAAACAGGCCATACACCTTACATACTAAGCCGCCGACAATGTCCTACTTGAATAAAACATCTTGTTATACAAAAATAAGACTTGAAACGCACTAGGAGGCCATGATGCTTCAGACCCTACGCAAATCCGGTGGCTCGCTCGTGATGACGGTGCCCAAGGCATTTATTGACCAGAATGGACTGGGCGACGGTTCCCAGGTCGAACTTCATCTCTTGGGGAAGAAGATGACCGTCGAGG
Source organism: Methylococcus sp. (assembly GCA_028688525.1). Taxonomy (GTDB): domain Bacteria; phylum Pseudomonadota; class Gammaproteobacteria; order Methylococcales; family Methylococcaceae; genus Methylococcus. Next base: position 25,215 of record JAQTYA010000014.1, on the reverse strand, counting down.
CGCCCGCCCGCCCGCGTTATAAGCTGGCCGAGCTGATGGCCGAAATGCCGGAAGGACTGCCGCGAGTCGAAGGCTGGGATGAGATACCCTCTGTCGGTCTGGAGAATGGCTGATGGCGTATCTGCCAAACCGTGGCGACATCGTGCATCTCGATTTCGACCCGTCTTCCGGCCGAGAGATAAAAGGTCCGCACTTCGGCCTTGTCTTAAGTGGCAAGGTTTTTAACCAGCAAGGGCTGGCGATGATTTGCCCGATTTCGCAGGGAGCTGCGGCTGCGGCACGTACCTATGGGACGGTGGTTACGCTGATGGGCGCAGGAACGGATACCCAGGGGGCCGTTCACTGCCACCAATTGAAGTCGCTGGACTGGCGTGCGCGGAATGTACGCCTCAAGGAGGCCGTGCCCCAGTACATCGTTGATGAAGTCCTGGCCAGAGTCGAAGCAATCCTATTTGAATGACGCCAAGCACGTCGAAAAGGCATTTCAATATAGCAGCAGCGCCCAAGGAGACTTCTCATGCAGAAGAACACCAGTGCCACTTTGGGCACTTAATTTGAGCAATTCATTACCCAGAAAATCGCCCAAGGCCGCTACGCTTCGGTCAGCTAGACGATCCGAGCAGGACTACGGCTGCCGAAGGGCTTGATCGTCATCAGAGATCACCAAAGCGTACGCACATGTGGATAGCCGCGAATCTTGTCATCCGCGGTCATCAGCGGTACGGCAAGCTTGTGGGCCGTTACCACAATGATGCGATCGGCCGGGTCTTTATGAAATTCGCCCGGCAGTTCAACACTTTTCACGGCGATTTCATTATCCACCGGCATGAAGCGGACCGCCTCGATCTCGCTTACGACCGACAGCCAGGCCTCGATATCCATCGAAATCGCTACCCGGTCTTTGGCGACCAGCATAGCCAACTCCCACAAAGAAATGGACGAGACGACAATCTGGCCGCCATTCAATTCGCCCGCGATTGCCTGCGAGGCTGCCGCCGAGAGTTGCGCTTGATCCCCGGATGCCCACCAAAGCAGCACATGCGCGTCCAGAACGATCACTCACACGCCTCCCAGTCGTTTTCGGCCACCGGCGCGGTCGGCTTGTCGTAGCGCAGCACCTCCAGCGGGTCGCGGATGCGGGGCTGTTAGGGCCGATCCTCCAGCTTAGGCTGGCCGTGGTCTGTCACCACTACTGGCTCACCGGTGAGTTCAACCTGGCGGAAAAACTCCAAGACTTTCACCTTGAATTGAGACTTAGATACTTGAACGCTCATCTTGCGACTTAGGTCATGTGGCTGTAGTCATAGGTTAGCTAGAGCGCAGGCAAGCAGGAACGCTATGCAGCTACAAGAAGTGGCTTACTCAGCCGCGCAGCGTGGTCAGTAAACTTACCAGATCGGCAATGGCAGTATAGGGTTCAGGGGCCGCGTAGGCATCGAAGTACGCAGCCAAGGCTTGTGCCCTTTGCGAGGCTATCTCCAGCCGGTCGCGAGTGATGGCAAAAGCGCCGCCCGTGCCTTTTTCGTAGCCCGGAATGTGTTGTTTCAGGCGGCACATCACCTCGTCGCGGGAGATCGGCGACTGAATGTTCTCATAATGCAGTAATAGCCATAACTCAAAGCTTGGCACCGAGGCAATGGCCTTGAAACTGACCGCTTGCTTGGCATCGTTCTTCAGTTTGCCATCCAGCGAACCGGCTAGGCTCAAGGCATCGAAATAACTAACGTGGTCGTCACGGTCGAACACGGCATAAACCTGATCAAAGATGCGGGGGCGGATGCCCTTGTGCAGGTCGCCCATCTCGAACAACTGGCGCGCATACTTCACCACTTGAATCGGGGCGGTGCCAAGCTGGCTGGGTTGCACCTCTACGTTCGCCGAATGCAGTTGATAGGCGGCGCGGATGTCCTGGAAGTACAGCGGCTCGGTCTTGCTGCCTTCCGAGACGATCAGGATGCGAGCGTATCCAGCGCGACAAGCCTCCTTCTGCTCACGCCGGGCCAGTTGTCGGGCCTTGGGCTGATTGTCGCGCCCCATCAGCGATTCACCTCGAACGCCTGACTCCGCAGGAAAGGCAGAGCGCCGTAGCGACCTTGCAAGTAGCCACGCTCCAGCGCTTCGTTCTTCCGTGGGCTAAAGTCGAGCAGTGGGTAAAGCGTTGAACTTTGATCCGGCTTCTTCTCGACAAACCAGATCTGATCACGACGGAACAGGCCGTAGGCATCGAGCAACGAGGTGTCGTGCGTGGTGAACACCAGTTGCGCACCGCCAGTATTGGTATCGGGCCGGTGAAACAGTCGCACCAATGCCTGCACCAGTAAGGTGTGCAGGCTGGTATCCAATTCGTCCACCACCAGCGTAAGCCCCTTGCTCAGAATGTCCAGGATCGGCCCGGTGAGGAACAATAGGTTGCGGGTACCGCTGGATTCATCCGCCAAGTCAAAAATGGCTTTGCCGTGCTCGGTGACGTGATGGAACTTCACTTCATCGATGGCTTGCTCACCCACTTCTTCTTCCTGTTTGCCGGTGGTCAGATCGAAGCGAATGCTGCGAATAATAGCCTGCTTGGTCGCCACTTCGATATCGGCAATACTGATGTCTACCGCACGCAGAAAATCACAGATGGCCTTACGCTGCGCCTCCTGCTTGAGCATCTGCACCGAGAACTGCGGCGACAATGGTGAGTGTTCGTTGAAGATCACGAGTCGATTGGCAAACCAATCGAACACGGGCCTCAGGGCTTCGCTATTGAGCTGCACAGCCATCGACAGAAACAGGGCATTGGGCCGGGTAGCACCTTCCCATAGGTTCTTGGCACCCTTCAGGCTGGGGCCGAAGTCGTACACATCTTTGCTGCTGTCCCCATCGAAATGGCGATCAAACCAGCGCTGGGGCTTGAATGCCTTGTAGACCAACAGGTGCTCGCTGACGATGCGCTGCGCGGTGATAGCAAAGCCGTACTGGTAGCGCACTCCCTCCAAGAGGAAGGTAACTTCGAACTCGGTGGGCCGGCTAGCCGAGGTGGTATCCAGCTTGAAGGGTTGGAGCCGACCAAAAGCATGCCCTGGTGGCAGCCCCGCCGACTCCAACACCACGCCGCGCATGTACTGTAGAGCCTTGATGAGATTAGACTTGCCGCAGGCATTCGCGCCATAGACCACCGCACTCTTAAGCAGGTGAGGAGCTGCCTTCAGACCAGTAATGAAGGCATGCGTGTCTAGCAGGGTCTTGTCGGTGGAGGCCACAAAACTAAGCACCTGCTCATCACGGAAGCTGCGGAAGTTCTTGACGCGGAACTCAACTAGCATTTTATTCACCAAAGAACTAGATAATAATCAAAATTTATGCATGTTTGAGATAAATTTGCAATGTATTTCAGATTTCTATTGGTGTTTCTTTTGAGGCTGACTTGGCGCGTAGTGCACGGCAGCCTGTTCAACCGTCAGCAGGAGGAGATTCGTCAGCTCTAAGCCAAGATTATGTCGTTTTGCGACCGGCAGAACATGGCGGCGTTTAGGTTAGTCGACGCCCCGCCCGGAGTCCCGTTGAAAGCCACCGTGACTGTAGCCACACCCCTTCTTAGGCCTCTCCGACATGGGTAAACTGCTTCGTTATACGAACCCCGGCAAGCGCGTCCGCGCGGGGAATCCCCCTTGAACACCTCTCGACTTTGACTCAGGCTGGGCCGATGACCAAGAAAACCAGGACGACCGGCGCAACAACGGATGTGGCGACCGACACCCCTCCCCTGTCCTCACTGGAGGATCTGCCGAAACCGCCGAAAAACCGGCGGAGTTCCTCAGTGATCAAAATCGATCCCAGCGCCTATAAGAATGCGCAACTGGATTTGTTCCAGATGTTCATTTGCAACGGCGTTAGCGAGCGCGACCGCCTATCCAACACCATCGACATCTGGGACAGCGTGCCCCGCTATTCCATTTCCCGGCAGGAGATGAACAAGCGGCGCGACCCCTCCGGCAATCTGCCACTGCTGAACATACAGTTCGAATACCGGGGCCAGTCCTATACGGCGAAGATCCAGCCCGCCATCATCGAAGACGACGAAGGCGTGTTGGCCTACTACCCTAGCGCCAACGAAGAGCTGGTCGAAGACGCCTTGCGCAAGCTCGCGGCGCGCCAAAACCAGGGCTTTTTCGAACAGGAAAAGGCGCGTAGCGGCGTCGCCTTCTCGCTCTACGAACTGCGCGAAGAACTGGCGGCCCGTGGACACACGCGCTCCTTCCAGGAAATCATCCGCAGCCTGACTATCCTGCAGAAGAGCCATATCGAACTCAGGGTCGGCGAAGGCCGTGGCGAATCCTTCGTTGCCGCCAACTACCTGCCCACTCTGGCGGCCGTCACCAAGAAAAAGCTGGTCCAAGACCCCGGTGCGCGCTGGGTCGCCCAGGTTCATCCCTTGGTTACCCAGAGCATCGACCGAGTGACCTACCGGCAGTTCAACTACGTCACCATGATGGGCCTGTCTACCCAGCTGGCGCGCTGGATCCACAAACAGCTTTCGATCAAGTTCACCTTCGCCGGCGTCGCCTCCAACCCGTTCGAAATGCGCTATTCGACCATCAAACGCGACAGCAACCTGCTGAATCGGGGACGCGAGCGCGACAACATCCGCGACGTGGACGAAGCCCTGGCCCAGCTCACCGCCTGCCAAGTACTCCGCGAAGTGCAGAAAAACGCCATCACGGCGGCCCGCGGAAAAGTGGTGGAAGTCATCTACCAGCTCTTCCCCACGCCTCAATTCGTGAAGGAGATGAAAGCCTCCAACAAACGGCTCACCGATGCCTCGGTCAACTTGGTGAAAGCCAATCAATGACAGACAAGGCTTGAGTGCTCTGTGGAGCCGCTGTTGCAATGAAACCCTCCCAAGCGCTTACCGTCCATCGCGCAGATATCCGGCGCATAGTGGAATCCCACCACGCCTGCAACCCCCGCGTCTTCGGTTCCGTTGTCCACGGCGACGACACCGAAGACAGCGATCTGGACATCCTGATCGACCCGACCCCGGAAACGACCCTCTTCGACATCGGCGCCATCCGCCACGAGCTGCTACAACTGCTGGACGTCCCTGTGGACGTACTGACCCCGAAGGCTTTACCGGAGAAATTCCGGGCGACTGTTCTTGCCGAAGCGGTGCCGGTATGAGCCGCGACAAACAACGCCTGACTGATTATTTGACCCACATCCTCGAAGCTATCGAGCGTATTCATCGCTACACTGAGGATATGGACGAAGTGGCTTTCTTGGAAAATTCTATGGCCCAGGACGCAGTGATCCGTAACCTCGAGATCATCGGCGAGGCCAGCCATAACATCGAAACACACTACCAGGAATTCGCGACAACCCATCCGGAACTGCCCCTGGCGTTTGCCTACCAGATGCGCAACGCCGTCGCCCATGGCTACTTCAAAGTGGACCTGGAAATCGTCTGGAAAACGATCCACAAAGACTTGCCGGGGCTGCATTCGCGGGTGCAGGAAGCAATGACAGCGTTCCGTGAGACCGATTCAAACTTGCCTGCACAGGTTCAAAACTGACTTCTTGCTTCACAGAGGCCGGTTTCTCCAATGCGCCCTCAGGCCAGTAGGTATAGGACGCGGGTGACGTAGGGGCTCAGTCTTCTCGGTAACTTCATCGTGCTTTCAATGCATTACGGTAGGCCTACCGGTAGGAATAGCGCGCGCCTGGCACGAATAGCTGTCGCTTTCAGACGAAAAAGAAGGACGAATCGAACCGGCAGCCGCGCCCTCGGTGCGGGCAATGTGCATTTCATCGGTAGGTATAGCGCGCGGGTTAAGCCTGTCATTCGAAACGGAACACCTGCTTTCAATCACTTAGGCGAGCTTGTCCGCAAAGTTTAGCCGAGCTGGCCCGCAAACCCGGTAGGTATAAGGCGCGAGTGGCAATCGGCGACACCCGAACCGGAGTGCTTCAGTAGGCTTAGCACGCGGGTCGAGGCAATTCCGGTAGGCATAGCGCGCGCCTTGCGGTAGGGATAGCGCGCGGATGCGACTTATCCACAGATCGCCGACCCAGGATCTGGTAGGTATAGAGCGCGGTTGAAGCTTTCATCGGTAGGCATAGCACGCATCTCCCTGAATCTTGGGTAGGTATAGGGCGCGGGTCGCTGCTTTTTCGGTAGGTGTGGCACGCGAGTCGGAACGAAGCCCTCGTCACGCGCTCCGCAATGGGAGGAATAGGACGCCACAAAAGCGATTTTCTTCCATAAATTCAGCAATTTATTCATCCTTAATCTTTAATCTTCTATTAACCCTTTAAGTATTAATCTTGCTCTCCGCCTTGTAAGCACGCGACCTCGCGCCAAACTCCTCACTGCTCCAGCCGAGCCGCTTCGTAATTCTTCCAATCCTTGCCCAGCTTTTCGCGGGGGCCGTAGAGGGTCCAGCGCTTGCGGTCGCCCTGGGCTTCGCAGCGGTAGGCGCGTTTGCCGTAGACGACGATGGAGTCGTTGCCGTAGATGGCGCTGCCATCTTCGGGTACCGGCTGGGTGAAGGGTTCGCAGGGAGTGCCGGCGTAGTTCCCAGCGGGGTCTTTGGGAATGAAACGGTCCAAAGGTTTGGCCGTTGCGGCCGGGGAGTGATTCTGATCGTCGGTATACTCCATAACTTGACGGAGCCTTGCAACCAATTTTGCTTTATCTAAAGCCCCGGGAATCTTATCAATGTACTGGGCTTGCGTCTCGAGCATATCTTTTTTATCATCTGCATCATAGTCTTTTATTTCATTAGAAAGTGGGGGGCTATCATCTTTATGGCATTTTACTAAATTGTTATGAAATTTCGTAAAAATATCTAACCAGTCTGCACCTGAAGCTGAGTGGGCACTCGAAGCATTTGCTGGAATTTTACCTACATGTGAGTTGAACCGAAAAGACACAAGAATTTGCGCCTCTATTTTTCCATTTCTTTTCGTCCAATGTAAAGTATATGGCGCATATTCATTGCCTGGATTCAAAAATGGAGGGCTAGAAACAACATCGTCACTCGAAGGGCTGCAAAATCTATTTTGACCACTTCCTGAAAGATAAAAGCTATCATACATAGCACCTTTATCAGCAAAGTCAGATGCCACCACACTTTTACTTTCCACTGGTTCAAATCCTAAATCTCTCAATCCCTCTTTAAGAAACTCTAACTCACCTCTACCGAAAGCATCTTCTCTCCCAGCCACACAGGGGGTCTCTACGTAAATCCGACATGAAGAACTTAAAATATAATGGGCGCATTTCGATATAAATTCCTGCACAGGAGTTTGCTCAGTCACATCCATGCAAGCAGAAATAACCACATCTCTTGCCACAACTTCATCCGATACAAAAAAACCCTTACCATCACCCAGATCTGCCAAAACCGGCGAAAGGAACAACGCCGCACCGAGCCCTGCCAATATCCGGGACGCCATACCGCCAATCTTCATACCTGTTCGCCTCGAGTCGATCAATGAATTCCCAGTCATCCGGGGTACAGAAGGAGAATGTAGAAATACGCTCACATTACAACAAATCACCGATCAAGGAAGAAATTCCTCTCCACTTCTCGGCACCCATGCCGGTTCAATACCAAAATACTTGACTTCCACCGCCTCCTTCGTGCAATCTTCCAATCGAACACGAAAAACGAGGCGATCAGACACGCATGGCATCAGCTACCCCCACCCGAATCATCGCTGTCGCCAACCATAAAGGAGGCTGCGGCAAAACGACAACGGTCGTCAATCTTGCCGCGGAATTCGGCAGGATGAACTTGTCCGTTTTGGTCGTGGATCTCGATCCACAGTCCAACGCCAGCCTCCACATCGGCAAGAAACATCCCAGCGAAGTCACCGTCACCTGCGCCGAATTGCTGCTTTCCGAAACGGAAAAACTGCCGCTGGCCATACACGAGGAAACGCATATTCCCGGCGTTTCCTTGATGTACGGCTCGCTCAATCTGGGCAAATCGGAGGACGATCTGAAAGACGGAACCCCCCGGCCTTCGGAAGAACTGCGCGACAAGCTTTCTCCGCTGATGGGGGTATACGACGTGATCCTGATCGATTGTCCACCCAGCTTGAAACTCCTCACCAGCAATGCACTCGCGGCGGCAACCCACCTCATCATTCCCATCGAATCCGGTTCTCAATACGGCATGTACGGGGTCACCGACCTGATGAAGCACGTCTCCAAGATTCGCCGCATCAATCCCGGACTTCAACTCCTGGGCGCACTTTTGATCAAGCACGACGAACGGCAAACCGTCTGCAAGCTGATCGAAGGAACCGCACAGGAGCAAATAGGCAAACTCCTGCCGGTACGGATCCCCACCAGCACCAAGGTCAACCAGGCGGCGATGGCACAAACCAGCCTGCACGGCATGGACCGAACCGCCAAAGTGACACGGGAATTCAAACAGCTCGCGGCTTTGCTTGCCGCCGAACTCAAACTGAACGGCAAGGAGTCCAACGATGAGTAAGAACATCAAAGCCATGCTGGCCGAAAAACTGGCGGCCAATACCCATCGGCATGCTTCCGCTCAACAAGAGACCGTCGTCGACTATGGCCGGACCCACATCATGATTCCGGTCGAGGCCATCGATCCCAATCCTTATCAGCCGCGGCGGATTTTTCCCCAAGACGAAATCGAGGCCCTCGCACACTCCATCGCCGAAGCCGGCCTGATACAGCCCATTACCGTACGGCCTGTGGGCGAACGCTACCAGATCATCGCCGGCGAGCGTCGTTGGCGCGCCCACAAGCTCCTCGGCAAGAACAGCATCGAATCCCTGGTCGGCCAGACCGAAGACAGCGACATGGCCATTTACGCGCTGGCAGAGAATATCGACCGCCAGGACCTTTCCGACTACGAGATCGGCAAGGCCCTGCGCCAAGTTGAAGACTTGTTTCCCACTAAAAAACGCCTAGCCGAAGCCTTAGGCCTAGCAAGACAAGACATGTACCGGTTTTTCGCCTTCGAAGAACTGCCCCCTGCGATTCGCACTCGATTGGACGCCAACCCACGGCTTCTCGCACGCAGCGCGGCGGAAGGAATCAAACGCACTCTGGGAGAAATTCGCCAAAAAGGCGTCCACACCGAAGCCGTCATCGACGAATGTCTGATGCACTGCTGGCAACTGCTGGAAGACGGCGAACTGGATCAAACTAAATTTCCAGTCCATCTCGGTAAAATTCTCACGGCGCGTGAGCAAGAAGGCATCATCTCTGACCGCCAGGTCACCGACATTTCCCAAGCCGGCAAACGCGTAGGCACCATCGTTCGCGATACCCGCCAATTCGTCGTCAAATTACAAGCCGGCGTGCTTTCCGATCAACAGGAAATCGAATTGCAGCAATTCGTACAGGCGCTGGTCTCAGGAAAAGGGAAAGTGTCACAAGTTGTGACACATTGATCTAGATCGCACTTCAGAAAAGTGTCACAACTTGTGACACTTTTTTCCAAGCACCCGCTCACCGCCAGAGGATACCAAGCTTGTCTCACACGATTTTTCCTCCGCAAAAGCAAATGACGGGGATGCTCGGTCACCCCGTGGCCGAAAACCCCATCGACCGGATGTTCGACGCCGTCTACGCGCACTATGGTCTTCCGTGGCAGTTCTGGAAATGCGATGTCGCCTCGGAAGGCGAACTCGCGGCCGCCGTGGCCGGGGTCAAGGCCCTGGGGTTTGCCGGTGCATGTGTCACCGTCCCCTACAAGGTCGCGTGCCTCCCGTATCTTGATGCCTTGGATGACGACGTGCGGGCGATAGGCGCCGCCAATTACCTGACTGTGGAAGGCGGCCGCTGGGTTGGCCACAATAACGATGGGAAGGGTGTCGTCAAAGCGATCGAGAAGGTGACCCCGATCAGAGGAAAGCGGGTCGCGATGCTGGGTGCCGGTGGAGCAGGGCGGGCCATGGCCATGGAACTGGCCTGGGCGGGGGCATCGCACCTCACCCTGATCACCCGCCGTGAAGCTCAGGGTGTGGAAGTTGCCCATCTTGTGCAAAAAGCTTCAGGGGTTCCGGCAGAATGGCGGCGTTGGACAAGTGACATAGTTATTCCCGAGGGCACGCAGATCCTCCTGAACGCGACCCACCTTGGCTGCGCCCCCGAGTTGGAGCGAGTTCCGGTGGACTGGGAAAGCATTCCGAGCAGCCTGACTGTGGTGGACGTGATCACCAACCCTCGCATTACACCGTTCTTGGCGATGGCGCGAGACAAAGGATGCCCCATCGTCGACGGCGTCGACATGCTGGTGCAGCTGGCGATGCAGATTTTCGAACAATGGACCGGCATCGAGCCGGACGAGGTGGTGTTTCAGCGGGCTGTTGCAGAGGCGTTGAACGAATGAGTTAAGGTAAGGGCCGATGAGGTTTAGTACCTTGCGATATCTGGACAATTGGCGCGTGGTCTGGTCCGATAGCAAAACCGATGGCATGAGCGAGGAAGCCTACCGGCTGCTTTCAACGGCGCCAAGACAGGAAGACTACCTCTATGTACTGCCGTCCCCTCGCCATCTGGGATAGCACCCGACCACAGGCGAGTATTACGGCGGCTGGAGCTGTGCGCTCAAAGCAACCCGAACTACCACGTGGGTACACAAGGCATCTGCAATCAATCGGCTACGGACATCTCCAATCCGGACATCCCGGTCAAGGTTGACTTAGCGCTAACGGCACACAAGACCGTGGTGATGCTCATGCGTTACGTCCACACCAAGGATGACCCTGTGCACTAAGCAGCTGAATTGGTGGCCAACCGCCGCAAAACGATTACCGAGGCGCAACGCCCTGCGGAGATGGAGGAGGCTCCCACTGCATTTCTGGCCGGCTAAGCCGGCATCGTGGAACTACTCGATGCAGAGCGCAGCATCAATGCACTGATGACTACCAGCTATTGAGAGATTGGTCGCCGGGTTGTCGAAGCCGAGCAACTGGACAAGAAGCGTGCAGGATATGGCGAACAGTTGATCGCCCGCCAGTCTCCCGACCTGACCAGCCGGTTCGGGCGTCGGCTTGGCGTCAACAACCTGGAGAACATGCGGCGCCTCTTCCTAGCATACCCTCGATCCTTGATTTTCCAGAAACTGTCTGAGAAATCGAGCCTGTCCGAACTGGCACCGGCGTTCACACTGCCCTGGTCGGCCTATGTCCGGTTGCTATCGGTCAAGAACGATCACGCCCGCAGGTTCTACGAAACCGAGTCCCGGTGCGGCGCGAGGCTGGAGGACTTCCTACTCGAACTCGGCGAGGGGGCTGCCTTCATCGAACGGCAGCGGAGGCTGTGCATCGACCAGGCTTGGTATCGGATGGATTTACTGTATGCTGTTCTTTCATCGTTGACTGCGCTGCCTGGTCATTATCGACTTGAAGCTCGGCAGTCTGACCCACGCCGATGTGGGTCACATGCACCTGTATTGCAGCTACACCAAGGAGCGTTGGGCCTTTCCCGATGAAAAGCCACCCGTGGGCCTGATTCTCTGTGCAAACAAGGGCCACGCCCTGGCTCGCTATGCACTGGAAAGCTTGCCCAACAAAGTCATGGCGGCGAACTATCGGACAATGCTGCCGGCGCAGAATCGCTGAAAAGGAACTTGAAAACGCTCGGCGCTTGTTGGAATCGGGCAGATCGAGCCTCCCAGGATGCGCAAACCATAGCGGGCGTCCGACGTGAGGCTGCCAGGTTTCGCTAACGGCGCTTGCTCCGCCCTGGCCACGGTAGTTGTCCCGTAAGTTCAGCCAAGCCGCCATCGTCCTCGACGCGCGCACCGAAGCGATTCATTTCGACCTCAGGTAAGTCGTCGCTGTCGAACCACAACAGCGAGGTAGTGGTGTCGGCGCGTGCGTAGTGTCTGGAAAGCTCCCAGAGGTTGAGCCCCTTTTCCCAGTTGTCGATCCAGATGTCTTGTGAAACCTCATTCGTTTCGGCGGCACTGATACCTGAAGATCGGAGGCGGTGAGCCACGGAGCCGACCGGGATGATGGATTTGGGAGATATCCATGCTCCAGCCTGTCGCAAGCTAGTAGAGCGTGCTGCGTAACGCACTGCTCCGCGCTCCATGGTGACGAAGGCACACGGCATGTCGCTGAGGCAAGCGAACCGCGACGCCGCGGCAGGGAATGATGTGCCGAACAAGTCAGCCATGCGCTGGATAAGCTCCAACGAAGGCTCTTCCTTGGGCACAAGCGACAGCCATTGCTGATACGGCATCAACAACTCAGCGGCGAACGTGTCACAAGCGATTTCGTTCGGGTGCCGCTTGGCAAAGGACCAGGACGGCACTTCTTCGTGACTCGACTTCAGTTCGAGCACGATATGCGCTATCTCATGGCAGATAGTGAAGCGCTGGCGTTCTTCCGTCTCCAGAGAGTTCACCGTGATGACGTGCTTCCCGTTCGGCTTGGTGATTGTGTAGCCAGACTCCCCTTCGCCTAGCGCATCCTTCTTGACCTTGGCATTGGCTGCGGTCACATATGGCGTCAGGTCTGCCCGGATGCCCGACACATTGACCTTCGAAATAAAGGCTCGCGCTTTCTGTCTGACATCCGCTTCGTCCATGTTCAGTCGTCCTCGTCCTCGGCGAAGGCCTTTTTGATTCGAGCGATCAGTGTCGCGGGGTCAGGCCTTTTATTTCCCCGATGCCTGACTCCAGCTGCGGCCGAAAAAATATCGATGCTAATCGAGGGATCGAGTAGCACGAATTCAACAAGGCTGGGATCAGCGTCAGCATGGTCAACCAGCCATATCACAAGTGCTGTATCTCTTTCTCCCGGCTTGAGAACTCTCAACAGCTTCTCAACCAAGTCTTGGGATGGGTTTGTCTTCTCGCCTGTTTCGAGGCGGTAGACATAAGCATGATCAACTGACGATAGCTGGCCAATTTCACGCAGGGAAAGGGTTCTGCGTTCGCGTAGTGTCTTGAGGGCCACGCCTAGGCCTGTTTGCGGCATGAGTATTGTCCTTGCGATTGCGGGAGGAGGGGGCAAGCGCTCTGTTGCTCCTCCACATCCGGTTGATCTTCAAAGGTACACGCCGGATGCCAGTTGCACCGACGCACGTGCTCTGATACATTGTTGTCTGGCCGGACAACAGGCGTAGGTTTTATAATTGCTCCAGGTTGGATTGGCTTGGCCTTCCTGTTGTCTGCGTGAGCAACGAATTGTGCTACAGCGGGCGGCCATTGACAACCCAGTCGAGCGGCTGGGGCTTTGATAATTCCACTGTAGGAGAGCAATCATGGCAGGCAAGAATCAGCATGTTGTCCCTCACCAGGACGGTTGGGCCGTCAAGGGCGCCGGCAATCAGCGGGCAACCTCCGTGCATGACACGCAGCAACAGGCGATTGACGCAGCAAGGGACATTGCACGCAACCAGCAGTCCGAACTCGTCATCCATCGTCCGGATGGCCGTATCCGTGACAAGGATAGTCACGGATACGACCCCTTCCCGCCGAAGGGCTGAAGTGCCATGACGGGCATCCCTACCTACCATGTGCTCGCCCTTTCAGGGGGCGGTTATCGCGGCCTATACACGGCGACAGTTCTTGCAGAACTCGAAACTGTGTTGGGCCGTCCTATTGCTTCGCACTTTGATCTGATTTGCGGCACATCGGCGGGAGGGATGCTGGCTTTGGGGCTGGCTGCGGAAATTCCGGCCCACGAGCTTAAAGCACTATTTGAAGACGAAGGTAGCCGCATTTTTGGTTGTCGCAGCCTTCCACGGCGGCTTCTGGGGTTCTGGCTGACCGCAAAGCATGATTCGGCGGGATTGCGAGAAGTGCTAACTGAGCGTTTCCAAGGAACCACGATAGGCGACCTGAGGCACCGTGTTCTCGTGCCGGCCGTCAACTGCTCGACGGGTCGCGGGCAATTCTTCAAGACGCCTCACCATCCTTCCTTTGAGTTGGATCACCGCATGAGCATCGTCGATGTTGCGTTGGCGACTGCCGCCGCGCCCATCTACTTTCCTCTAGTGCGCAACGACCGCGGTGTCTTCGCGGATGGAGGACTGGTGGGTAATGCCCCTGGCCTGTTCGGGTTGCACGAAGTCAATACGTTTCTGGCACCGAAGCAGGATGCGCTGGTTCGGGTTCTCTCCATCGGTACGATGACGATCGGTGCGACCGTTCGCGGCGGCGCCAGCCTTGACCGCGGGTTCGGCAAGTGGCGCGGGGGACTCTTCGACCTCGTGATCTCAGCCCAGGAATCGTCGGTGGACTACATGCTGCGGCAGTCGTTGGGAAGCAACTACTTCCAGATCGATGACAAGGCGACGCCGGATCAGAGCAAGGACGTGAAAGCGCTGGATCGAGTTTCTATTGGCGCTACGAACACGCTCAAGAATCGAGGCAACCACGCGGCCCAGCGCGCGCTCGGCGATCCCCTTTTCCAACCGTTTCGAGCGCACCAGGCCGGCGCCCCCCTCTTTTATCACGGCCCCAACAAGAATGTTCCGGAGGCCGTATGCTGAACCTCAGCCCGCTTTTTTTCACCACTGTTGATGACGAATCCTGCATGCATGGCGAGTTGGATCTGACGTCTGGGCAACGCGCCTGGATCGCCAGCGCACGCAATGATGTCAGGAACTGTCTGCGCACAGGCATCCCTCGCGTGCTGAGAACGAGCGGATACACGGAAGACGTTCCGCAACCGCGCTTCTTCACGCAAGGCTCGTGGGCATACAAGACGCTGAACTCCCCGGCACAACCACCGCAGCAGGCGGATATCGATGATGGCTGCTATCTGCCATTGAGTTTCGTCTCGCAGACGAAACGTCCTAGCACCGCAACCACGGTTTTTTTTACCGCTGCGGAGGAGGCCTTGAAGCCGCTGGTCGAGGAAAAACAGTGGAAGCTCGTCACTGACAAGCCGACTTGCATCCGCATCGTCATTTCAGCGTATGCCCACATTGACATCCCGCTGTACGCGATCCCCGACCAAGAATTCGTGAGCCTGGCAGAGGCCTCGATGAGGCGATATGGCTTTGATTCGGTGATGGACGCGGTGATTAAAGCGGAGAGGGATGCATGGACGGCATTGCCTCGCGACAAGGTGCTCCTGGCCCATCGTGAATGCAACTGGATGCCATCCGACCCCAGGCCTGTGAAAGAGTGGTTTCTGGGCGAAGTGGATGCCAAGGGAGAGCAGTTCCGCCGCGTGGTTCGTTACTTGAAGGCGTTCCGCGATTGGAGGTGGACCAGCGGTGGGCCAGCCTCCATTCTGTTGATGGCAGCCGCCGCCCCGCTCTTTGAGAAGCGAGATCGGCGTGATGACCTCGCCTTACTGGATGTCGTCGCTGCACTGCCAGCCCGGTTGCGTGCTGGGGTGAGCAACCCCGTGGAAGAGTCTGAGTCGCTCACGGAGCGGCTAGGCAAAGCCGGTGTCGAAGAAGCTGCAAATGCGTTCGAAGAATTCGAGAAGGTGCTTCGCGGGGCAGCCGATGCCGGCAGCCCTTCACAGGCTTGTCTTTGGATGCGTGGCGAATTCGGCCCTCGCTTTCCGAACGAGCCGGATCGGGTCAAGGTAGTATCCATCGCTGCCACCATTGCCGCAGCCCCAGCAATAGCTGGTCCGAGCGAACTTGTCGGGCGAACGAAAGCTGGATGAGCAGCGTCGCAGCGGTCGCAGACGTGATCGAGGCCTTCAAGCAGCGAGACTTTGAGTTTGTTGGCAAGACGGATGACGGCTGGATCAAACTGCATGGGCGGTTGATTCCACCCAAATCGGACAAGGACTTCCCTTGTGAAGTGCAGCTCGACCCCACGTTCTTCGACTTACCTCGCATCCGGTTGCTGGAAATCCCTCCTGAGCTTCCCGCAGCGGTTCCTCATCTTGGCTCAGATGGCGGGCTTTGCTATCTCGCCAAAGGCACTGTTGTTCTGGATATCTACGATCCAGTCGGACAGTCACTGGCGTGCCTGCAACGTGCGTCCCTCGTATTCGGGCAGATCGTAAAGGGGGAGATGGTCGAAGATCTCACGGAAGAGTTCTTTGCCTATTGGCACGGCTGGCTTTGTTTCATTGACATGCAAGGTGAGGATTTAGGTCGACAGAACTGCATAGTCGCGCAGGCCAATGGGAATCCTTTGTGGTCTATCACCGACAACGAAGATCGAACAACCAAGAAGCTGACGTCGCTTGGCTACCAAGTTACCGATAGAACGGTGCTGACTTACCGGGTAAAGACGGGGGCTCAACCCCGCCCTCTGACCAGCCATTGGCCTCCTAAAACAGTTGGTGATATGTTTGCGTGGCAAAGCACCCTTGATCCTCGGTGCCGGCGCAAGATTCACGAGCGCATCAAGGAGGGGGAAAGGAAAAAGGCCAATGGTGTCCTGATCGTCATCGAATCGCCGTTGATGACCTATGGCTTTGTGGTTCTGTATGACCGCCAGGGTCCGGTCAAGAAGAGCAAACTCGCAGATCGCAGGGATTCGTGCTATGGGTTGAAGGTGATGCCCGTCTCGGTGATCAGAATTGACGATCGGTATCTTGCCCAGCGGAACATACCTAAATCAAAGACGCTTGCAGGTAAGAAAATTGCGGTTGTGGGTTGCGGCACCATCGGCGGATATCTATCGGATATGCTGGTCAAGGCTGGAGCCGGGACATGCGGCGGAAAACTTACGCTGGTGGATTTTGATTGTCTTCTTCCACAAAACTTCGGGCGTCATCGCCTGGGATTCCCGGACCTGCTGGCGAACAAAGCAGAGGCCATGTCGAAAGAGCTCAGCCGCTTGGCGCCAGGTGCCGAGATTCGTGCCCTCCCGGTGGATATCAGGCAAGCCCAATTGGGAGAGCTAGACCTACTCATAGATGCCACCGGGGAAGAATCCCTCGGGCATTGGCTGTGCGGCCACTACCCGCCTCCGACGCCCATGCTTTCGGTCTGGATCGAGGGGCCTGGAACGGCTGTCCGTGCGCTCCTGAAGACGAACGCATCTGGTGCGTGCTATCGATGTCTGTGGCATAGCAATAGAAGGGGCGAACTCCGTTCCACCATTGATCCTCTTCCCGTAATCCTGGCGGGGCATGGATGCGAAGGCTTGTACGTGCCATTCCCCGCTTCGGTGTCTGTGCACGCTGCCAGCCTGGGTGCTGAGATGACACTTGACTGGGTCAATGGCGTCTGTTCCCCCGCGTTACGAACTCGACTGATCGACCACACCCATCAACTTGTCACGCCTGATTGCGATCCGCTGCGGGACCGGGGATGTCCTGTATGCAATTCATGAGTTCCTGGGCTACCGACGACAGGAAGACGCTGCTGCATTTCTCGGAGCCCACACTGGAGACCTTCTGTCAGCATATTCAGGTCAGTGATGCCGACTGTGAGGCTGGCGGCCTTCTGCTTGGCTCGGTTCACGGAGCCCACATGCATATTGAGCAGGCAACGGTTCCCACGGTATGGGACAAGCGATTACGCAACGTGTTCGAACGTATGCCGTTTGGCCACGAAGCCATTGCCCTTGCTCGATGGACGGCGAGTCAGGGAACCATCCGCTATCTGGGCGAATGGCATACTCATCCGGAAGACCATCCTCGTCCTTCTGGCCTCGATAGATCGGAATGGAACCGTTTATCAGCGAAGCGTCGGGATAAGAGGCCAATGCTTACTGTCATCGTCGGACGAAAATCTCTATATACCGAGATGGTGCCGAGATCGGGCCGAGGTTCGGTATTTGCGCCTGTGGAATAGCGGGCAATCAAACTAATGCCGTCCCGGCGTTCCGCCGTCGGGCTCGTGGGCTACGCCCCGGGCCTCGTGCCGAGTCGCGGCCATCCGGCTTTGATCCCTGACGCCTCCGGCCCTTGAGGGCCTGCGCGCTGCGCTTGCCCATCCCTCATCTCTGCGGGTGGGGTGTGGGCGGTCTTGCTGTTCCCTTCACCGTATCACGGCGTTCTCGCCGTCAAGGGCTGCGCGCGCCTTGCGCGCTGGCGTCCTAGCGGCCGTCTTCGACCCTGTGACTGCTTGCGCTGCGCCTTGCTGGACCCGGTTCCAGGCAATTTCGCCTGAGCAACCGGAACACGATCATGTCGCAACTTTCTCTGTTTCTTGAATCCTCGCTGCTGGTGCGTGACGCGCAGGGGCGCTACCTGCTGGCAACTGCCGACCAGATTCTGGAGGCGGCCCGCCAAGTCATAGACCATAAGAACCCACGCGGGACGCTGTTCACTTCGCCGGCGCTGGTCCAGGACTATCTGCGCACCAAGCTGGCCGGGTTCGAGCACGAGGTTTTCGCGGCGCTGTTCCTCGACAGTCAGCATCGGCTGATCGAGTACGTGGAACTGTTCCGCGGCACCATCGATCAGGCATCGGTGTATCCGCGCGAGGTCGTGAAGGAGGCACTGCGGCTCAATGCGGCAGCGGTGGTCTTCTCGCACAACCATCCGAGCGGGAATCCCGAGCCGAGCCAGGCCGACAAAGTTCTGACCCACCGCCTCAAGGATGCACTGGCGCTGGTGGAGGTACGCACGTTGGATCACATCGTCGTCGGCTGCGCGGTCACCACGTCATTTGCCGAGCGTGGCCTGCTCTGACCACTGGGGGGCTCCGGCCCCCTTTTTGCTGCGTCCGGCGGTGCAACTTCGTCCCTTGCGGGCCTGCGCGTGCTGCGCACTTGCCGAGGGCAGGTGTGCGTAGGTGGTGTTGTGAGGCGGTCTTGCTGTTCCCTTCACCGTATCACGGCGTTCTCGCCGTCAAGGGCTGCGCGCGCCTTGCGCGCTGGCGTCCTGGCGGCCGTCTTCGACCCCTGACCGCTTGCGCTGCGCCGTGCTGGCGACGGTTCCGGGCAATTCCGCCCGAGCAACCAGAGATCGTCATGAACGACAAATCACACGTTTCCCTCGAACAGCACGTTTGCCTGGTCTGCGGCAAGGCGTTCGATACCGGCGCCATCCTGCTGGACAAGCGCCTGCGCGCGAGTATGGAGCACCATACGGCGATGGGATGGGGTCTGTGCCACGAGCATCAGAAGCTGTCCGATGATGGCTTCGTCGCGCTGGTCGAATGCGATCCGCAACGCAGCGGTTCGCAGGCCGGCGGGCGAATGAAGCCGGAACAGGCCTACCGGACGGGCCGGCTGGCCCATCTGCGGCGCACGGTGTTCGCCGAGTTGTTCAATGTACCGATCGAGGACAAGCAGGCGTGCGTGTTCGTCGAGTCCGGTGTAATCGACCAGTTGCAGTCGATGGTGGCGCCGGTGGCGAGCTGATCGCGCCGCTGGCTTCGGTGCGTCGTCCCAGCGGGCGGCGCACCTTTGTCTGAGGCGCTGCGCTTGCCTCCAGGGGAAAACCATACGGCCCATCCCCGCCGGGCGTAGCCGGCAGGCAGGTCGTGCCACTGCTCGTACTCTCGGTACTAGGTCTTGAGCGTGTTCTTCGTCGGATAACCCAGCTGCCGAATGGTCAAGCGGATGCGCTTGCCCAGCTTGATGTAGAACCGCACGGTACGCAGCCGATCGTCGTATGAATACATGAACTACCCTCCAGGTAGTCCAAGAAATCGTCAGCCTCCCTGATCAGTTTTGCACGCTGATTAACACCTCACTCAGACGCAGCAGAGAAAGAAAACTCCTGTGCGACCGGATTGATGGCGCAACGCCGTCCCAGTCATTGGCCCGAAGCACATGGAGCGACCTAAAACCGCCGCTATATGGTTCTCGACAGAACCCGATTATGCGTTAAATGCTCCATTGAGAGCACTTATTGCAAAAATCTGGCACCGATCTATATAATCGTCCCGACAGAACCCTGTACCCAACATTAGGCATCCCTTGGGAACGATTAGCATGGAATCCCCGATCCCCCTGC
This sequence comes from Methylococcus sp., assembly GCA_028688525.1. Classification (GTDB taxonomy): domain Bacteria; phylum Pseudomonadota; class Gammaproteobacteria; order Methylococcales; family Methylococcaceae; genus Methylococcus. Next base: position 5,391 of record JAQTYA010000014.1, on the reverse strand, counting down.
CTGTCGAGCGCGCCATCCGCAAGCTCGGCAACGACATTTCGCTGGCGCGCCGGCGCCGCCATATCTCGCAGGCTTCGCTGGCCGAGCGCATGGGGGCATCCCTTTCCACCGTGCGCCGCATGGAGAAAGGTGACGTGCGCGTGCCGATCCACTTCTTCGCCCGTGCGCTGCATGTTTTCGGCGAAATCCAGGTACTGGAGCATCTGCTAGACACTTCTCGCGACGAGATCGGTCTGACGCTGATGGACGAGCGCTTGCCTAAACGCGTGCGCAGCAAACCGGGCGGCACCTCGGGAGCGCTCTGATGGCCGCAGTCGCCCCGATCCGTCAGCAGGTCCAGTTGTGCATCGGCAAGGCGGGCCTGCCGGTCGGTTCGCTCATCTATGTCCGGCAGGGCCGGCGCGAGAACAGCGCCTTCGCCTATGACAATGCCTGGCTGGCCAATCCGGTGTGCTTCAACGTGTCGGCCGACCTGCAGCTCATGCCGGGCCACCAGCCGCATAAGGCCGCATCGCCCCATGACTCCGTGTTCCATGGGGCGATCGCAGATACCGCGCCGGATGCCTGGGGCCGGCGCATCATCGCTCGTGATCATGCCAAGCGCCGCAGGGCCGATCCGGAACTGCCGGCCCTCACCGAGCTGGACTACCTGCTGGCGGTCGACGACTTCAGCCGGGTCGGCGCACTGCGCCTACGCGATGCAGATGGGACGTGGCTCAGGACGGTCGTGAAAGGCCGACGCAGCACCCCGCCGTTGATCGAGCTGGAGCACATCTACCAGGCCAGCTGCGCCGTCGAACGCGGGCAGGAATCGGCTGAGGATTTGCGCTACCTGCAAGGCAAGGGTACGTCGCTCGGTGGGCTGCGGCCCAAGTGCACGATGGTGGATGAGGACGGCTGGCTGGCCATCGGCAAGTTTCCCAGCGTGGGCGACACCCGCAGCGTCACGCGCGGCGAGGTCCTGGCCCTGAAGCTGGCAGCACGGGCCGGCATCGATGCCGCGCCCGCGCGCATCGTCTTGTTGGGTAACAGGGGCGACGAGGCGCCAGTCGCGGTCATCCGCCGGTTTGACCGCGACAGCGAAGACGGCCGTATCCCCTACCAGTCGGCCGCATCGCTGCTGGAGGCCTCACGCGATGATGATCGCAGCTACACAGAGATCGCTGACGCCATCCGCTCCCACGGCCACGCACCCACCGACGATGTACGCCAGCTTTGGCGCCGCCTGGTGCTCAACCTGCTGATTACCAATGTGGACGATCACCTGCAGAACCACGGATTCCTGCACGTGGCGCACGGGCTGTGGCACCTGGCGCCAGCCTTCGACATCAATCCCTTTCCGGACAAAGACAGGGAGTCCAAGACCTGGCTGAGCGAGCGCGATGGTCCGATCACCGACGTGCAGATGCTGCTGGCCCGCGCATCGTATTTCGCGCTGGACGAGGCACAGGCTCTGGCCGTGCTCGGCGAGGTGCATGCCGCGGTATCGAACTGGCGCCAAGTCGCGCTGGGTCCGGAGGTCGGATTGCGTGCGGCCGAGCTGGATGACTTCGCGCCGGCCTTCGAGCACGAACAGATGGATGCCGCCGCCGGGCTGCTCGGGCGGTGACGCAAGCGAGGGGCGGACATGGAATGCTGTCACATCGACGAGAGTGGCTATACGGGGTTCGACCTGATCAACGCGGAGCAGCGCTTTCAAGGCGCCACGGCGGTGGCCATCAGCGATGCTACGACATCGGCGTGGCGTGGAAGAAAGTCAGCAAGGCCGAACGGCCCTACGTCTCAGTGACCCTCGACGATCCCACGTTCCCGGCAACCCAGTCCGGTAAGTTAAGCGCCTACGAAGAGGTCCTGATACGGGCGCTGGCGAGTGATGCGCAGCAGCCGAAGCGGGACCGGCGTACGGGCAAGGCCTTGTTGGCCGAGCTTCGCGCCCCGGGTTATACGGGCGGTTATACGCTGGTCAGTGACTTTGTCCGGGACTGGCGAAAGCGCGGCGACCCATCGGTCACGCGGGCGTTCGTGCCGCTGACTTTTGGTTTGGGTGAAGCGTTCCAGTTCGACTGGAGCGAGGAAGGGCTGGTGATTGGCGGAATCTGGCGCCGCCTCCAAGTCGCCCACCTGAAGCTGTGCGCCAGCCGGGCCTTTATGCTGGTGGCGTATCCGAGTCAAGGGCATGAGATGTTGTTCGATGCCCATACCCGGTGCTTCACTGCCTTGGGCGGTATCCCCCGGCGGGGCATTTACGACAACATGAAGACCGCCGTGGACAAGGTTAAGCCGGGCAAGGCTCGGCTGGTCAATGCCCGTTTTGCGGCCATGGCTTCCCATTATCTGTTCGACACCGATTTCTGCAACGTGGCCTCGGGCTGGGGCGAGGCAGGGTTTCGCAACGCATGCATTGCGCTGCCGCAGCCGTCCCGGCATGCAGGCCGGGACGTGGGGCGCGGAGCGAAGGCGTTGTCGAGAAGAACGTCCAGGATAGTCGCCGGTGTATCTGGCAAGAAGCCAGTCAGCGCTGTTTTGGCTGTTTCGCCGAACTGAATGCCTGGTTGCAGGAGCGCTGTCGTCAGGTCTGGGCCGAGACTCGCCACCCGGACTATGGCGAGTTGACCGTCGCCGAGATGCTGGAGCATGAGCAACCCGCGTTGATGCCAATGCCAGCACCCTTCGATGGCTATGTCGAGACCTTAGATACCGTCTTTCCGGTCAAGCTGGAACGACATAATTGGGTTGATAGGGTGTTCTGGTTTTGAGGACACCAAAACACAGGTGGACGAGTTTGCGCATGGCAGCGCCAAGGGCGGCCATTTTGCTTTTGCCGCGGGCCAGTAGTCGCTCGTAGAGGGCTTTGACGTGGGGGGCAAGGATGCACTGGCGCTGGTGGAGGTACGCACGTTGGATCACATCGTCGTCGGATGTGCGGTCACCACGTCATTTGCCGAGCGTGGCCTGCTCTGACCACTGGGGGGCTCCGGCCCCCTTTTTTGCTGCGTCCGGCGGTGCAACTTCGTCCCTTGCGGGCCTGCGCGTGCTGTGCACTTGCCGAGGGCAGGTGTGCGTAGGTGGTGTTGTGAGGCGGTCTTGCTGTTCCCTTCACCGTATCACGGCGTTCTCGCCGTCAAGGGCTGCGCGCGCCTTGCGCGCTGGCGTCCTGGCGGCCGTCTTCGACCCCTGACCGCTTGCGCTGCGCCGTGCTGGCGACGGTTCCGGGCAATTCCGCCCGGCAATCTTCAGGAGTTCACCATGAACAACACACTCATCACTGACGAGCAGCGCGCGATGCTGCTGGCCAATGGCCGCGAATCTTTGGAAAACCCCGACTTCGATCCGGCCCCTGTGGTCAAGCTGTTCACGCCGGATGCCGGCGCGACCTGGCTGCTGACCGAGATTGATCCCGATGACCATGACCGCGCCTTCGGTCTTTGCGACCTCGGCTTGGGGATGCCGGAAATCGGCTGGGTCAGCCTAGACGAGCTGGCGACTGTGCGCGGTGGGCTGGGCTTGCCGATCGAGCGTGACCTGTCGTTCCGTGCCGAGAAGCGGTTGAGCGCCTATGCGCGCGACGCGCGGCTGGCCGGGCGGATCGTCGTCTGACCCGGCTTTTGGAGCGCCGCAAGGCGCTCCATGCGCTTTCTCAACCATCACAGGAAATCAATGCCATGAGCAGCCATCACGACTACATGAGCGAAATCACGACGCAGCACGATACGCTCAAGCCGTTCGCACCGGAGAATGGTCAGCCCTTGCGTTTCAATATCGGCGACGCAGTGATCTACACGAACGATGCCGGCTTGCAGTTCCGGCGCCGCGTTACCGGGTTCTACCGACCTGCCGAGCCTTCGGGGCTGTACGCGCGCGGCGCGCGCTATCTGCTGAACTCGTCCTCGCCGTGGATGCCGGTTTCGGAATCCAGCCTGCGCTCTGACGACTCGGTCTGATGCCTTCGCGCCCCTGACGGGGGCGCTGCGCGCTTCGCTTGCCTCCAGGGGAAAGCCCTGTGGGCTATCCCCGCCGCGCGATGCTTGGCGCCCCTCAAAGACCGCCGAACCGGCTGCTCCGGCTTAGCCAGAAACCAACCGCAACCCCGGCAACGTAGCCAACTTTCCGATGCCTTGGACACTAGGTCCGTTCTGGGCATGGTGCTCATCGAGTATTGAAGAAGTCCAGGCGTCCCCGGCCAAGAAGGCATGGCCGGTCGCGCTGTCGTGCTGCGCATCGAGCCACCTGCGGCGTCTCGCCCCATTCGGACTTCCATCGTTCCCTCGCTCCGCTCGGCTGACGCCTCCGGCCCGGCTTCCAGATCCGGGCCTGCGCGCTTCGCTTGCCGTGCGGATGGCACACAGGGATGGCCGTTGCCTGTCCAGCCATCTTTCCTGACTCCATCACCTTGCTCGCGACTGTAGCCCGCGGCCGTGTGGTGGCTCATCGAAACGAAGGAATGACGCCAGCACCGGCTCAAGACCGTTTCGCCATGGGGCCGGTGGATGCCAAAATCCGGGCGCGGCTACTGCCGCGCCCGGTATTGAAGCCGAACAGCCCAGCCAGAATACTACGGCCTTTGCTTACGCTCGGGCGGCGGTGTTGGTAGCGCCTCCAGGTATGGGCGGGTCGTGAGCTTGGAACTGGATGCGTCGATCGTGATGATCTCGCCGGCTCCCTCATCGGCAGAGATTCCATCTGTCGGTGTCACTGCAAACAGCCTGAAGCACCCGAATAGATCAACGGAAGTCGCCAAGCCGGCACTGAACACGGCACAGGTGATGGCATGTTTAGCGTGTCCCGTGGAACGGGCAAACCCAGGAGGTAGCGGTCGGAATGCTGTGCCGGCAATTTTGGTGAGGGCCAAAGCCTCGTTGGTCTCGGCCTTCATCGCGGATCGAAGTTGCTGACCACTTGGCGATGAGATCGCCTCATCGCCGAAGATTCACACGGTCGTGAGATAGGCGATGTAGTATTGAGCGTGTCGGCGCAACGCGCCGCCGGGCTTTCGGGCTGCGCCCCGTGCCGTCTTCGCCGTCACGGCCATTCGGCTTCAATCCCTCACGCATCTCCGCGCCTGTGGTGCTATGGGCTTCGCTTGCCTCCAGGGGATAGGCGCCCCGCCGCGCGCAGCTTGACGCTCCTCGAATTCCGCCGCACAGGCATTGTCGGATTGACCAGGCCAGCGCCCTACCGCACTGGACGGGGTGCCGGGCTACGCCCTGGCTTGCTGCGTCAGGTTGTGCGAGCTGTCCTCAATGTTGGCGATCCGTCACCACAAACGTAAGCTTCCCCGTCAAGCGGACACCGTAAAAGTAGAACTTCCGGCGGCTTGTTGACGATATTCGCTAGGCGTCAGATGGCCTAGCGCGTCATGAGGGCGCTGCTCGTTGTACTCGATTATCCACC
>JAQTYA010000115.1 GCA_028688525.1 Methylococcus sp. | reverse complement strand
CGCTTGACCGCCAGTTCCTTGAATTCGGCGGTGTACTCCTGCTTCGGTATCTTCTTCATCGTCTTCCTCTCCATGTGTAACTCGATTTTACGTTACCCTTGGAAGACTATTTTTCGGGGGAAGGTCATTTTGGATGACAATCTGATCGCGCGCCCTTCGTCGCGGCGCGCGATTTGTTGCGCTTTCAATCGCCTCCTGAAGCGCCAAGTTCGCAGCCTTGCCCAGAATCCGCCCCAAATGCCAGAATACCCGCCCTGACCGCCCCCGCGGCGCACGCTTTTGATTGAATCCCAAGGAACCTTTTTGCCATGAACGAATTCTGGATCGCCCCTTCGATTCTCTCCGCCGATTTCGCCCGCCTCGGCGAAGAAGTGGACAACGTCCTCAAGTCGGGCGCCGACATCGTCCATTTCGACGTGATGGACAACCACTACGTCCCCAACCTGACCATAGGCCCGCTGGTGTGCGAGGCTCTGCGCAAGCACGGGGTGACGGCGCCGATCGACGTGCACCTGATGGTCAAGCCAGTGGACCGCATCATTCCCGATTTCGCCAAGGCCGGAGCCAGCTACATCACTTTCCATCCGGAAGCCTCCGAGCACGTCGACCGCAGCCTGCAGCTCGTCAAGGATTCGGGCTGCAAGGCTGGGCTGGTGTTCAATCCGGCGACGCCGCTCAACTATCTGGATCACGTCATGGACAAGCTCGACATGATCCTGCTGATGTCGGTCAACCCCGGCTTCGGCGGCCAGTCCTTCATCCCCTACGTGCTGGACAAGATCCGCGAATGCCGCCGCCGTATCGACACCAGCGGCCGCAACATCAGGCTGGAGATCGACGGCGGCGTCAACGCCAAGAACATCCGCGAGATCGCGGCGGCGGGCTGCGATACCTTCGTCGCCGGTTCGGCGGTATTCGGCGCCGGTCAGGCGGACGACCCGAACCGCTACGATTCCATCATCCGCGCCCTGCGCGGCGAACTGGCCCAAGCCCGCACATGATCGGTTTCCGGCCCGAGCTGATCGCTTTCGACCTCGACGGCACCCTGGTCGACAGCGCTCCCGATCTGGCGCAGGCGGTAGACGCCATGCTGGAGTCGCTGGGCCATGCCCCGGCCGGCCTGGAGCGGGCGCGGGGCTGGATCGGCAACGGCGCGGACATGCTGATCAAACGGGCGATAACCGGGCAGATGTGGCCGGAATCCGATCCCGAGGATTTCCCCGAGGGCATGCGCTTGTTCCTGGAATTCCACGAGGCGCATTTGTGCGAGCGCGGCGGCCTGTTTCCCGGCGTGCTCGAAGGCCTCCGTGGCCTGAAGGCCGAGGGCTATACGACGGCAGTCATCACCAATAAGCTGTCCCGCTTCACCGGCCCCCTGCTGGAACAGCTCGGCCTGACCGGATATCTCGACTTCATCGGCTCCGGCGACCAGTTTGAGCGCATCAAGCCCGATCCGCTGCCACTGCTGAAGACGGCGGAGCGGTTCGGTGCCGCGCCCGAGCGCTGCCTGATGGTCGGCGACTCCCACAACGACGTGCAAGCCGCGCGCGCCGCCGGATATGCGATACTGTGCGTGCCCTACGGCTACCGGGGAGCCGGCGCCACACCGGAACAACTGGGCGCAGACGGCATTCTGGATTCGATCGGCGAGCTTCCCGCCTTACTGAAACGACTGACATGACGGCTTTATTCGGCTTCAATCATCACGAACGATGGCGCAGCGCAGACTGAACCCAAACAGTTAACCGCTAGGGCTGCCTTGTGCCGCCTATCGTTCCATGTTGATGACCGAGGTTTTCATGACCCCCGAACAATTCCAGGCTTATGCCGCGCAAGGCTACAACCGCGTCCCACTGGCGCGGCGCGTGCTGGCCGATCTTGACACCCCGTTGAGCGCCTATCTCAAACTCGCCGACGGGCCTTATTCCTATCTGTTCGAGTCCGTCCACGGCGGCGAGCAATGGGGCCGCTACTCCATCATCGGCCTACCCTGCCGGACCTGCATCGAGGTGCACGGCCACAACATCGCCGTGCTGAAGAACGGCACTCCTACAGAAACTCTGACAGCCGAAAACCCGCTGGAATGGATCAAAGCCTACGGCGCCCGCTTCAAGGTGCCGGACATCGACGGTCTGCCGCGCTTCACCGGCGGCCTGGTCGGCTACTTCGGCTACGAGACCATGGGCTACATCGAGCCGCGTCTTGCCGCCGCCAAGCCCGACCCGATCGGCTCACCCGACATCCTTTTAATGGTGTCGGAAGAAGTGCTGGTGTTCGACAACCTTACCGGCAAGCTGCTGGTCATCGTCCATGCCGACCCGAACGAGGCCCGAGCCTATGCGAAGGCCCAGGCCCGGCTCGACGAGCTGGTCCAGGAACTGCGCGGCCGCCAGGTTCCGACCACAGCGCCGCGGGCTCCGCGCACTGTGGATGAAACCGATTTCGTCTCCGGCTTTACCCAGGAAGGTTTCGAGAACGCGGTGCGGCGGGTCAAGGGCTATATCGTCGAAGGCGATGTGATGCAGGTGGTGCTGTCGCAGCGGCTGAGCATTCCCTACGCCGCCTCGCCCTTGGACCTCTACCGCGCCCTGCGCTGCCTCAACCCCTCGCCCTACATGTACCAGCTCAACCTGGGGGATTTCCATGTGGTCGGCTCCTCGCCGGAAATCCTGGTGCGGCTGGAGGACGGCACCGTGACGGTACGGCCGATTGCCGGCACCCGCCGCCGCGGCCGCAGCCCGGAAGAGGATCAGGCGCTGGAGCAGGAACTCCTGGCCGATCCCAAGGAAATCGCCGAGCATCTGATGCTGATCGACCTGGGCCGCAACGACACCGGCCGGATTTCCGAGACCGGCAGCGTGCGCCTCACCGACAAAATGGTCGTGGAGCGCTATTCCCACGTCATGCACATCGTCTCCAACGTGACCGGCAAGCTCCAGGCCGATAAGGACGCCTACGACGTACTGGCGGCGACCTTCCCCGCCGGCACCGTCAGCGGCGCGCCGAAGATCCGGGCCATGGAGATCATCGCCGAGCTGGAGCCGGTCAAGCGCGGCGTCTATTCCGGCGCGGTGGGCTACATCGGCTGGTCCGGCAACATGGACACGGCGATCGCCATCCGCACTGCCGTCATAAAGGACGGCCAGCTCCACATCCAGGCCGGCGCCGGCATCGTCTACGACTCGGTGCCTATCAGCGAATGGGAGGAAACGATGAACAAGGGCCGGGCCATTTTCCGTGCGGTCGCCATGGCCGAAGCCGGCATCGAAGGAGGCGAGAACGTATGAGCACCCGCATCCTCATGATCGACAACTACGACTCCTTCACCTACAACCTGGTGCAGTACCTAGCCGAGCTGGGCGCGGACGTCCAGGTGGTACGGAACGACCAGATCGCGGTGGAGGAGATCGAGCGCATAGCCCCGGACAAGATCGTCATTTCGCCCGGCCCCTGCACGCCGAAGGAAGCCGGCATCTCGGTGGAGACGATCCACCGCTACGCCGGACGCTATCCCATCCTCGGGGTCTGCCTCGGCCACCAGAGCATCGGCCACGCCTTCGGCGGCAACATCATCCACGCCAAGCGCATCATGCACGGCAAGGTGTCGATGGTACGCCACCGCGACGTCGGCGTGTTCCACGGCCTGAGCAACCCGTTCCAGGCCACCCGCTACCATTCGCTGGTGATCGAACAAGCCACCCTGCCCGACTGTCTGGAAGTCACAGCCTGGACCGAGGACGATGACGGGTCCATCGAGGAAATCATGGGCGTGCGCCACAAGACGCTGGACATCGAAGGTGTGCAGTTCCATCCCGAATCGATCATGACCGAGCAGGGCCACGACCTGCTCCGCAACTTCCTGCACCGGTAATGCCCATGGACATCTCCGAAATTCTGGAAACTCTGCTGGCCGGCAAGGACTTGAGCCCCAGCGCGATGCGCGCAGCGATGCGCAAGATCATGAGCGGCGGCGCCACGCCTGCCCAGATCGGCGCCTTCCTGATCGCCCTGCGCTGCAAGGGCGAGACCGTCGACGAAGTGGCCGCCGCGGCCCAGGTGCTGCGGGAAATGGCGACCAAGGTGCCGGTCACGGGCCCCCACCTGCTCGACACCTGCGGCACCGGGGGCGATGCCAGCAAGACCTTCAACATTTCCACCACCGCAGCCTTCGTGGTCGCGGCGGCCGGCGGGCGGGTCGCCAAGCACGGCAGCCGCTCGGTGTCCGGACGCTCGGGCAGCGCCGACGTACTGGAAGCCGCCGGGGTCAACCTCGAACTCACCCCGGATCAGGTCAAGATCTGTATCGAGACGCTCGGCGTCGGCTTTCTGTTCGCCCAGCGCCACCACGGGGCGATGAAATATGCCATCGGGCCGCGCCGCGAACTCGGCGTCCGCACCCTGTTCAACCTGCTCGGCCCCTTGACCAATCCCGCCGGCGCACCGAACCAGTTGGTGGGCGTCTACACCGATCAGTGGGTAGAAGGCCTCGCCCGGGTGCTGCAGCAGCTGGGCAGTTCGCACGTCCTGGTCGTCCACGCCGAGGACGGGCTGGACGAAATCAGCATCGCCGCGCCCACTCATGTCGCCGAGCTGAAAAACGGCCTTATCACCAACTATTACGTGCAACCGGAGCAGTTCGGCTTCCAACGCGCGGCGTTGAGCGAACTCGCCATCGAAACCGTCGCCGCCAGCCTGAAGATGATGCAGGGCGTGCTGGACAACAAACCCGGCCCCGCCCGCGACATCGTCGCCCTGAACGCCGGGGCGGCTCTTTACGCCGCCGATGTGACCGATACGCTGGAAGCCGGCGTCCGCCGCGCCGAGGCCTCCATCGCCGACGGCTCCGCCCGCGCCAAACTGGAAGCGCTGGCCACACTGTCACGCCAATTCGCCGCGAACTGAACGCCATGAGCGATACCCCCGACATCCTGAAAAAGATCCTGGCCCGCAAAGCCGAGGAAATCGCCGACCGCACGAAAGCCGTGCCGCTGACCGAGATGCGCGAGCGAGCGGAGCAGGCCGATCCGGTCCGCGGCTTCGTCCGCTCTCTGCGGGCCAAGATCGAAGCCGGCCAGGCCGGCGTGATCGCCGAGATCAAGAAGGCCTCGCCCAGCAAGGGCGTAATCCGGGAAGATTTCCGCCCGGCCGCCATTGCGCAGAGCTATGCCGAGAGCGGCGCAGCCTGTTTGTCGGTGCTGACTGACAGGGATTTCTTCCAGGGCTGCGAGGACTACTTGCAGCAGGCCCGCGCTGCCTGTGCGCTACCGGCGCTGCGCAAAGACTTCACGGTCGATCCCTACCAGGTCTACGAGGCGCGGGCGATCGGCGCGGACTGTATCCTGCTCATCGCCGCCGCTTTGGACGACGCGCAGATGCGCGACCTGGCCCAGCTCGCCGCCTCGCTCGGCATGGACGTGCTGGTGGAAGTGCACGATCGCGCCGAACTCGAACGCGCGCTGCCGCTGGAGCTACCTCTGATCGGCATCAACAACCGCAACCTGCGCAGCTTCGACGTCAGCCTCCAAACCACCCTGGACCTGCTGCCTCTGGTCCCGGAAGACCGCACGGTGGTCACTGAAAGCGGCATCCTGGCGCCGCCGGACGTCGCCCTGATGCGCCGGCACGGGGTCCATGCCTTCCTGGTCGGCGAGGCCTTCATGCGCGCGCCCGAACCCGGCGTCGAACTGCAACGGCTGTTCGCCGCCTAGGCGGCACTCACCCCGAATCTTTCCGGCCATCGAAGAGGACTCACCATGCACGTCACCGTTTCGGAAATCTTCGAACGCTTCCAGCCGGAAGGGCTGATCACGAACCGGCTCGGCCCCGATGCCAGCATCGCCCAGGTCGCCCCGATCGAGGACTGCGCTCCCGGCGATCTGGTGTTCATCGACAAGCCTAAGTACGTCAGCGACGTGCTCGAACGCAAACCTGCCGCCGTCATCGCCACGGCGGCCATCGCCGCCGAGTTCGGCGAATCGCCGGAACTGGCTGTACTGGTCGCGCCCAACGTCCGCCTCGCCATCGCTCTCATCAAGCAGGCCTACGCCGACCGCGATGTGCGCGACACCGAATGGCCGCGCATCCATCCTTCCGCCGTGATCCACGACAGCGTGGAAGTGCCCGACGACGCCATCGTCGGTCCGGGCGTGGTGATCGGCGCCGATGTCGTGCTGGGCCGCAGCGTGGTGCTGATGGCGAATGCGGTGATCGAACGCGGCGCCAGGATCGGCGCGGAAACCGTGCTGCATCCCGGCGTCACCGTCTGCATCGACTGCGAGATCGGCGCCCGCTGCATTCTCAAACCCGGCTGCGTGATCGGTTCGGAAGGCTTCGGCTTCGCCCAGGACGCCCAGCGCCGCAATTACCGCATTCCACACACCGGCAAGGTCATCATCGAAGACCGCGTGGTGATCGGCGCCAACACCACCATCGACCGCGGCACTTATGGCGCGACCCGCGTCCGCAGCGGTACCATCATCGACGCGCTGGTGCACCTCGGCCACAACGTCGAGATCGGGGAGGACTGCATCCTTTGCGCCCATACCGGGCTGTCCGGCTCCACCCGTTTCGGCAAGCGCGTCATCGCTACCGGCCAGACCGGCACCATCGACCACATCACGGTCGCCGACGACAGCGTGCTGCTGCACCGCGCCGGCCTCAACACTAGCATCAAACAGCCCGGCATGTACGCCGGCGGCCCCGCCCAGCCTCTGCAGCAATACCTCAAGAACATGGCGGTGATGCCGCGTCTGCACGAAATCTGGAGCCGGCTGAAGAAACTGGAAAAAGCCGTCGCCGAGCTCGGTTCCGCCAAATAAAAAATCCCCGCCGCAGAGCGACGGGGATTCTCTATCGCTTAGACCCTATCGGGCCGGCGTCAGGCTAGGCTCAGAACTTTCCCCAAGCCATAGAGCCATAGCTCGAACCCGGCGCATACGCCGCCTGGCCGCACCAGCCGGGCTGCTTGCAGTAGTACACTCGGCTCCCTACCTTGACCATGTCGCCCGCCTTGTAGCCGACGCCATTCTGATAGGGCTGGGCGGATGTCAGATCGGGCGTGCCGTTGCTCGTGAGCTTGGTCCAGGCGGAACTCCAGTAGGTCCCGACGAACGGCGCATAGGCCCAACCACCGGTGCTACACCAGCCCGCGATCTTGCACTGGTAGACGTTGCCGTCGACCGCGACGACCTTGGTTCCAACCGCGTATGCCTTGCCGTCGACATATTTCGGATAGGTTGGGGTCGGACCCGGCGTCGCAGTCGGTGCAGGCGTCGGGTTCACCGTCGGAATGGGCGTCACACTCGGCGCGGGCGTCGGGCTCGCCGTCGGCTTAGGCGTCGCTGTCGGTACGGGCGTCGGGCTCGCCGTCGGCTTAGGCGTCGCTGTCGGCGCAGGGGTTGGGCTGGCCGTCGGACCTGGCGTTGCGCTCGGCGCAGGCGTCGGGCTAGCAACCGGCGAACGCAGCTTGTTGTACGCCTCGACCACCAGGGACATGCTCGGATCGTTCACCGAATCCTGGGTGTAGTCCCAGAACCACACCCCGCCCAGGTTGTACGGCCTCACCAGCTGGTCGATCTTGGTATCCAGCGAGCGTTTGGATTCCAGCGAGAACACGGGGTAAGCCGGATAATAGCCGCTGCCGCCATAGAAGTTCTGGACCACGCTCTGGCTCGGGCTGTACAGCCAGTCGTAGACGCCGACCTGGGTCGCCTTGATGTCCGAAGGCAGCGTCTGGCCGCCCTGGCCACGGTTGTCGATCCCGTTCGGCGTCGCGTTCAGCATCATCGGGCAGTCAACTGCTACGGTCGCGCTCGGGTTCAACAGTTTGGTGAAGCACGAATACGGATAGACTCCGGTGAAGTCCACCGCGCCGCCGGCCGGATAATAGGCCTCCGGATTGGGCGAATCCGTGAACGCCTGGCTGTATGGCGCTCCGGCGGCGTAGTAGTTGCGCTGGAAGTTATTGAACACATTGTCGACCCCAGGATATTTCATGTACCCGCCGAAGCCGTACTGGTTGGCCGAAGCAGGCTGATCCTGCACCAGCATCTGCCTGGCATAGGCCGGTACGCCCAGGACGATCTTCCTGGACGGCACGCCGGCTTGGGCGATGTAGAAATCCAACGCCTTCTGGATGTAGTCCAGCGGCGCCTGGGAACCTGCGACCGCTTGCTCGTCCTGCGCGCCCGCGTTGAATTCGCCGCTGACGTCGAGAGCCATAAGATCAATCCAGTCGATCTGCTGCGCGACCGTCTTCCAGTCGATGGAGCCGTTGTCCCCCGGAGCGATGGACGGATTCACCGAAGCCGCCACGGACAGGTAATAATGCACGCCGTCCTGCTGCGACAGCGCAGCCAGCTTCGTGCTCAGACGGCTGATCAGGGTGTTGAAGAAAGCCCCCTCGCCCTGGTGCTTGCCCTGATCCTGGCTGCCGTTATGGCCGAAACCGGGATACTCCCAGTCGATGCTGAGACCCTTGAAGCCGTGATTCTTCATCCAGGCCGCGGCGGTGTTGACGAAGGTATCCAGCACCTGCGGATTGGCGAGCCAGTCCTGGTAGAAATCGGTGAAACGCTGGGTGTAGCTCCAGCCGCCGACCGAAGCCATGGGGATGGCGCCGGTCTGGGCCGCGTAGTCCTGCAGGTAGGCGTAGTTCAGGGCGGCGACGTTCGGTTCGACCAACTCGTCGACATCGACCACCGCGCCGTTCGCGGCCCCCTGGTAATTGATCGAGGAACCGCCATAGCTGACGTCTGCGTTGCTGTTCTTGCTGGTCTTGATCGTCAGGAAGGCATAAGTGACATACTGGGGCTTGGCCGCACTGGCGGAGACGATCTTGAACGTGCCCCTGCCCGATCTCAAGCCTGAGAGCGACCGGTTGTCGGCATTGGCCATGAAGCTGGAATGTACCCGCCAGTACGACCAGCTCGGATAATAGCCTCCGACCCAGGTGCCGTCGGGCGCCGCAGCCGAAGGCGCCGTGGTAGGTGCCGGCGTCGGACTGGGTGCGGCGGTGGAACCGGGAGTCGGCGCAGGTGTAGCCGTGGAGCCCGGGGTCGGTGCGGGCGTGGGTGTAGACGTCCCGCTGCTGGAAAACACGACGTCGGTACAGGCGTAGAACGCTTCCGGACTGTCGCTGCGCTGCCAGATCACGTAGATCACGTGCTTGCCGCTCTTGCCCTGCGGCAACGGGCAGGTCATGTTGTAGCGCCCGTTTTGCAAAGCGACCGACTTGATCGAGCAAAACGGAGAAGCTTCCAGGTCGTTCCAGGTCAGAGGCTGGGTGGGATCGTAGCCGTCCCTGGTCACGTAGAAGTCGAAATACTTGGTCGCATGCGGAGCCGTGGCGTAATAGACGAATTGGTACTGGCCATTGGCGTTAGGGGCAATGGCGGTGGCCTCCCAGTCGGAACGCGCCAAGTCCATACCGGCGAATTCCGAGCCGCCGCCGCTGCAAAGCTGGCCGTCGGGTACGACTTGGCGGTGCTGGCCATTGGCGCCGCCCTGGCGCACGCCATTCCAATCGTAGAATTGCTGCGTACCCGACTCCGCTTTGGCGGCTGCACAGGCGGCCGAGGTCGGATTTTCCGGGTTGTTCCGATAACAGTTGTAGATCCGGCTGGGCGGAACCTCCATCGAACCGTGGGCATAAACCTCGTCGGTAGCGGCTACGGCCAGACCGGTACCGATCAGCGCTTGACAGATCAAGCTTAATTTTTTCATTTTCATGGACGTACTCCTGTGAACGTCGAACTGAATAGGAAAGCGGACGGGCCCGCGAAAGTCCCTCGGTACCCGATGCACCGCTTTGCCTTGCAAGCCAGGCATCCCGCTCCTGTGAGTGCGGAAACGAGAATCAGCGAGTAAATGCCTTGCTAACCGTAAATGATTAGTTCGCGTCTGATACTTCGTCCAATTGCGATTTTGTAAACGGAGCCATTCACCCCATGAATCTACGCGGTACGGACCTGAATCTCTTGACGGTATTCGAAGCGGTCTATGAAGAGCGCAGCCAGCTCAAAGCGGCGGAGCGTCTGAGCATGTCCCAGCCGGCCATCAGCAATGCCCTGCGCCGGCTCAAGCTGGTGGCGGAAGATCCGCTGTTTCTGGCAAGGAAAAATATAGGGGTGCAGCCGACCCCGCGCGCGGACGAAATCTACGAACAGATCCACCATGCGCTCGAGCTGGTCAGGACCAGTCTGGTCCATGACCACGAATTCGATCCCGCCGAAAGCCGGCGGCAGTTTTCGCTGTCGATCATCCACGGCGACGGGTCGGTGATCGGCCCGCCGCTGTACCACGCTCTCGGCCGGGAGGCGCCGAATACCCGCTTATCGATCCACGCAATCGAATCCGAGAAAGAAGCGATAGCGAGGCTGCGCGACCGCAGCCTCGACATCCTCGTGCACTACAACAAATTTTCCGATCCCCGCCTGGCGCACGAACTGATCGACCAGCATCAATTAATCGTCATCGCGCGCCGCGGCCACCCGCGCCTAGGAGAGTCGCTGACGCCGGAGCAAGCGCTGCAGGAGCGTTTCGCCATGGTCGAAGGCCATTTTCCGGGCATGCGGAGGGAAGCGTGGTTCGACCGCGTCGGCGAAAGAATCGCGCTTCAGGTTCCGAGCGTCATGGTATCGCTGGTGATGGTCGCGCAGACCGATCTGCTGGCGTTCACCTCCCGGCACTTCGCGGAGACCTT
>JAQTYA010000212.1 GCA_028688525.1 Methylococcus sp. | reverse complement strand
AGACCTCCTGGCCCTCCGCCCGCAAACTGTAGTCGAGCACGCCGTAGGCGGTGGGCAGCCGGCGGACGCCGACTTCGGCATTCGCCGCATTGTATAGCCATTCGGCGGGGATTCCGGCGGCGAGTACTAGAGAGTCGTCGGCATCGTCCTCGTAGGCGAAACAGCTGCGCAGCGCGCGGATGAACTCGGCGCCGATCCAGGAATGCGGCATGTCCCCGATAAATCGCGGCGCCTCCGGATGGCGCCAGACCACTTCGGCCCACTGGCGCCAGGCTTGCGGCCGCTGGTCGCGCAGCAGGGAACGCAGCACCTCCCATGTGTCGTCTCGCCGCCCCAGCCGCACCAGCGCCTCGGCGATGCGCACCTCGTAGGGCGTGTAGCCGTCGTCGCCATTGCTGTCGCGGCGCTTGCGGAAATGCGCGAGATAGTCGTCGAAGGTCTTGGCCAGCGCGGCTTGCGGCAGGCGTCCGGCCTCGCCTGCGATAGACACCATGATGGCGACGGCGTTGGGGTCGATGTCGCCCAGGTCGGCCGAGGCCGGAATGTAGTCGATATGCTTGCGGACCATGGTCGCCTGCAGGGCGGCATGGAGATGGTCGCGGAACTCCGCCAACATCCGGCTCCAGGCATCGGCATGGCCCTCGTCGCCCAAGACCTTCGCCAGCATCACCGCGTCGCGGATGCCGCGCAGGGTCCAGAAATCGTCCCAGAACGCATGCACCGGCTGCGAGGCGTAGCCCTCGTGGCTGATCGAGGCCGGCATCAGGCCGTAGAAGGCCTTGCCCTCGCCGCTGCTGTAGCTCTCCGTCATGCGCTGCCGGCGCAGGGTATCGATGTAATCCATGGCCTTGACGATATGCGGCCACAGCATCCGCACGAACTCGATGTCGCGGGTATAGCGGTAGTATTCGGCCAGGGTGTAGACGAACTCGCCGTGGCTGTCGTTTTCCGGCACGCTGTCCGGGCCGCGGCTGTCGACGCAGCAGGGGATGGCGCCGTCCGGAGTCTGGGACCGGGCGTACCATTCGATGAAGCGTTTCACCTCTTCGCCGCGACCCAGCATGAGCAGGGCCGACGACATCAGGGCGCCGTCGCGGATCCAGGTGCGGGCATAGGTCCGGGAACCCGGCTGCAAGGCCGGACCGTCGCGGTTGACCAGGATGTAGGCCAGATTGGCCCGGAGGCTCTCCGCCAAACTTTGTTCGGACTCCGGCAGGAGGAAATCCGGCCCGGCCAGCGCCTTCGTCCAGTAGCCGACCGCCTCCTGCCACAGGCGGGCTCCCAGGGTCTCACCTTCGGCCTTCAGCGCCGTTTCGACGACGCTTGACGAACCGGCCTTGTGTTCCGGCACGGCAATGAAGACCTCACGGGCCTCACCCGGCGCCAGCGCCAAGTCGAACGCCCAGGCCGCCGACGCATAACCGGCGGCATCAGCAACCGCAGTGCGCGGCGGCAGACGGGATTCGCTCAGGAAATCGGTGATGTCCCCCTGGCCGAAACCGGCAGCGCCGAAGCTGCCGGGCGGACTCAGCGCCACCAGAGCATCCGCGCCATCCACTTTGAGCACGCGGCCGGCAGCCTCGACCCGGTGGATCGGACTCACCCCGCCCTTCATGTTGAGCGACTGCCAGGGCGGATTGACCTGGAACGGACGCACGGCCAGATAAAGTTTGAGCCGGCGGGCCGCTGCGGCACGGTTTTCCACCCGGTAGCGGGACAGCAGCACCGGCGCGATGCTAAGGCTACCGGCAAAGCCCATCACCTTGAGGCTCAGATCGCCGTAGTTGCGCTCCACCGTCGGCAAGGGCAGATCGCCCTGCTCCAGGGTTTGCGATATCCCGGCCTCGTTCCAGCCCAGCAACCGGCCGTCGGCATACAGGAACGGCTCCACCGTGAAGCCACCCCGCTCCGTCTCCAGCGCGCCGTCCATCCCCAAAAGACCCTTGCGGCGCCCGCCGTTCGCGCCGACCAGCGTCCAGTACATCTGCTCGCCCTGGAAGTAACGCGGATAGGCGCCGCGCGGCTCGTTGCGGGCGATGTGCTCGAACAGCCGGTTGGGAGAGGCGGCGAAATCGGGCGATTTCACCGTAAGCTCGCGCAGCGCATAGCCCTTGCCACAAGCGCCCCGGCGCAGCTCCAACCGAAGGTAGCGCGATTCGGTTTCCGGCAGCGGTAGGTAGTCGCGCCCGCCGTTGCCATCCGCCGCCTGGTAGACGCCGCGCCAACGCCGCCCGTCGTCCGAAACCTCCACGGCATAATCCCTCGCGTGGCAATCTCCGTCCCAATCGAGGACCAGCCCGCCATATTCGCGCTTCTGGCCGAAATCGACCCGCAGCCACTGGCGCTGCGGTTTGGGTGCGCTGCGCCATACGGTTTGCGCCCGGCCGTCCAGCGCGTTCTGCGGGCCATCCGCACCAGCGGCGGAAGAAGACGCCGAAACCTGAGGCTGGCCCCGGTAATCCACCACTGCGTCGCGCCTTTCGAAGCGGAGATCGTCCAGCCACAGCGTACCCTTGCCGCCGGCCGCCGCGGTCAGCGCGAACTCGATGCCGCCCAGCGCCAGCAGCGGCGTCCCGCCGGAAGGCCCCCAGGCAAACTCGATGGCCGACTTGCGGATCGGCTGGAGCTGCCAGCCGGCGGGCAAACCCTTGGCCTCGCGCCGGTGCCACCATACGTTTTGGGCTCCGGAAT
>JAQTYA010000114.1 GCA_028688525.1 Methylococcus sp. | reverse complement strand
ACCCCCTGGCATTGCACCGCAAGCGTGGATGCGTCCATGCCCTTTAGCCCTTGAAGACGATGGCCGGTTCCAGCTTGATCACCTTGAGGATGCTGAGCAGGGCCGCGAAGATGCAGATCAAAGTTACGCCCAGCCCGCTGAACACCAGCAGCTGCCAGGGAAACTTGAAAGCCAGGATGGTGTTGCGCATGGACCAGCCGAACAGCGAAGTCAGGCCGACTCCCAGCCCGTAACCGATTGCACCCACCAGAGTCGCTTGCAGCAGGATCATGCCCAGCAAGGTGCCGTTGCCGGCACCCATGGCTTTCAGCACGCCGAACTGGCGGATGTTTTCCAGGGTGAAGTTGTAGAAGGTCTGGCCGGCGATGGCCGCGCCGACGATGAATCCCAACGTGACCGACATGCCGAAGTTGATCGGGATACCGGTGTTCTTGAGGAAGTAATTGACGGTCAGCTCCTCGAATTCGGCTTGGGTATAGGCTGCCAGCCCGGTGGTTTCGCGGATGCGGCGGGTTAGTGCGTGGACATCCTGGCCCGGCTTGGCCTTGACCAGCACGAAGGATAGGAGCTTGCGTTCCCTGGGCGCGTACAGCGTGGCCCGCGAGTAGGTCGTGTACACCACCGGTTGGGACTGGAAGGTCCGGGTGGTCTTGGCGATGCCGACCACTACGGCGCGCCGGTCATTGAGCTCTAGGGTGTCGCCCACTTTCAGCGGGATCGGCTTGCCGCCCGGTTCCTTCGGCGGTTTGGCCAGCTTGTCGCGTGCTCCGTCGATGTCCACGATGACCGAATCGGCCCGCCGCAAATCTTCCAGCCGGCCTTCCAGCATCACCGGCGGCCCGCCGATCAAGGTGGCGTCATCCAGGCCGATCACGTTGCAGGTCTGGAAGGTCCCGTCCGCCAAGCGCGCCTTGATGAGCCCCTTGTACATGGGCGTCGCCCAGTCTACCCCGCTGACGCCGCGTACCCGGAACAGCTTGGTGTCCTGCAGCGGCTTGATGTCGTCGACGAACTGCACCTTGGCGTCCATCGCCCAGATGTCGGGCAGACCGACGTCGGTGACGAAACTGTACGAGCGCATCATCAAGCCCACAAAGATGGCCGGCTGCTGGGTCATGATGAGCGAGGCGAAGGTCAGGCCCATGACGATGCCGAGATACTTGCCGCGGTCGCCCATGAGCATTTTCAAAGCGATGTAGTTCATGCCCTGCCATCCTTGGTGGCCAAATGCTTGAGGGCGGCGATGGAGAAGTGGGCGATGCAATCGGCTGTATTTGCGATTTCTTCCGGTGTGGCGATGATCTCGGGGCAGACCCGGTCGATCAAAGAACGCGAATGGTGGTACATCAGGCATTGACCGACGATGCTCAGACCCAGCCGATGCATGTCCGCTTCGCTATAGCCGGGTCCGACCAGTTCGGCGACGATCCCGTCCAGGACTTCGCAGTGCGGTTTCATCGTGGTTTCGATGACCTGATCGAGCGCCCCGGTAGGGGTGGGATCGGCTATCTCGCGTGCCAGCAGTTTGCCGTGGCGGCCAAGGTATGTGTCGTCTAGCATGCGCGCCAACAAATTTCCTATGAAATGGCGTAGCCGCACCTCAGGCGGCAGACTTGCATCGCTGGCCAAAGTATAGGGATAGCGTTCGTTGGCTTCCCGGTACGCGAAGCTGAGAACTTCGGAATAGAGCGCTTCCTTGCTGCGGAAATGATAGTTGACCGAGGCCGCATTGACCTCCGCCTTGGCGCATATTTCCCGCACCGTGGCGTCGCGAAATCCTTTGTCGGCGAATACGTCCAACGCGGCCTGCAATAGCCGCTTGCGGGTGGGGTCGTGACAAGGCGTGTCGTTAAATGCGTTCATACTGACAATTCAAGCTACAGATTCAATCGGCGGGCCGAACTTTCACCCCTCCCCGCCAGCCGCTGGCGCGGTATGGCTATGGCTGCGGTCGGCGAGCCTTTGCAGGACATAATAAAACACCGGGGTGAACAGCAGGCCGAACACCGTCACGCCCAGCATGCCGAAGAAGACCGGAACCCCCAAGGCTTGCCGCATCTCTGCACCTGCCCCGGTGGCGAACATTAGCGGCAAAACGCCCATGATAAACGCGAACGACGTCATGAGGATCGGACGGAACCTCAGCCGGCAAGCTTCGAGAGCCGCCGCCAGTGCGTCCACCCCTTCCTCGCGCCGAGCCTTGGCAAATTCGACAATCAGGATGGCGTTCTTGCTCGCCAGCCCGACCAGCACCAGCAGGGCAATCTGGGTGAAAATGTTGTTGTCGCCGCTGCGCAGCCATACCCCGCCCAGTGCGCACATCAGAGTCATGGGCACGATGAGCACGATAGCCAGCGGCAAGATCCAGCTCTCGTACAAAGCCACCAGGACCAGGAATACCAGCAGGCTGGACAGGGCGAACACATAAGCCGCGGTATCCCCGGCCAGGATTTGCTGATAGGTCAGCTCGGTCCATTCGAAATCCATGGACAGCGGGATGGTTTTCCGAACCAGTTCCTCCATCAAGGCCACCGCTTGCCCGGAACTGACACCGGCCGCAGGGGAACCGTTGATTTCGGCTGCCGGGTACATGTTGTAGCGGAGCACCCGGTCCGGCCCGCTGATCTCCTTCACGGCCATCAGCGCTTCCAGCGGCACCATGTCCCCGGCGGCGTTGCGGGTTTTGAGCCGGCCGATATCCTCGGGCTCGCGGCGGTATTCGCCGTCGGCCTGGGCCGTCACCTGGAAGGTGCGCCCGAACAGATTGAGGTCGTTGACGTAAAGCGATCCGAGATAGATCTGCATAGTGTCGAAGATGTCCGAGAGCGGGATGCCCTGGGACTTGGCTTTGACCCGGTCGATGTCGGCGTAGAGCTGCGGAACGTTATTCTGGAAGCTGGTGAACAGCGCCTGTAATCCCGGTGTCTGCCGGCCCGCGTTGAGGGCGGCTTGCAGCGCGCCGTTCAGCGCGTCGAAGCCCTCGTTGCCGCGGTCCTGGATCTGCAGCTTGAAACCGCCGAGACTGCCTAGGCCTAGGATGGGCGGCGGTGGGAATATGCCGATGAAGGCCTCCTTCAAACCGCCGAGCTTGGGCTGCAGTTCGCCCAAGATGCGCTGGGCCGACAGGCCTTTAGCCACTCGTTCCTCGAACGGCTTCAGGGGTACGAAGATGGTGCCGGCATTGGAGGTATTGGCGCCGCTGACGACCGAAAAGCCCGGAAAAGCCACGGTCCCCTGCACACCCGGCTGGGTCAGAATGATTTCCGAGACCCTATGCAGCACGGCATCGGTCCGTTCCAAGGAGGCGGCTTCCGGCAACTGGGCGAATACCACCAGATAACCCTTGTCCTGCAGCGGAATGAATCCTCCCGGCACCCGCTGGAATTCGTAGCCGGTAAAGGCGAGCAGCCCCGCGTACAGCGCCAGCACCACGCCGGACAGTCTCAGCAGCCGTTTAACCAGCCTGGCGTAGCCGCTGGAGCTAGCGTCGAAGCCCCGGTTGAACCACCGGAACAGCCACCCGAACAGCCGGTCGATCCACAGGCTCAGACGATCCTCGCGGGCATGGTGCGGCTTGAGCAGGACCGCGGCGAGCGCGGGGCTCAGAGTCAAGGAGTTGAACGCGGAGATCAGGGTAGATGCCGCGATAGTCACGGCGAACTGGCGGTAGAACTGGCCGTTGATGCCAGCCACGAAGGCAGCGGGAATAAACACTGCGCCCAGGACCACTGAGATGGCGATGATCGGGCCCGTCACCTCGCGCATGGCTTGGCGCGCCGCCGCCTTGACCGGCAGTCCGAGCCCGATGTGGCGCTCGACGTTCTCCACCACCACGATGGCATCGTCGACGACGATACCAATGGCGAGCACCAGCCCGAACAAAGATAGGTTATTCAGCGAATAGCCCAGCGCAGCCATGACCGCGAAGGTCCCCACGATGGACACCGGCACCGCCAGCAGCGGGATGATCGCGGCGCGCCAGGTCTGCAGGAACACCAACACCACCAGCACGACCAGGGCCAGCGCCTCGAAGAAGGTGCGGGTGACGGCATCCAGCGACTGTTCCACGAAGATGGTGGTGTCGTAAACGATCTTGTAGTCCACCCCTTCCGGAAAGCGCTTCTTCAGGGTCTGCATCATGCCCTTGACCTGCTTGGCCGTGTCCAGCGCATTGGCGCCGGGCCGCAGGGAAATCGGTATGGCAACGGCGTCTTCGTTGCTCAGCTGGCTGCGCAAGGAATAACGGTTGGCGCCCAGTTCGATCCTGGCCACGTCGCGCAGACGCACCAGGCTGCCGCCTTCGCCGTATTTGACGATGATCGCGCCGAACTGCTCGACGCTGGTGAGCCGCCCCATAGTATTGACGTTAAGCTGGAAATCGGGGCTGCCGTCCAGCGGCGGCTGGCCGATCACGCCGGCCGGTACCTGGATATTCTGCTCCCGGATGGCGCGTACCACGTCGCCAGCGGTCATATTCAAGGCCGAGATTCTGGCGGGGTCCAGCCAGACCCGCATGCTGTAGTCGCCGGCGCCGAAGGTTCTGACGTCGCCCACCCCGGGCAGCCGCATGATCTGGTCGCGGATGTTGAGCAGCGCGTAGTTGGAAAGATAAAGCTGGTCGTAGCGCTGGTTCGGCGAAACCAGATGGATGACCAGCAGGATATCCGGCGAAGATTTCTTGGTCGTCACAGCCTGCCTGCGGACGTCCTCCGGCAGTTTGGGCGCGGCATTGGACACCCGGTTCTGCACCTGCATTTGAGCGATATCCATGTCGGTGCCGATCTCGAAGGTGATCGTGAGCTGCATCTGCCCGTCGCTGGTCGATTGCGAAGACATGTACAGCATATGCTCGACACCGTTGACCTCCTGCTCGATGGGGGCGGCTACCGTCTCGGCGATGACCTTGGGATTGGCGCCGGGATAGGTGGCCGACACGACGATGGTTGGCGGCACGACTTCCGGATACTGTGCGATCGGCAGGGAGAACATCGCAATCCCGCCGATCAGCACCAGGATGACGGATAGGACGATGGCGAAGCGCGGCCGGTCGATGAAAAAGTGAGCGAACTTCATTGCGCAGCTCCCGGCATGGAAACGCGAGAGGCGTCGACTTCCGCGCCGGGCCGCACGAATTGAAGGCCGTTGACGATGACCCAGTCTTCGGGCGACAAACCTCCGGACACGATGCGCAAGCCCTCATGCAGACGCCCGGTGGTGATGGGGCGGTACTCCGCCCGGTTGTCTGGCTTCACGACCATCACGTATTTCTTGCCTTGGTCCACCGCGATTGCCCTATCGCTGACCAGCAAGCCTGGGTAGCGGCTGCTCCCGGGCACCCGGACTCGAGCGAATAGCCCCGCCTCCAGCAGACCATCGGGGTTGGCAACGACGCCGCGGGCGTTAACCGTGCCCATATCGGCATTAACCCTAGGATCCACATAATCTAGATGGCCGCGGTGCGGAAAGCCTTGCTCGTCCATGAGCGCCATTTCAACCGGCGTTTCCTCACTCCCCTTGCCGTCGATCTCCATGCGCCTGTACTTGAGCAAAGAGCGTTCGTCGGCGTCGAAATAAACGTACATGGGATCGACCGAAACGATGCCGGCCAGCACGGTGGAGTCTGCCGCCACCAGATTGCCCTCGGTGATGAGCTTGCGGGAAATACGACCGTCGATCGGTGAACGAATCTGAGTAAAGTCGACGTTGAGCTGGGCCAGATCGACCGAGGCCTTGGCGGATTCTACGTCGGCCGTGGCCTGAATCAGGCTCTGGCGGCGAGTGTCATATTCCTCTTCCGAAATCGCCTGCTCTTTCAAAGGGCTTTCGGCGCGCTGGAGGTCATTCTGCGCCAATTTAAGCTTCGATCTGGCCCGGTCCAGCCCGGCTTGCACTTGTTGGAGCTGCGCGACATAGGGCCGCGGGTCGACGATGAACAGCAAGTCGCCCTTTTTCACCCTACTGCCGTCCGTGAAAAGGATTTGCTTGAGATATCCGGAGACGCGAGCCCGAACTTCCACGGATTCCACCGCTTGCAAACGCCCGGTGTACTCGTCCGTCTCGACGATTTCTCGCTGCACCGGCCGGCTCGCCTCTACGACGGGCTTCGGCAAGCCGGCCGGACCTCCCGGTCCCTTGCCGTTACAGGCGGCGAGCGTGAATAGGCAGGCCGCAGCCAAGACGCAGCTCACGTTTCTGGCGCGGAACTCGATAGTATGGTTCATAGGTAAGAACACTTCTCTAAATGGGGTGAAGCGGTACCGTCTCAGCTACCGCCGGTGAAGGCGTTGGAGTCGACCAGAGCAGTTTCCCAGCCGCCGCCTAGGGCCTTGTACAGCGACACTAGGTCCGCCGATACCGTGGCCTGGCTCTGCACCAAATCACTCTCGGCGCTGTACACGGCTCGCTCCGAATCCAGCACGTTCAGGAACGAAGTGAGTCCGGAACGGTAGCGCTCCTTCGATAGCTTGAGCGCCAGCCGGTTGGATTCGACGGCCTGGATCAAGGCTGCGCGCCGGTCTTTTTCCTGGGCGTAGGCGACCAGCGAATCTTCGACGTCCCTCAAGGCGCCAAGTATGCTGGACCGATAGGCAAGCAGGCTCTGTTCCTGTTGGGCGGTCTTGGCTTCGATGTTGGCTTGGATCTTTCCCCAGTTGAAAATCGGGGTGGTGAGGCTGCCCGCAGCCGACCAGGATTTACTCAAAGCGGTGATATCGGTGATTTTCATGTTCTGGAAACCGATGAAGGCCGCAATGTTGAACTTGGGGTAGAGGTCGGCGGTGGCGACGCCGACTTGCGCGGTAGCCGCCGCCAATTGGCGTTCGGCCATGCGGATATCGGGCCGCCGCCTCAGCAGTTCGGAGGGCAGATCGAGCAGGATCCGGTCGGGCGCCTCCGGCACCGACTGTTCGGGGTCTAGCAGGGCGTGCAGAGCGCCGGGAGGTTTTCCCAGCAGCAGTTCGAGCTGATGCTGCGCTTGCTTGCGAGCGGTTTCATACACCGGCAGCTGGGCTTGGGTCTGGGCGGCCAGAGCTTCCGCCTGGACCGCCTCCAGCGAGTCGGACAAGCCGGCCTGATAGCGGATGCGCATGAGCCTGGCGGTCTCGCGCTGGAGCTTGAGGTTGGCTTGGCTGACATTCAGCAGCCGCTGGTCGCTGCGCATTTCGATGTAGGCTCGGGCAACGTCGCCCAGCAATGTGACCAGAACGTAGCGGCTATTTTCGACTTCCGCCTCCATGTTGGCTTCGGCTGCTTCGATGGAGCGCCGGATGCCGCCGAATAAATCGATCTCCCATTGCAGATCGAAGCCTAGCTGCATGATGTCGATATTGTTGCCGAAACCGACGCCGCCGGGCTGTCCCCCGGTCCCACTCTGGCCAGCGTTGTTGAGGCGCCGGCTCAAGCTTTGTTTGCTGGAGATGATCGGCAACCCAGCGGCCATGGCTACGATGCGCTGTTCGCGGGCGGTGCGGATGCGGGTGTAGGTCTGCTTCAAGTCCAGGTTCGCGAGCATAGCCTCCCGGATCAGTCGGTTCAGCACCGGATCGCCGAAGGCTTTCCACCACTCCGCTACGGCTGGATCGGATTTATCTCCCGCCGCTGGCTTGGCTTCGTGCCAGTTCGTAGGCACCGCCTCCTCCGGGCGCTGGTAATCCGGCCCCACCGGCGCGCACGATGACAACACGAGGCCGAACAGGCCTGCGGCAAGGCGCTTGCCAAAACTCTGCGCAGCGCCGATGGCACCCGATCCCATAAACAATGGCTGCGCGAATTGTGGCAAGCCTCCACGGCTTGAATTGTGACTATCCGGTTGATTCAAGAGGTTCATTCAAGCGATTCAAACGATTGTTTGAAACAAAGGTACAAAACGATCAATTGGAAGTCAACAGGAACATTTCCCTAACTGGCAGGCTGCCATAAAGCATCCGGAATCTGCCGTGGATGGACGATCCGTCCGCATCTAATGGAGAATGGACCGTTATGAACCGCGCACCGATCATTCGCATCCTGCCATCCGCCCTGCCCCATCTGCTGGCTGTTTATGCTTTATGGCAGCCGTATTCGCGGCTAGGCAAGGCCAGACAGCAGTTTGGCCGCGCTTATGGTGGGCTATGCCGATCCGCTCGGCCTATGGAACCTGGCAGGAACCCTTCCCGGCTTGGCCGGCTACCCGTGCTAACGCCTGTGCTGATGACGCGATGAAGCCGCTCTACGCCGACGATAATTTGCTGATTCTCGAAAAACCCAGCGGCCTGCTGGCGGTGCCGGGGCGCGGCCCCGACAAGCAGGACTGTCTGAGCGCCAGAGTCCAAGCGAGCTATCCCGACGCTCTGGTCGTACACCGCATCGATATGGCCACTTCCGGCTTGATGGCGATGGCCCGCGGCGCTGCTGCCCAGCGCGCTCTTAGCCTCGCCTTCGCCGGCCGCGCCGTATTCAAACGTTACGAAGCGGTGGTGCACGGCGTTCTGAACACACCGGCGGACAGCGAGGACGGCTGGAGCAGTATCGATCTGCCGCTGCTTCTCGATTGGCCCAACCGCCCCCTGCAAAAAGTCGATTCCGTCCACGGCAAGCCCAGCCTGACTCGCTGGCGAGTCAGGCACTACGAATCGAACAGCACTCGCGTAGAACTGGAACCCGTCACCGGCCGCTCCCACCAATTGCGCGTCCACCTCAGTGCCCTAGGGCACCCCATTCTCGGCGACCCGCTCTATGCCCACGAAGAAGCAAAAGTACGCGCCAGCCGGCTGTTGCTGCATGCCAAGTCATTGGGCTTGCCCCATCCGCTCAGCGGCGAACCGCTTTGTTTCGAAAGCGCCGTGCCTTTTTGAGCAAGAGCCATAAACACTACTGACACCACGTTGTCAGGAAGCCAGTCCTACCATGGCGCCTCCCAATCAACGAACGGAGAACATGGATATGAGTAATGTAGCAACTTGGTTTGAGATCCCGGTGAAAGACATGGCGCGGGCCAAGGCGTTTTACCAAAGCGTCCTGCCAACGACGTTTAAGGACGAGGAAATGAGCGGATACCAAATAGCAATTTTCGCCCATGATCTCCCGGCGGTCAGCGGCATGCTGATTGCGGGCGAGCATTACGAGCCCAGCCAAACCGGCGCGGTCATTTATCTCAACGGCGGAGACGACTTAAGCCAGCCCTTGCAGCGAGTAGTCGAGCAAGGCGGCAGCGTGATCATGCCGAAAACGCCGATTCACGAGGGTGAGTGCGGCTATTTCGCACAGTTCCTGGACAGCGAAGGCAACCGCATCGGCTTATACTCGGCGGCATAACTCACCCTAGCCGAGACAGGCGGTCATTCGCATGATTTGGCCGCCTACGAATTCCATGCGACGCGCCGACCGCCTGTTTCAAATCGTCCAAATTCTGCGGAATAAGCGCCTGGTCACCGCCAGGGCGCTGGCCGAGCGTCTGGAGGTTTCCGAGCGCACGATTTACCGCGACGTTCAGGATCTCAGCCTGTCGGGTATCCCCATCGAAGGTGAGGCCGGTGTCGGCTACACCCTTCGCCATACGCTAGACATTCCTCCCATCATGTTCGGCGCCGCCGAGTTGGAAGCGCTGGTGGTCGGCGCAAGAATGGTGAAAACCTGGGGAGGAACGGAGCTGGGACGTTCGGCGCAGTCGGTGTTGGACAAGGTGGCCGCCGTCATTCCCGATGAATTGCGGGCCAATATCGAGCGCAGCAAGCTGTTTTCTTTGCGCTTCGGAGAGCGTGAGGACATCGATATCACCCTGGACATTTGCCGGAAAGCCATCGATTTGAAGCGATTTCTATACTTCGGCTATTGCCGTGCCGACGGCGAGCAAAGCCGGCGCCGCATTCGCCCCTTGGGCCTCTATTTTTGGGGTCGCGTGTGGTCCTTAGCGGGTTGGTGCGAACTGCGGGAAGATTTCCGCAATTTCCGGTTGGATCGCATGCACTCCATCGTGATGGAAAACGAGGCGTTCAATGACGGTGAGGGGCAGACTTTGCAGGATTTCATCAAGCGGATGACTTGCAGCTCTTGATACGGAGCACTACGGTGTAAGGGTCTCGCTTTAACGCATCGGTTGCCGGATGATGGTTTTCCACCTCGCCGGAGCGGTTCTCCGGATGTCGCTCAGATAAACTTCGTGATGCTTTCCGGTCTTGTCGCCAGCGGCGTCTATGAAGCGGTGCAGCATTTCAATCGTCGGCCCTTCCTCGGAGAAGGGGCCGATATGCAGAATTTGCGCACAGCGACCCTCTTCCAGAGTTTCGAACCGCAACTTTGAAATTGCCGGCAGGCTCTTTTTTTTCGCCACTTCAGCGACGGCCTTGTCGATGATCTCCCGGCTGGCGAAAGGCGGCTGCAGGATCATCATCGTCCACTGCCAAACGGCTTTGTTCCCAGACGCGAATGCGGCCGGATCGTCGGCCCACCACTGCCCTTCCAGTGGCATGACGCCGTAATCGATTCCCAGCGGCCCTTTCTTGACTGCGAACTTGACGGCGTAGGCCACCGAGAACAAGGCTTCCACCGCCTCTGCATAACCCGGCGCGGTATTGGGATCCCCTGCGCCATCCACCATGAGGAAATTCAGGGCGGGCACGTCGATCTGAACGGCACTCTTGGCGGAAGCCTGATACAACGGATTCAGTTGCTTCTTAAAATCAATTTTATCCACTACGCTGCTCATTGGCTGTGCTGCCGTTTACAAAGTCCGGCGAATTCTTACCGTCATCGGCCCGCCTTCCTCTGCTGTTACTAAGCTTCTCGAAAGTAGAGTCACCTAATGATGTATTGGCATTCAGGCTGGCGAAAGAATGACTTCACCAGCTCGGGTAATTTCTGAATGCGGCGCAACGCGCCGAGGGCTAATCGCTTCAT
>JAQTYA010000113.1 GCA_028688525.1 Methylococcus sp. | reverse complement strand
ATTACGGGCAGGCGTCGAAACGCGCCTTGTCGGCGTGGGTCTACGGGAAGCGTGTCGCGGTTGAAGTCGCCGATACGGACCGCTATGGCCGCAGTGTCGGCCGGGTGCTGATTGGCGGAACCGATGTGAACCTGGAGCAAGTGCGCGCCGGTATGGCCTGGGTCTACCGGCAATACGCGCACGACCCAGCCTACTTCAGCGCTGAGGACGATGCCCGAACCGCCCGGCGCGGTCTGTGGGCGCAACCGAACCCGGAGCCACCTTGGAGCTTCCGCCACAAGACCCGGGGGCCGTCGTTCTGGGACGATTTTTTCTCGGCAATCATACCAGCTCCAACAACCCGCCCCTCGCCCAGCGCCGCCGTGCTCGCCTGCGGATCGAAACGCACCTGCAAGGAAATGACCAGTTGCGACGAGGCGCGTTACTACCTCACCCGCTGCGGCGTCCAAAGTTTGGATCGGAATGGGGATGGGGTGCCGTGCGAAGCGCTATGTGGGCGGTAGCGATGCAATTGCGCGATATAGACGGGGCGATGGCGCTGCTGGGCGTCCGAAGGGGATAAGGAAAAGCTCGGTAAATCGCCGGGCCGTCTGGGGTTGAGCGGAACTGTACGGAACGTCTCGGAACCGACCTATGCAGAATATAGCGAATCGCATGGAGGGCGTGTATTTGCTGAATTCTTAAAATCAAGATTTCGCGGATGGGCACATATATGGGCACACTTTTCGAGGTTAACCCCTCCTTCTGCCACAAAAACCCCTACCTCGAAGCCATGCCATTTGCGTGACCGGTTACGGGGAAAGGGCGGCTAAGTGTCTCCAGGACCGCATTGCTGACATTGTTGCCCGGCGGGCTGTTCCGGGTCGAAGTCTGAATTGATGCGAGGAGATTTCTTTAGCATCTTGCAGTGAATACAGCGCGTGACTTCGGGCTGATTCACCAATCCCAGCAACGCCTTCGAGCCGCGTTCGGACAGCGGCCCGACTGAAACCCGGCGCGTGACTGGCCTCTGACGGTCAGAGCTTGCACTAGGCGGCCCCTACGCCGCGCTCTGGCTGTTCGGCCATTTAACGGTGGATTTGGTAGCCCTGTCCCATGTAATTCGGGATGCTGGTGCCTGGATAGGTGGGGTACATCGTTGAGGTTCCGCCCAGGTTCGGCTGGATCACATGCCCCTACCGGCCGTAGTCCGGGATGCTGGTGCCGCGGCAGGTCGGCTGGATGTAGGTTGGCGCCAAGCCTCCGCCCCTGGCCATTTCCGCCAGTTCGGCCTTTCTGGTGGCCGACTTCGCGTAGTATTCCTCCAACACGCAATCGGCTTCTTCCATCGGTGATTCGGTGTCGTAGCTCTCCTCCGATACAGGGATGTAGCCTTGCTCACGGGCGTATTGCCTGGCGTTCGACCATCCGGCTATTCCATTTACGGTCAATTGAGGCGGGCTTTGCTATCATCCGCCCGCGGTGGCGGGGCGAGCTGTGTCATCCCCGCCGGCAAGGTGGCTGGTGTCAGAAGTCGCGGCCACGCCGCCATACTTCATGTGCCTCTCCGGAGAAGTCCCTTTCAACGTCTCTTGAGGCTAGAGCCGGCCGGGTGCGCCGTCGACGCTGGGGCCTCATGCCCTTACTTTCGTAACCAGCGATCCCGCTGCACCGCGCATAGGTACTGCTTGCCGTCCTTAAGGGAACTCCAGGGATTGCCGAAAGCCTTGGGGTGGATGTGACCATCGCCATGAAAGAGCGCATTGCGCAAGGCGCAGCGTTCGCGGCTATGCTCGGCGCGTTTGTACGGTTTGTCGGATCGGGCGGTGGTGATGCCGATGATCGGCGTGTGGCGGAAAGACCGGCTCATGGGTGCGATGGCTTGGATTGCTGTGGAAGATGCCCTGCCGAAACCCGGCGTGTGACCGGGCTTCGACGAGCAGAGCTTGTATCGGCCGTCTCGCGATCCAGACCAAATCAGGGGCGGTGTGCCGGGCTGCCGCTGGGTTGAGTGCGACAACCCGTCCAGTTCTCAGTCCGACCGGCTCAAACGCCGGGGAGGAGCGCATCCAGACGAACGAGGAGAGATTAGGTTCAGCCACGTGGACACGTCAAGGTTGTGACGTTTCTCCCGGTTTCCTCCGGCGGGTTTATCAGGCTCTTACCAACGCCAATTCATCCCACCGTGATGTGTAGCGCGGCGTGCGGCGGTCGGTACGCATGGCCCAAGGTCTAGCGCAGCCTTCGGCGGCCCAGCGCAGGGCGCCATGGCCGTGGTTGCGGTTGATGGCGTCGACGGTGGCCATGAGTTTGGCGCGGACCGGGTCAAGCACGTCGGCGGCGGGGCTGGCGAAGCAGTCGCGCTGAGCGTTTTCGGCGCGGTCGAGATCGAGCAGCATCACGCCGGCCTTCTGGTAGCGGTATCCCTGGCGGCAAAGGCTCACCAAGGCGGCGTGGGCGGCGTGCAGTAAGCGGTGGGTGTCGGCAGTCGGAGTAGCCAGCGGTACCGTGCGCTGGGCGGCGTAACGCGGTTCGTCATTGAAGCGGTGGGTCTCGATGAACACCTGGATGGCGCCGGCGGTCGAACCTTGCCGGCGCAGCTTTTCGGCGGCGCGAGCGGTGTAGGCGGTGACGGCTTGCCGCAGCGAGTCGAGGTCTTCGACGCGCTGGCCGAACGAGCGAGAACACATGATCTGTTGCTTGGCCGGGGCGATGGCTTCCAAGGGCAGGCAGGACACCCCGCGCAGTTCGCGCACCGTGCGTTCCAGCACCACGCCGTAACGGGCGCGGATCATGCGGGTATCGGCATCGCGCAGCGCCCGTACTGTGGCGATGCCTTGTTCCCGCAAGCGTTCCTCGATCCGGCGGCCGACGCCCCAGACTTCGCCGACGGCGATGCGGTCCAACAGCGCCGAGCGTTCCGATTCGCTCAAACGGGAATAGTCGAACACGCCGTCATGCTGCGGCTGCTTCTTCGCCACATGGTTGGCCAGCTTGGCCAGGGTCTTGGACGGACCCAGCCCGACGCAGACCGGCAGCCCCACCCACTGGCGGATGCGCTGGCGGGCCTGTTGGCCATACTCGATCAGATCCACGCCGGCCAGCCCGCGCCAGTCGCAGAAACATTCGTCAATCGAATACACCTCGTGGGCCGGGCTCAGATCGGCCAGAATGAGCATGACCCGGTCGGACAGGTCGGCGTACAGAACGTAATTGCTGGACAGCGCCAGGATGCGGTGTTTGCGGGCCAGCGCCTGCAGCTGGAACCAGGGCGCCCCCATCGGCACCCCCAGCGCTTTGACCTCAGCCGAGCGAGCGACCACGCAGCCGTCATTTAAAGGCAAGTTTGTACACGATGGACAGGATGTGGGGTAAAGAAAATCAATTGGTTAGGCATTTTGTTCTTGTCCATATTGAGGAGTGTTGTAGCTACCGACCCACAAGCGACATTCGGTAGCTCGCACATCGACTGACCGGTCCCTCTCCTTAAGGCGACATTGGGATTAAATGTTACCGATTGTCTGATTCTGATGAATTTCCAGTCCTTTGGTTTAGCAGATCCCCAATGTGACTTTATTACCGTCACATTGGGTGTCAAGCAAGCTTAAATCAGCGATTGTCGAAACGATCCAAGTCCATCACTTTGGCCCAGGCATTCGCAAAATCCTGTGCGAACTTTTCCTTGCCATCATCTGCGGCATAGACTTCCGCTACCGCCCGCAATTCTGAATTGGAACCGAAAATCAGATCAACCGGTGTTGCGGTCCATTTGACTTGATTGCTGGCCCGGTCTTTTCCCTCGTAGATGCCATCGATTGCTGACTTGCTCCATTGGGTAGACATGTCTAGCAAGTTGACGAAGAAGTCGTTGCTCAACGTACCCGGTCGGCTGGTGAACACGCCATATTGCGCATGGCCGGCGTTGGCGTCCAGCGCCCGCATGCCGCCCACCAGCACGGTCATTTCTGGTACGCTCAGGGTCAGGAAGTTGGCGCGCTCGACCAGCATTTCCGCAGGTGATTGCGTATTATCCTTACCGAAATAATTGCGGAAGCCGTCGGCTTTGGGTTCCAGTACCGCCGCCGAATTCACGTCGGTTTGCTCCGGCGAAGCGTCCATCCTCCCCGGTTTGAACGGCACTTGCACCTTTACGCCAGCTTTCTTCGCGGCTTCTTCCACCGCTGCCGACCCGCCCAACACAATCACATCAGCCAGCGAGACTTTCTTGCCGCCTTTCAAGTTGCGGTTAAAGTCGTTCTGGATGGTTTCCAGGCGAGCCAGGACCTTGGCTAGTTCGGCGGGGTCGTTGGCTTCCCAATCCTTCTGCGGTGCCAGGCGAATCCGCGCGCCATTGGCGCCGCCGCGCATGTCAGTGCCGCGGAAAGTCGCCGCCGCAGCCCAGGCGGTTTTGACCAGTTCCGGAATCGTCAAATCCGAGGCCAGGATGGTTGATTTCAACTTGGCGGCATCCTTGGCGTCGATCAATTTGTGGTCGACTTTGGGAATCGGATCCTGCCAGATAAAGTCTTCGGCCGGCACTTCGGCACCGACATAGCGGGCTTTAGGCCCCATATCGCGGTGGGTCAGCTTGAACCAGGCCTTGGCGAATGCCATCTCGAATTCTTTGGGATTATCGAGAAAGCGCTTGGAGATTTTTTGATATTCCGGATCCATTTTCAAAGCAATATCGGTCGTGAACATAATCGGCGCGTGGCGTTTTTTGGGATCGTGCGCGTCCGGTACGAAGTTGTCGCCCTTGCCGTCCTTGGGAATCCATTGAGTCGCGCCGGCCGGGCTTTTGGTTTGTTGCCAATCGAAGGTATAAAGCCAAGTCAGATAATCGTGTGTCCAGCGGGTGGGATTGGTCGACCAGGCGCCTTCCAGACCACTGCTCACGGTATCGATGCCGTGACCGGCACCGCATTTGTTGACCCAGCCCAAGCCTTGTTCTTCGATACCGGCGGCGGCTGGTTCCTTGCCGACGCATTCGTCCGGCTTATGCGCGCCGTGCGCCTTGCCGAAGGTATGTCCACCGGCGATCAGGGCCACGGTTTCTTCGTCATTCATCGCCATGCGGCCGAAGGCTTCGCGGATATGCTTGGCGGCCGCTAGTGGGTCGGGGTTACCGCCCGGTCCTTCCGGGTTGACATAGATCAGCCCCATTTGCACGGCGGCCAGCGGTTTCGCCAGTTCACCTTTGGCGTCGTGGCGCTCGTCGGCGAGAAATTTCTTTTCCGTACCCCAGTTGACGATCTCGGCCTCCCAGCCGTCGGCGCGGCCACCGGCAAAGCCGATGGTTTTAAAGCCCATCTCGTCCAGCGAGACGTTACCCGCCAGCACCATCAAGTCGGCCCAGGACAGTTTGGTGCCGTATTTTTGCTTGACCGGCCACAGCAGGCGTCGGGCCTTGTCCAGATTGACGTTGTCCGGCCAGCTGTTAAGCGGCTCAAATCTTTGCTGACCGCCGGACGCGCCGCCGCGGCCATCGAAGATGCGGTAAACGCCAGCGCTATGCCAAGCCATGCGGATGAAAAACGGCCCATAGTTACCATAGTCCGCCGGCCACCAGGGTTGGGAGGTATGCAGCACGTGGGCGATGTCTTTTTTCACCGCTTTCAAGTCCAGGGTTTTGAATTGTTCGGCATAGTTGAAGGTTTTGCCTAGCGGATTGGACTCGGTCGAGTTCTGGCGCAACGGTTTCAAATCCAGTTGCTCCGGCCACCAAAAGCTGTTCATCGTCGGTTGCGACTCGGCCAGAACCGGGGGGGCGGTCAACGCTGCCGATATGGCTACCGCTAATGCGGAAGCCAGGAAAATTTGTTTGGTTTTCATGGTGTACCTCTGTTCCTGGTTGTGGGTGAATGCTAAAAATCATGCAATTGGCGCTTCAGGTAGCAGAAGCGATCAATAGGTCCCCGCCGATATTTATCGAACATTTTATTGGTAATGGACGAAGCAACGAATCAAAAATCCGCTAATTGATCATTTCGGCGAATGTATTCAACCGGATTATGCAGATATTTTGAAATTCATTTCATCGATAGCCCCATTTTTCAAATCAATAGGCTGCAATCGCAAGGTGGTACAATTTGCAAATTGTCCTGCTTTTTGCTGAACAACTCACCCTGAAGGGGATAATTATCGATGAACTTGCGTGATTTGAGCTACCTGGTGGCGGTAGCGGAATTAAGAAATTTTAGTCAGGCGGCCGACCAATGCTCGATCGGCCAGCCAACGTTGAGCACTCAGATCAGAAAACTAGAGGATTATTTGGGCGTAGACCTGTTCGTGCGCGAGAAAAATAGCGTGGAAGTGACGGAAACTTGCCAAGAGATTTTGCCGATCGCGAGAAGAATTCTCGACGACGTTCAGGGCATTCGGCAAATCGCCATCCACGCCAGTGATCGGCATCGCAACATGCTGTCACTGGGAGCGTTTCCTTCTCTGGCGAGTTACGTGCTGCCGGAGTATGTATTCCGCATCAAGCAACACTATCCGGATATTAAGTTACAACTGGTTGAGGAAAAAACCAAATCGCTCATCGATTTGCTGCTCGGCAAAAAACTCGACGCGGCTTTACTAGCCTTGCCGGTAGAGCATGAACTACTGGAATGCCGAATACTATTTGAAGACCCATTTACTTTGGCCGTATGCGCCGACCACCCCCTAGCTGATCAGGAGGAAGTGGACCTAAACATGGCGGCCAAGGAGAATCTGCTGTTACTGGATGAGGGTCATTGCCTGCGCGATCAGGCCTTGAAGTTGTGCGACCCATCCCGATTCGTGGAACACGACTTTCGGGCTTCCAGCCTAGAAACCCTGCGTTTCATGGTCAAGAACGGCGTCGGGGTTACTTTGATGCCTTCTGTCGCCGTTCAGCCCGAGGATAGCGATATTCGCTATATCAACATACGCCAGCGACCGAGCCGGACTATTGCACTGGTTTGGCAACGGGCTCATCCGCGTAGCGCGATTCTTGAGACATTGGCCAAACTGCTGGCTTATAAACCGCTGCCCTGACCTTCAATCTGAATTTCGGCTAATTGAACACCTAAAATACAGTATCGCAACAGAAGCTGAAGTTGACAGCTGATAACTCAATTTCTCTTGCTTAATACCGGGGTTTGTTGCATTCAGTTTGCAATGCCCCGAATAACCGCGCTTGAACCTAAAAATCAGCTTCATAACCAAAACCGGCCGCTGATGAACAATATTTTTCAGCTGCCTGAATGTCGCAAATTGGCCGTTTTCAACATTTACAACGTGTAAACATCGGTCTGCATTCGATTAAATTGAACCTGATTAGGATGTTACTCATTTACAAAGGAATCCTTACGGTCCCCCAACCAGGGCTGCTTGAGCTTTGAGCCTGGCCGGGTCTGCCATTCGTAATAGCCGTCGGCCAGGATCAGGCAGCGGCGGTGCCGGAACGCGGAGCGGAAGGCCGGTTTCTCCGCCACGGTCTCCGCCCGCGCGTTGATCGTGCTGTAGTCGGTCTTCGGCGCCTTCGATCAACTCGGGACTAAGCCCCAGCGCAGCGCCACCAGCTCCCGCACCCCATCGATCCCGGTCCGCACCGCCGCCACGTCCTGCGAAGGCGCGACGTTGTAGCGGGAAAAACAGGTCTTCCAGTATCGCCCTGGCCCGCTCGTACTTCAGTTGCGCCAAGAATTTGTCGCGTGGCGTCGTCAGCGTGTATCGTCCGCACATTTTTCACCCTCGCACTGCCGGCCCGATCCTACCGCGGCAGGTGTGTTTGCTGCCAGTGACCGAAACCCCGATGCGCTGCCTCTTCCTTCTGCTTTGTTTCGCAACGACCGCCGCGCAAGCGGCCCAAACCCTCACCGGCCGCGTCGTCGCCGTGCTGGACGGGGACACCATCACCGTGCTGAGCGATGCCCACCGCCAAACTCGGGTCCGGTTGGCGCAGATCGACGCGCCGGAGAAGCGGCAGGACTACGGTCAAGCCTCAAAGCGCGCGCTGTCGGCCTGGGTGTATGGGAAACAAGTCACGGTCGAAGTCGCCGACACCGACCGCTACGGCCGCAGCGTCGGCCGGGTGCTGCTCGGCGGCACGGATGTGAACCTGGAACAAGTGCGCGCCGGCATGGCCTGGGTCTACCGCCAATACGCCCACGATCCCGCCTATTTCAGCGCTGAGGACCAAGCGCGGACCGCCCGGCGCGGGCTGTGGTCCCAGCCGAACCCGGTCCCGCCGTGGGACTTCCGGCATAAGCGCCGTGGCCCGTCGTTCTGGGATGATTTTTTCAGCGCTCGCAAACCTGCGCCGACACCCCGGCCCTCGTTCAGCGCCGCCGCGCCCGCCTGCGGCTCGAAGCGCACCTGCAAGGAAATGACCACCTGCGACGAAGCCCGGTATTACCTCACGCGCTGCGGCGTTAAAAGCCTGGATTGGGATGGGGATGGGGTGCCGTGTGAGTCGCTGTGCGAGCGGTAACGCGACAAGGTGCGCAACCCCCACCAAAGGCTGTACCGAACAACGTGAGGCGCAACGGTGGCGAGCGATGCGCCTCCTTACGTCGGCAGCATCCTATCAGCGCACATTATCGCGTTAATATTCGGAACGTCCTTCAAATAGGGCATCGAACGCTGCCAGCTTCGATAGATTCTCGAACTTTTTAGTGCGGACGAGTATGCCGTATGGCTTTTGCTGGACCCCTCATTTTCGATGGCTTTTTTTCGCCGCTTCCATCGGGTCTAGGTAGACCTCTTTGGGTTCCAATGTGATCAGGCCATGTTTGGCTAGTTCTTGATCGTGAGGTGTCGGTTCAAGAGTCGAAATAGGGAACGGGTCCATGATTTGCGTAATGTACGGAGGTTGGTTTTTCATCTGCCTAACGTAGAGCTAACCGGCGCTGCGCGGCTTTATCGCGCAGCGTCCAGCGACCGAAGGGAGCGAGGTTGAGCGCCGGGTTAGGCATTACAGCAAACACTCCCAATAGCCAACATCGAGCCACTGACGAAATTTGAAACCCACCTCTTTGAAATGGGCAACCTTGGTCATGCCGAATTTCTCGTGCAGCGCGATACTCTGTGGATTGGGCAGTGCTATGCCACCAATTGCTGCGTGAAACCCTTTTTCTCTCAGTTGGGTTAGCAAAACCTCATAGAGTTTAGAACCCAGACCGCGACCGCCGAGACCGGGCGCAAGATAGACCGTAGTTTCGACAGAAAAGCGATAGGCACAGCGCCCTTTCCATTTTGAGGCGTATGCATACCCGACAACTTCATTGCCTTGCTCCAAGACGAGCCAAGGCAAGGCGTTTGATGCAACCTCGGCAATTCGACTGGCCATGTCTTGGGAGGAAACGGATTCCTCTTCAAAGGTAATGGTTGTGTTGAGGACATAGTGGTTGTAGATGCGAACAATGGATTCAGCATCATTTTCGGTTGCAGCGCGAATCAATTTGGCCTCCGAATGCCTAACTACAAATGGACGCCTAAAAGGCGCAAGAAAGTACACCAAGCAGGTGCATAAGAAGCGCTGCGCGTCCGTATGCCTATGAATTCAATTCGTTTTCCCTATCTGTTGCACCCGAATAAGGAAATTGATTACACCCTGTCGCCTCAGCCGCTACAACCACCGAAACCGATTCTCCTTCCATTCCCGCCCATCGATCAAGCCCTGTTCGTAGTACCCGCCCCAGTCGAAGAAGAACGGGGTAAAGCTGTTGTCCGGTGTGTGCCAGACGATGATGGCGCAGATCACCAGCACGATGCCGGCAATCATGTACTCCTCCGCGCTGCCGGTTTTGAGCCTTCCGCCGAACAGGTAGAACTTGCGGTCGGACCACCAGCCGAGCGGAATCCCGGAGATGGTCATGGCGTCGGTGAGGAGGTGGAACAGGCCCCCCATACTGAAGGCTAGTCCTAGATGGCGGAAATCCCAGATCAGGCAGAAGAACCCCACTGCGGCGATCCACAGCACTAGGTAATGGGTGACGGTGCGGTGGCGGACTTTGCGCACGGGGGTGATGAGCCATTCCAGCCAGTCCGGGGCGGTGGCGCCGAGCAGGGCGCCGGGGGCGAGGATGGGGTCAATCGTGGCGGTGATGGCGCCGGCTATGAGGATGTGGTTTTGCCACTTCACAGCGTCGCCTCGTCGTCCTGCCAGTAGGCCAGGAACAACACGGCTTCGCAGCGGCCTGCCAGGAGGTCGGCGAGGTGGGGGGAGGTAATGGCGGCTGGAGGATCACCGCAAAGGTGGGGGCTGCTACCGAAGGAGGCCAAAAACCCTTGAAGAGTGCCAAGGAAAAGTATGGCCCCATAGGCATCACTTCGACCAGACCCAGCCGCCGAAGGTGCTCATCCTGTCCCGAAGATGCTCACTCATTTTGATGAGCGCCTTCGGGAGTTTTGAGCATCTTCGAAGGTGCTCAAGGCATGAGCATATTCACAGCTTCCAGACCCAACCGCCGTCCATGCCTTCCTTGGCCGCAAGGATTTCGAGCTTGGTTTTTGCCCGGCGGACAGTCGCCCAGGCAATCGTGGCTTCCTGCGCCTGGCGTTGAACCTCCTTCGCCGCCACCGGCCCCTCTGCCAGCAGTCCCGCCAAAAACCCACAAGCCTCCTCCAGGGCCGATACCTCGTCCGGATTCCCCGAGGCCTCCGCCCGAGCCAGCAGCGCCCTGGCCGAGCCCTCCACCGCCTCGCCCCAAGCCACATGCGAAGCCGTCACGCCCGGGTGGCCCGCCAAGTCCTCGATGGTCAGGTCGTACTGAAAACCGCCATCGTCCGGCCCGATGTTGGACTTCACTCGGCAGAAGCAGCGGCCGCCGCCGTCTTCCTCGGATTGCTTGAACGCCGCGAATACGATCCGGGCCAGGGCGCCGAAGGCCAAGGAGCCGGTCACCCGCTCCAGCGGATCGCGGCCGGCGGTGCCTTTGCTGAAGTGCGAGATCCCCAGCAGGGCGCAATCGAGTCTCGCCGCCAGCTCCACCAGCG
>JAQTYA010000112.1 GCA_028688525.1 Methylococcus sp. | reverse complement strand
GCGCAAGGGTGGGCGCGGACGCGCAGCGGCCGCGGACGCCCGGCGCCGGCGCGTCACCGCGTCGCGGCTCAACCTGAATGGAAAGGCTGGGGAAGCAAGCAGACGTTCTTGTAACACGTCTGATCTAGCAGGGTGACAAGTCGCAATAACGCCGCATTAGAGAGTGATAGGAATGTGTAAGAGAGTGATAGGGATGTGTAAGCGTAGATTTCTTGGGTTTTGAAAGTGGTTTTCGCTCTGGCTCTGTGGTTTGGATTTTGTTCAAAAATTGAAAAGGGGAAATAACGATGGCTGACTTGAAAGTGTTTGACCGTTACTCGTATTCCAGCCTGTCCAAAGGCGTGGCTCAGGACCCGAAAGGCCGTATCTTCAAAAGTCCGAGGATGACTTTCGACCTGTCCCATATCCTGATCTGCGGCAGCTTCGTGGATACGGTCCGGCAGAACTACCACGGTCAGCTCAAGCCGGACCTTTACGTGAAAATCAAAGAAGCTGCCGAAGGCTCCGGGGAGTTCCAGTTTTTGCCCGGTGAACACCCTTGGGCGGCTCGCCGTATGGGCAAGGCTTGCGGTTACCACTATGCCCTGCAGGACAACACCCGCGGCATCATTCTGCTGATCGGCAGCTACTACCAGGCCGAAGCGGACTTGCTGGAAGGCCGGCCTGCCCATCATCTGAAAATCGAGCTCTCGCCGCATTTGCTGGCCGAAGCCAATGCGAAAGCGATCCAAACCACCCTGGACAGCTTCGCTGGCCAGCTCATGGGCGTCCATGAGCCTTCCGGCGTGGCGGTCCATCTGGCGGTCGACGTGCAGCAGTGGTCGCCCGATCCGCAGTTCCAGAACCGTTTCGTGACCCGTGCCCGGATTACCCGCCGTTTCGATGGGATCTCGGACGCCGAATTCCACGGCTTGTCGGAAGTGGCGGTGACCTATGGCGACAAGGCTTCCGAAAGCATCACCTTCGGTAAGGCGGCTTCATTGCAAATGTGCCTGTACGACAAGTCCAAGCAGATCGTCCACGCCGATAAGGTGGACTTCATGCACCACGAATGGAGCGAATTTACCCAAGGCGAATTCGATCCCAGTCAGCCGGTGTGGCGGATCGAGGCTCGGTTCCATCACTCGGTGGTCAACGAAATCGGCGAAGGCTTCGGCAAGTCGCTCAAAGCCTGGATCGACGTGGTGCCGTACCTGACCGATATGTGGCGCTATGCCTTGACCATCAACCGGGCCAAGGACGGCACCTATATTGATCCGGTGTGGCAGCTGCTGCGCGACGATCCCGAGTTCAAAGTCCCGGCCTCCGGCTACCGCATCACCCGTAAAAAAAAAGAGGACGTGTCCGCGGTGGCCCGCAATTTCGGCAATGTGCTCGGCAACCTCATTTCGCTCTATGCCCGTGAAGGCCGCAATGCCGATTACATCCTGATTCAGATTCGCCGGCTGTCGATCTATCCCAAGCTCCTGGAGCACCTGGCCAAGCCCGGCCAGAACAAGGACCAGATCGAGCAGGACTTGAAGGACTTCGTCCTGCAAGGGCTGTGGAAGCGGCGAACGCTGGGGAAAGCGGCGTAGCAGGCAGAACGATGGCGATTAAGAAGGTTCCCGGCGGCTGGCAAGCGGATTTGCGAACAGCGGGCCGTCATAGCAAACGTTATCGCAAGACTTTCCAGCGCAAGGTTGATGCCGAAAGGTGGATTAATAGCCTTAAGGCAAAAATCGTTGCTGACCCGGATTTTCTCTTACCGGTAAAAGAAACGCGTCGGCTATCAGACTTGGTCAAGCTCTGGTTCGACCTGCACGGTGTGAATCTCAAGAGTGCCGCGGATACTTATCGCCGATTGATTGCTTTATGTGAGGCGGTGGATGACCCGGTGGCTTCCCGATTCAATGCTCAAGTTTTTGCCGCGTATCGCGCTTCACGGCTAGATGCCGGTATCTCCGCATCTACTTTAAACCGCGAACGCTCGTATCTTGCTGGTGTTTTCGGCGAATTGAAGCGTCTCGGACATTGGACCGCAGATAATCCACTTTCTCGGGTCCGGCCCATTCGGATCAGCCAGCCTGAACTTTCATTTCTCACGTCTGAACAGATCGAACGCCTTTTTGTCGCTCTATCTGAGTCGAGGAATTCTGACGTGAAATTAGTAGCCACCCTTGCTCTTTCGACCGGTGCTCGATGGTCAGAAGCTCTGAATCTTCGCCCGTCTAACATACGTGCAACACCTGGGCTTGTAACCTTTACAGATACCAAGAGTCGAAAGAACCGTTCGGTACCCATAGACGACAGCTTGTCGTCTCAACTCGTGGAGCGCTTGAAGCAAGGCCCCTTTTCACCCTGCTACGGAGCTTTGCGTATGGCGTTGCGGAGATCGGGCATTGAACTGCCGGACGGTCAGATGGCTCACGTACTGCGGCACACTTTCGCTTCGCACTTCATCATGCAGGGCGGTGACATCCTTACGCTTCAACGCATCCTGGGACACCATAGCATCACGGTTACCATGCGATACGCGCACCTCGCGCCCGAGTACCTGGAGCAAGCGAAGAAATTTAATCCTTTATCTGCGTGGACACTTGGTGGACACCTGGGGTCCGAAGGGCAATAAAAAAGCCCTTCGCTTTCGCGTAAGGGCTTGATTTTATTGGCTGGGGGACGTGGATTCGAACCACGGTTAGCGGAGTCAGAGTCCGCTGTCCTACCGCTAGACGATCCCCCAGCAGAACTCGGTTAACGCTTGGAGTACTGCGGACGGCGGCGCGCCTTGTGCAGGCCGACCTTCTTACGTTCGACCTCACGGGCATCGCGGGTAACGTAGCCGGCTTTGCGCAACGTAGGACGCATGGCTTCATCCAGCTCGATGAGCGCACGCGACAGACCGTGGCGGATGGCGCCGGCTTGGCCGGAAGGTCCACCGCCGACGACCTTGACGTTAACGTCCAGCTTGTCGGTCATTTCCACCGCTTCCAGTGCCTGCATCACAATCATGCGATCGGTCTTGCGGCCGAAGTATTCTTCCAGCGACTTGTCGTTGATGCGGATCTGGCCGCTACCGGTCCGGGTATAGACCCGGGCGATTGCGCTTTTGCGGCGGCCTGTGCCGTAGTACTGCGTCTGTGCCATGTGCCTGACTTATTCGTTAGATTTCGAGAATTTTCGGTTGCTGCGCCTGGTGCTGATGCGCCGGCCCTGCATAGACCTTGAGCTTGCGGAACATAGCCCGGCCGAGAGGGTTCTTAGGCAACATGCCCTTTACCGCGGTCTCGATGATGAGCTCGGGGCGGCGGATACGCAACTTGCCCAGGCTGATCGACTTCATGTTGCCGATATAGCCCGTGTGCTTGTAGTAGATTTTATCCTGTTCCTTGTTGCCGGTCACGCGCACTTTTTCCGCGTTGACGACGACGATGTAATCGCCGGTATCGACGTGCGGCGTATATTCTGGTTTGTGCTTACCGCGCAGGCGGCGTGCGATTTCCGTGCTCAGACGACCCAGCGTCTTGCCTTCGGCATCGACGACATACCAGTCGCGTTTGACCTCAGCCGGTTTTGCGCTAAAGGTTTTCATTCTTGTACGCTCCGTTCTGGCGTCCAAATTCAAAGCAGGGAATCTTACTAAAACAGGCTGCCAAAGACAAGTGGATTTCAGCTTTCGGTCGCCGAATCCCGGTATTCCGGAACCAGGGCGAGCAATTCGCAACGGACTAACGCTTCGTCGAAGCTCCGGCAGGCTGTATCCATGGCGGCGATCCCGGCTACTACCCTGGGCCGGTCGCAGGGGGTGGCCTGGGCCAGCATCAGCTTGGCGTAGCCGGTCGGCTGGAGTTGTTCCGACCCCAGGAACAATTCTTCGTGCATTTTTTCGCCGGGCCTGAGCCCGACGTATACGATGGCGATGTCCTCGCCCGGCCGCTTGCCGCTGAGGCGGATCATCTGTTCGGCCAGA
This sequence comes from Methylococcus sp., assembly GCA_028688525.1. Lineage (GTDB taxonomy): Bacteria > Pseudomonadota > Gammaproteobacteria > Methylococcales > Methylococcaceae > Methylococcus. Next base: position 7,104 of record JAQTYA010000112.1, on the reverse strand, counting down.
TAGCCGATGCGGATGGGTTCCCCCATGTCCAGCACGAACACCTCGCCGCCCTGCCCGGTCGCCGCCGCCTTCATGATGAGCTGGCAAGCTTCGGGGATCGTCATGAAAAACCGCGTAACTTCGGGATGGGTCACGGTCACCGGCCCGCCATTGCGGATCTGCTCGCGGAACAGCGGTACCACGCTGCCGGCGGAGTCCAGCACGTTGCCGAAGCGTACGGTGATGAAGCGCGTCGAAGCTTCGCCGTTGAAACGCTGAACGACCAATTCAGCGGCGCGTTTGGTCGCGCCCATCACATTGGTCGGATTGACGGCTTTGTCGGTGGAAATCAGCACGAATTCGGCCACCCCGCGCTCGACCGCGGCCTCCGCCACCGTGCGGGTACCGATCACGTTGTTGAAAACCGCCTCCCTGACCTGCTGCTGCAAGAGGGGCACGTGCTTATAGGCGGCGGCATGGAAAATGACTGCTGGCGTATAGGCGTCGATCGCACGTTTAACCGCAACCGCGTCGGTGACGTCGCCCAGAACGGCGTGCATTTCCAAGTTCGGATAACGCCGGCGCAAATCGAGTTCGATGCGGTACAGGTTGAATTCGCTGTGGTCGAAGATGACCAGGCGCCTTACCGAGAATCCGGCAATCTGTTTGCACAGCTCCGACCCGATGGACCCGCCGCCGCCCGTCACCATGATGCACTTGCCGTCGAGGTAGCCCGCCAGTTCTCCGGAATCCAGCTGCACCGGCGCCCTGCCCAGCAAGTCCTCGATGGACACATCCCTCAAGGCATCGGACGCCGGTCCGCTCCACATATCCCGCACCGAGGGCAGGGTCAGAAACGGCAGACCGGTAATTTCGCAGATTTCGACTATGCGGCGCATCTCCCGATCGCCTGCCGAAGGCATCGCGATCAGAATGACCTCGATATCCAACCGTTCCACTAAGGCCGGGATGCGGTCGCAAGCGCTACGGACGCGCACCCCGTGGATTTCCCAGCCGCGCTTGTGCGGATCGTCGTCGACGAAAGCCACCGGCGCGAACGCCGAATCGGTGCTCCGCAACAAATCCCGCACTAGCATTTCACCGGCCTTCCCGGCCCCGACGATCAGGGCGCGGCGCCCGTTCGACAGGTGCACCGAGCGGTCCTTCCACATCCGGTAAAGCGCCCGCGGGGCCGACAGAAACAGCACCAGCAGCAGCGTGTAGAGCGGGATAACCGAGCGCGGCACGGCATCCAAACGCTCCAGGAAAAACAGGGCGGCAACGATCAGGACGATGCCGCTAGCCGAGGCTTTGGCAATCCGGAGCAGGTCCGGCATGGAAGCGAAACGCCAGATACCCCGGTATAAGCCGAATAAACGGAACACCGCGCCCTGGATCAGAATCACCAGCGGCAGCCATTTGATAGCGACGCTCAGATGCGGCTCGGGCACTTCCGACAGGTTGAAGCGCAGCCAATAGGCGCCGAACCACGCCAGCGGCACCATCAGCAAATCGTGCAGAAAAATGACGGTACGCGAACGCAGCTTATAAAGGTGTGATCGAATCACGGGCTAAAGCTCGGGTTGGCCGGCTCGCAGGCGGATCGCCAGATAGAGCAGGGGCAAATAAGCCAGTATCAGTAAAGGCAGCTCCCAGACCGGTTTCCAGGTAGCGAGACCGGCCAGCGGCAGCAACCACAGCAGGTTGATCGCCAGGACGCGATGATCGACCGGAGCATGGCCGTTCAATAACTGTGCAGCATGCTGATAAGCATGGGACCGGTGCGCCTCATGCCAGCGCTGGCCGCCGGCGACGCGTCGGGCCAGGGTGAAGCTCGCGTCCACCACGAACACCCCGGCCAGGATCAGCCAAACCGCGAGGCTCAGCGTCCCGGCTTTGGCCGTCGCAATCGCCTCGCAACCCAGCAGATAACCCACAAAACCGCTGCCGACGTCGCCCATGAAAATCTTGGCGGGGGGCCAGTTCCAGGCGAGGAAGCCCAGCGCCGCCACCGCCAGTAAGCCCGGCGCAAGAAAGGCGCCCGTGCCGTTCGGCAATGATAACAAAAGCAGCAAGGCGGCACCGGCGGCCACACAGGCCACCTCCAGCCCAGCCAATCCATCGATGCCGTCCATAAAGTTGAATAAATTCAGCATCCAGGCGACGGCCAGCACGCCGGCCAAGCCGGCAAACCAGCCCGCTCCAGCAGAGACGAATCCCAAGTGCAAGGGCACATCGCCCGGTATGTTCGCCACGGCCACGGTCGCCGCGGCGAGATGCGCCAGCAGGCGCCAGCGCGCCGGCAGATGGCCATGGTCGTCCCAAAACCCCACTGCAGCGACCAGCACCCCGCCGGCCAGGACGGCGAATCCATAGACACTCTCACCGAGGGCGAATCGCCAATAGAGTTCCCCGGCTAAAAGCGCAACCACGATGGCCAGCCCGCCTCCGCGCGGCGTCGGTACCCGATGGGAACTACGGGCGTTGGGGATGTCCAGCAGGCGGTACTGAGCGTAGTGCCGAACCCTGCCAGTAAGAAAAAAAGCCAGGGCGGCAACACCGATAAAGCCGGCGGCGGAGAACAAAGAAAGCATCGATGAATGAATCAATACGGAACGGAAGATCGGAACTATAGCTAAAAACAAAAAGACATATATCTATATTTTTTTATTCTTTCTCGTCATAGCTACGCATGCGTACACTTGTGACCAACGAAGCAACAACCATTTGCGCCAACACAAGCAGGGGGATCCGCCATGACGCAGCATTCGCAGAAAACACCGTCATCCGAACCAGCGTCGGCGACGCCGGAGATTCAAGCCGCCCGGATACTCGAAGCGCTAACGGGCATTCGCTTCGGCTCCGTGGAGATTACCGTGCATGACGGTCGCATCGTGCAAATCGAGAGGCGGGAAAAAATCCGTCCCCAGGCCGCTATCTGAATGCCCCATCCGCCAGCGCGCAAACACCCTGCCGACCGGCCTTCCGGAGGCCTACCAGTATAACTAGAAAGACGAATTTGCGACGGAACTGACCGGAACACCGGAAGTTCTCCGAGCCGACGAACGGAGAAACTTCCCCAATGTACAAGAAAAAAGCCCTGACTCTCGCGATATCGACATTGACCGGCCTTAACACCCCCAGTCTGAACGCCAAGACGAACCACGACCGCGTGGACGTGCTGGAATCGCGTGTCCACGATTTGGAATCGAAGCTGGAAAAAGCCTTGAACGCGCTGGAAGCGGCGACGGCCAAACAGACGACTGCGGCCGCCGCGGCGCCTGCCCCGGACATCAAGAAAATCGATCAGAAAGTGAAGCTCATCGAGCGTAAGCTGGAAGTGGACAAGGAAGTGTCCGACGGCAAATGGGCCAAGCTGCCGAACGTCGAGGTCGGCACGCAAGGGCTCAAAGTAGAAAGTAAGGACGGCGATTTCAAACTGAATGTGCGCGGCCTCGTACAAGCGGACGGCTATTACTTCGTGGACGATTCGGATCCGACCAACGTCAACGGCGACGGCCTCACCAACCGGTTCATCATGCGCCGCGTTCGTCCTATCTTCTCCGGCACTCTTTGGAGAGACATCGACTGGCGCATTATGCCCGACTTCGGCATGGGTGCTGCGCGCTTGTACGACGCTTATGCCGACCTGCGCTACTTCCGTTCGGCAAGCCTGGCGGCGGGCAAATTCAAGGCGCCGGTCAGCCTGGAGCGCTTGCAGAGCGCATCGGCTCTAACCTTCCTCGAGCGCGGCTTTCCCACTCAGCTTGCCCCCAACCGCGACATCGGTGCTATGTTGCACGGCGAATTCGACGGCCCAGGAGAAACCGACTCCACCCGCAGCTCCAACCTGTACCAATTCCCAGAATTCTTGGCCTACCAAGTCGGGGTGTTCGACGGTACGGTCAACAACGGCAACATAGATAGCCCGACCGACGATGGCAAACAGGTGGAGGCGCGAGTCTTCGCGCACCCATTCAAGGGTAGTGGCTACGACGCAGCGGAAGGATTGGGCATCGGCATCGGCGGCTCATGGGGCCACCCCAACGACTCAGCGACCCCAACCTATGCGACCACTGGACAGCAGACCATGTTTAAGTACGTGTCGGCCGCCCGCATCGACGGCACCCAATACCGCATCTATCCGCAGGCCTACTGGTATTGGGGACCGTTCGGCCTGATCGGCGAATACGCGGTATCGCAAGCGAACGTCGCCAACCAGGCTACCGTAAACAATGACGCCGGCCCGCATACCGTGAACAAATACTCAGTCAACGAGACTGACTATGCCTGGAACGTCACCGCATCCTACGTACTGAGCGGCGAAGACAACACCTATCGGGGCATACAGCCGCGCCACGCATTCAACCCATTCGAAGGGCAATGGGGCGCTTGGCAGGCCGCCGCGCGCTGGACCGAAATTAGCTTCGACAACAACATATTCCAGAATGTCGCCAAAGCCGGCAGCACGACGCCGACCTACGCCTTCGCCGATCCGCGTCAGGCGGTCCAGAACGCGACCAACTGGTCCATCGGTGTGAACTGGTGGCTGAACCAGAACGTCAAGATCATGGCCGACTACAACCAAACGTTCTTCCAGGGCGGCGGCGGGGTTTACAACTCCAAAGGCGCACTCACCAACGAGGTAGTCGACCGGGCCACAGAGAAAGTCTTCAACACCCGAGTCCAAGTTTCGTTCTGATTCGGTTTCGTGCCCGACATCCAGCGTGCCGGGTTTAGGCACTTTGTTCATCCAATCGAGGAATACCGTATGAAACTCTCGATCAAAGCAGGCGCAACCACATCCCTGCTCGCTTTCGCTGCACTGCTCGGCGCCGGCACGGCCCAAGCCGCGGACCTGACCCTACTCAACGTGTCGTACGACCCGACCCGCGAGTTCTACCAGGAATACAATGCTGCCTTCGCCAAGCACTGGAAGGAAAAAACCGGCCAGACGCTGGAGATCCGTCAATCCCACGGCGGTTCGGGCAAGCAGGCCCGGGCGGTAATCGACGGGCTGGATGCCGATGTCGTCACCCTAGCCTTGGCTTACGACGTGCACCAGCTCCACGAGAAACGCAAGCTGATCTCCTCGGACTGGCAGTCCAAGCTGCCCCACAACAGCGCCCCCTACACCTCGACCATGGTATTCCTGGTGCGCAAGGGGAACCCGCAGGGCATCAAGGACTGGGACGATCTGGCCAAGACCGGCGTATCGGTGGTGACGCCCAACCCGAAGACCTCGGGCGGTGCGCGCTGGAACTATCTGGCAGCCTGGGGCTATGCGCTGAAGAAATACGGCAACGAGCAGGCGGCACGCGACCTGGTCGCGAAGATCTACAAGAATGCCGCCGTACTCGACACCGGCGCCCGCGGCTCGACCATCACCTTCGCCGAGCGCGAGATCGGCGACGTGCTGATCACCTGGGAAAACGAGGCCTACCTAATCCTGAAGGAATACGGCGCCGACAATTTCGAGATCGTCGCGCCTTCCATCAGCATCCTGGCCGAACCGACTGTGACGGTGGTCGATGACATCGCCCGCCAGCGCGGCACCGGCGACGTCGCTAAGGCCTATCTGGAATACCTGTACAGCCCGGAAGGCCAAGAACTGGCGGCGAAGCACCATTACCGCCCGCGCGATCAGGCGGTGCTCGCCAAGCACGCCAAGGAGTTCGCTCCGATCCAGCTGTTCACTATCGACGAAGTCTTTGGCGGCTGGAATAAGGCGCAGAAGGCCCATTTCGCCGACGGCGGCGTGTTCGATCAGATTTACAGCAGCAAGTGACAGCAGTGGTACTGGGCGCTCCGGAGAGACTCCCCCGTCATCGGAGCGCACTTTTTTCCTTCTGCCCACTCCCTCCCAAACACCGAGCCCACACGATGACCCGAACATTCCGATGTCAGCACTGGATGCATTGCGCTTCCGCCGCGCGAATGCAGCTTCGCCATTCCGAACGCCACGAACCGCCGGATACCGGCCAGACAAAGCCTATCGAGGACACCGACCATGCCACTTTCCGATCTCGTCAATTGCTTCAATCAAAAGCTTAGAGAAGAGCAGCTGCTCTCCGAAAACCCCCTGGAACTCCGCGGCAACCGCGTCGAAGGCCGCTTCGGCGACGCCCGGCTGAGCACCGAGCTGCATCCCATCCGGTTGGCGCACGCGCCTGCCGTCACCGTCGGCTACGACGCTTCGCTCAAATCCACCCAAACCGCCGCTTCCAGCGACGGCGCCGAACAGGTCTACGCACTCGCCGCAGACGGTCCGCCCGTGGTCAACCTGGACCGGCTCTGCCGCACTATCCACATGCTGAATTTTCTGCCGATCGCGCATGACGACGGCAGCCTGTTCCTGCACGTCCATCCCCGGCATATACTGGGCGTGAAACGCAACCACGGCGCTTATTTTGAGGACATAATCTTCCGCTGCGGGCTGTCGCCTCGCCGCGTGGTGATTACCGTCCAGGTAACCTCGGTCTACGACCGTCAGTTCGTCCGCCTGCTGGAAGGTTTAAAGAGTTACCGCAACCACGGCTACGGCACCGCTATCAAATTCGACGAGCACTCCGAACATGCTTTCCTCGAGCGCTACTGCATCGAGTTTCTCTACCGCTTCGCGCCGGACTTCGTGCGGCTCGACGCCGCCTTTTTCGCGCACTTGAATACGCGGCCGGAATGGGCGAAAAAGAACCGGAGCCTGCCTTCTGTCATGCGCGGACTGGACACCCAGTTCCTGCTGGAAGGCGTGGAAACCGCGGCCGAAGCCGCCCTAGCGCGGATCGTGGACGCCGACCTGGTCAAAGGCGGCTATTACGACCGCACGGACACCGAACATTACCGGGCAATCGCTTGAGATGCCCCATACGAGGAGACCAATAGACCCGATGGCCTATAGCGCCGACACCCGCTCGCCGGCTTTCCGCAACCCGACCCCGGCCGGAAAGCCGCTCCGCCCTGCTCCCGCACATCCGCCGCGCGAGTCCAGGCTCACCCATCTCAAGCACCTAGAATCCGAAAGCATCCACATCATCCGGGAGGTGGTGAGCGAATTCGAGCGTCCGGTGATGCTGTACTCGATCGGGAAGGATTCGGCGGTGATGCTGCATCTGGCGATGAAGGCGT
>JAQTYA010000111.1 GCA_028688525.1 Methylococcus sp. | reverse complement strand
TCGTCGAATGCTCTAAGACGCAAAACCCGGAACTATTCCGCGCCAGTTGCGGCGGCATGGGGCTGACCGGCTTCATTCTGGAGGCTACGATCCGTCTCAAACCCATAACCAGCGCCTATCTGCGGGAAACCACTTTCAAAGCGGACAACCTGGACCATGCCTTGTCCCTGTTCGCCGAACAGGCCGACGCGCCCTATTCGGTCGCTTGGATCGACTGTCTGTCCGCCGGCTCGAAGCTGGGCCGATCGCTGCTCATGACCGGCGACTTCACCGACGACGGCCGGCTGCAAACTTCCGGCGAAGCGCCGCTTTCGGTACCGTTCGACCTGCCGGGTTTTGCCTTGAACCGCTACAGCGTGAGCGCGTTCAACGCCTTGTATTACCATCGGGTACGAGTTGCACGGCGCGAACGGGTCGTGCATTTCGACCCCTTCTTTTATCCGCTGGATGGCCTAGGCCGCTGGAACCGGATCTACGGTAAAGCCGGATTTACCCAATACCAGTTCGTCGTGCCGCAAGAAGCGGGAGCCGCCGGCGTCGCGGCGGTGCTGCGGCGGATCGCAGCGTCCGGGCGCGGCTCGTTCCTGGCGGTGCTCAAAACCTTCGGCTCCGCCAACGGTAATCCACTGTCTTTTCCCATGGCAGGCTATACCCTTGCGCTGGATTTCAAGCTGGAGCCGGGGCTATTCCCGTTTTTGGACGAACTGGACCGTATCGTCCTGGATTACGGCGGACGGCTGTACCTGACCAAGGATCTGCGCATGAGCGCGGAAACCTTCCGCGCCGGCTACCCGCGCTGGGAAGAATTCCAGCAGGTACGCCGGAAATACGGGGCGGATCGCATCTTCCACTCACTGCAATCGGACCGATTGGGGCTTTAAACATGCAGAAAATTTTGATCGTCGGCGCCACTTCGGCCATCGCCCAAGCCACCGCCCGGCGTTTCGCCCAGCACGGGGACCGGCTTTACCTGCTGGGCCGCGACCCGGGACGGCTCGAAGCGCTGGCGCAAGACCTTAAAGTCCGCGGCGCGGAGTCGGTGAGTTGCGCGGGCTTCGAAGCGGGGAATTTCCCGTCCCACCCCGCTCTGCTCGACCGGGCAATCGAGGCCTTAGGCGGCATCGATATCGCATTGATCGCGCACGGCACCCTGCCCGATCAGCGCGCTTGCGAACAGAGCTTCGAGGCAGCGCTCCCGGAACTCAAGACCAATGTGCTCGGCACGATTTCGCTGCTAACCCACCTCGCCAACCGGATGGAGGCCCAAGGCAGTGGCACAATCGCCGTCATCAGCTCGCCGGCCGGGGACCGCGGCAGACAGAGCAATTACGTGTACGGGTCGGCCAAGGCCATGGTCACGGTGTTCTGCCAGGGCCTGCGCAACCGGCTGTACCGCAGCGGCGTGCACGTCCTCACCATCAAACCCGGTTTCGTCGATACGCCGATGACCGCAGCCTTCGACAAAGGCGCGCTCTGGGCCCAGCCTGAGCAGGTCGCCGCCGGCATCGAGCAGGCGATAAGAAAGCGTAAAAACTCGGTCTATCTGCCAGGATTCTGGGCGTTCATCATGCTGGCGATCAAACACATTCCCGAAGCAGTCTTCAAACGCTTGAAGCTCTGACCACCGGGGCTCGGTCCCGAAAGGCCCGCGGCATGTTGGTCAGACCCTGGCATCCTCCTGGGTTCAGCTGCGCTCTGAACGATCGTCGTACTCGATCGTTTCCCTGAAACGGCACAAGCCGCGATAGACCAGATAACCGACCCAGGGCACGCTGAGCCCGGTCATGAACTCGACGTTTACGAAGCTCAAGCCCGCCGCCTTCAAGCCCTTGAACAACTCGTTGGCCAAGGACACCCCGTAGAAGGTAATGGCGACCGCCGACAAACCCTCCACCGTCTGCTGCAAGCGCAGCTGCAGCTTGGCGCGGCGGTTCATGGATTGCAGCAGGGACTGGTTCTGCTGAGCCAGCTTGACGTCGATCCGGGTAGTCAGCAGATGGTTGGCATTGGCGATCCGGCGCGACAGCTGCTCCAGCCCATGGGCGACTGCGCTGCAGGTCTGCATGGCCGGTGCCAGACGCCGGGTCAGGTATTCGGTGAAAGTCGGAAAACCGGGAATCCGCTCTTCCCGCAGCTGTTCCAGGCGGGTGTTGACGATGGCGTGATAGGCACGAGAGGCATCGAATCTGGAATAGCTCGCCGACAGCAGGTTTTCGACATTGGCCGCCAGCTCGGACAGCTCCGCCTGAATAGCCTCGTCGGTCTCGCCGCCATCTTTGGCCAAGCAGGCCGTAAGACGCAGCAATTCGTGATCGGCTGCACGCAGCTGCGGTATCAGCTTGCGCGCTTCGGGGAAGGCCATGAGCGCAAGCATGCGGTAGGTTTCGATCTCCAGTAGACGCTGCACGGTCCGGCCGGCCTGGCCGGGAGAAAGCGATTCGTCCACCACCAGGAAGCGGCTGTAACCGTCGGAATGAATGCGGAAGTCGGTGTAGGCGCGCCCGGCACCGCCGGCGATCTTCGCCCCGATCACCCGATTGCCTTCGAACACGCGGCTCAAGTCTTCTTCAGTACGGAACCTCCCCTCGTCCTGCTGCGGCACTAGCTCAACATGCGCCGCCACCAGCAGCCTGCCCGGCAAGTGGCTGAGCCAATCGATGGGTAGAGCTTCGCACAGCGAGTTTTCGAACGACCCGACGCCGTCGATGCGCCGGCTGAAGCGGTAGCGGGTAAACTCCTGATGTCGCTCGATCTGGACCCGCACCTCGCCGTTGTCGAAACAAATCTGCCCGCCCGCCTCCGGCGCGGATACTCGCCAGGCGCGGCAAAGCTTGGCGATGTGGGTCGGCTCCTCGGCCCGCTCTTCGGGGGTTACCAGCAGGATCAATTGCGATACCTGTTCCGGAGCGAACAGGTTTTCATGGGCCCGCGCATGGACTTCGTCGTTGAGTTCCCGGCGGTCGGCGTAGCTATGAGTCGGTAGCATAACCCTCAAGTCTCTTTGGATTTATCTTGAATCGTTCACGGGCTGCACTTGACGGCCAGCCCTAATTCCCTAATTTCCGCAGCAAACGCCTCCAAAGCCTCCGGCGGCAAGCGGCCGAGCCGCGGGGACTCGGCCTGCAAGGAAGGCCGTGCGAGGCCGTACAGCATCACCCCGCGTAAGGCCACGCCTCCACGCAGCAGACCGGACAAAAAGTCCAGGTAGGCGATGCGCTCGGAGACGGGCGGCGGAAGGCGGTCCAGATCGAACATGCAGGTCTGGACCCAGGTCGGGCACAGCTTGGCGCAAGCCTCGACGCGGCGGCCTACCGCAGCGGGTTTGAGATGCACGCTGTTGATCCGGAAGATACCCTCCTCGGTCGCGCTGTCGAGCTTGAACCAGACTTCTCCGCCCAAAGCCGCCCAGCGCTCCAGTCCGCGCCGCGCCGGCATGCGCTCAACGCCGCTGCCATTGGTGATGAGCACGAAACCGATCCTCCCCGGCAGATCGAACCGGCCGGCGACTTCGGCGATGATGTCGATCACCTGCTCGAATTCAGCCGCATGGGTTGGCTCGCCGTTGCCGGAAATGGCGATATCGCGGATATGGCGCTGCTCCGCCGGCACCTCGCAGCGCTCGAAAAAATCCCCCGTCAGCACGCCGGCCAAAAAACCCTCCAACTCCGAGGCCAGCCGCGCGAGATCGACCGGCGGCGCGCTGCCCCGGCTCAGATCCGGCACCTGGCAGTAGATGCAACGCCAGTTACAGGCATTGTTGGGGTTGAGATTGATGCCCACCGACAAGCCGCCGGAGCGCCTGGAAAGCACCGGATAGACGTAGCGCAAGCCGGCACTGTCGCGGCTGTGATCGGTGGAGGAAAGTCGGGCCAAGAGGATCCTGGAGAGAGGCTAAGCGGCAAGAAACGCAGTACTGCCCGAGCAGTATAACGACACTGAAAAAATATTGAACAAACCGCGCAGCCGGACTCACCATGCCCCTGACTTTCGCCGTCCGCACACGGCTTCTTAGCCCCTAACATGGAAGCAGCGGCACTCAAATCCGACTATCCTCAATTCGGCAGGAAGGCCCTCCGACATCCGTCGCCGTATAGCGACAAATGGGCCGCATTTTCGTCGCCGACCCAGGCTTGATCCGCTACGCACTCCATACAGCCGCTAGTTCCGGCGCCTACGGCGGCTCAAACCGCCAGGCACGGGAATTGCCATGTTTTCAGCAAGGAAATTTATCCCGACGAGGTCGACCATGCGCGCCCCCTGCACCCGATTCACCGCCCTGCTTCTCCTGGTTCTGAGCAATTTGCTGGCGGCAGCTCCCGTAGGGGCGGCCAAACCCGTCATGTCGTCGATTTCCCCGCAGAGCGGGGACGAAGGCACCGTCGTCACCCTGAGCGGTGAAAACTTCGGGTCCGAAGGCAAGGTGCTGTTTGGACAACGCCAGGCTACGGTATCCAGCTGGTCCGACCAGCTCATCGAGGTCGTCGCCCCCAAGGGACACGGAGTCAAGACCGTCAGGGTAAAGAGCAAACCCGGCAGCAAGAGCAACGCTCTGATCTTCACCTACCCCAAGAAGCGAGGCGGCGGCACGCCTGCGCCGGTCGCTTCCGCAGTGAAAGTCTTCGCCAACAATAATCTCGGCATGCACTGCGTCGACAAATCCTTCGAAGTACTGTCGCTGTTGCCGCCCTTCAATGTGGTGAACGCCCAGGTGGTCGGACAGGACGGCTCAGGCAACCCGGTGTTGCTGGGGGCCGACAGAGTTTACCTGCGCTATTCCCCTATAGCCGACGGCAACGGCTCGCAAAACTCAACCAGTATCGGGAAATCCGACTTCTGGAACCACGCCAAGGCGCTGTTCGGCACCGCGCTAAACGACGGCGAAGGGCTCACCGGCCTTTACATGCCAGCCGACGCGCCGGCCGGTGCACCACCTGCTCTGGACTGGAAGCACGGCACCGGCCTTTTCTCCGCCGCCGGCATACCGATACTTCCCGTCGACGACGCCTACCAAACCAATCGGTTTCCATTGATGCGGATCGTCGCCTACGACAAAGCCAACGATCAGCCACTCGGCTCGGTAGACACAGTGCTGCCGGTATCGGACGAAACCGACTGCCACAACTGCCATGCCGCAGGCAAAGCAGCCGCAATCGACCCTAGCGTGAACTGGGCCACGCCATCCGACGTGTCCAACGGCATCGCCGTCGAAAATGCCGCCCGCCTCAACATCCTCAAGCTTCACGACAAGCGCGCCGGCACCCGTTTGGAAAACTCCCAGCCCGTGCTCTGCGCAGGCTGCCATTACTCGCCCGCCCTGGATATCGAAGGCACCGGCCCCGCAGGCATACAGCAGGCGCTGCCTACCCTGTCGGCGGCCATGCACGGCTTCCACGCCGGCAAGCTGGGGAACACCAAAGATCAGGCCAACGCGCCGGGACAATCCGCAGTCACGGCAAACGAACAAGCCTGCTACGAATGCCACCCCGGCCGTAGCACCCAATGCCTGCGCGGTGCCATGACCAACTCACTCACTTGCCAGAACTGCCACGGCAACATGGAAGCGGTCGGCGCGAAGCACACACTGCACAGGGGCGGCGACAGCACCGGACACCGCCAGCCGTGGAGCGACGAACCGCTCTGCCAGTCCTGCCACACCGGCGACGCTGTCAGCCACAACCGCGATGTGCTCGCATCGGACGGTCTGCGCGCTTACCTCGCCTATGACCCCGCCGATCCCGCAGCTACGCCGCGCCATGCCGCCAACCAGCGTTTCGCCGAGGACAAAGAGCAGCTGTTCCAGCACAGCCAAGGCCACGGCGGCCTAGCCTGCGAAGCCTGCCACGGCAGTACTCACGCCATTTGGCCGGCCGGAGGCAACCGCAATCCGAACGACAACGTCGCAGCCAAGCAGTTGCAGGGCCATATCGGCACCATCACCGAATGCGGCACCTGCCATAAGGCCGCGCTGCCGCTCAACCTGAACGGACCGCACGGCATGCATGTCGTCGGCGATTCGCGCTGGCAGCGCGGACACGAGCGTGCGTACAAGAGCAATCCGACGGCCTGTCAAGCTTGCCACGGTGCCGACTACAGAGGCAGCCCGCTGTCGCGCGCAGCTACTGACAGGGTCTATAACACCGGAGAGTTCGGCGTCAAACAGGTGAAGAAGGGCAACGCCGTGACCTGCTACACCTGCCACAACGGGCCGCGGGGAGGCGATTGAACGGGTTGGGTTGGGTTAGCTCGCGGCCAGATGCTTGAGATGACTGCCGCAGCCGCTGCGACAATCGCTGGAGCCGAAGCCCGGCGCGACGACGACGCCTGCAGTAGCCTGGTTCACCGCGCATTCGCCGTCCTCGAACAGACGGACATTTACGACCTCCGCCCATTCGGCCATCAGCAGATAATCGATGTGCCAGCGCAGTTTCTTGTCCCGGCTCAGATGGCGGCGGATGCGAGCGTCCAGGTTACGGCGGGCGCTGCCGGTGTAGGCGTAGCGGCCAGCCGGAAACAGGAACTCGCCCAGCCGGCCGACGGCAATCAAGCTGTCCGCCGCCAGCACGATGTCAAGCTGGTAGACCCTCGCCGACAGGGTGTCAGTGGGCTTCATCCCAGTTGGCGCCGGTGCCGATATCGACCACCAGGGGCACGGCGAGTTCGGCGGCACGACTCATGTGTCCGCGCACCGCTTCGGTGGCTTCGGGCACGAAGTTCTCGGCCACTTCGAATACCAATTCGTCGTGCACCTGCATGATCATGCGCAGCGGTGCCCGGCTAGACTCGATCCAAGCGTCCACTGCGAGCATCGCCCGCTTGATGATGTCGGCCGCCGTCCCCTGCATGGGGGCGTTGATCGCGGTGCGCTCGGCGTACTGACGCCGCTGGGCGTTGCGGGACTGGATGTCCGGCACGTGTAGCCGGCGGCCGAACAGGGTTTCCACGTAGCCCCGCTCGCGGGCCGATTCGCGGGTGCTGTCCATGTAGGCGCGCACGCCGGGATAGCGGGTGAAGTACAGGTCGATATAACCCTGCGCCAGCTTCTGCTGGATGCCGAGCTGCTTAGCCAGACCGAAGGCGGACATGCCGTAGATCAGGCCGAAATTGATAGCCTTGGCGGAGCGGCGCTGGTTGAGCGTCACCTCCTCCAGCGGCACGCCGAACACTTCCGATGCGGTGGCGCGGTGCACGTCGGTATCCTCGGCGAAGGCAGCGAGCAGATTCGCATCCCCCGACAAATGCGCCATGATCCGCAACTCGATCTGCGAGTAGTCCGCCGCCAGCAGCTTGTGGCCGGGCGGCGCGATGAAGGCCTGGCGGATGCGACGGCCTTCTTCGGTCCGCACCGGGATGTTCTGCAAATTAGGATCGGACGAGGACAGCCGCCCGGTCGCCGCCACCGCCTGGTGATAGGAGGTGTGGACCCGGCCGCTGCGGGGATTCACCTGTTGGGGCAGCTTGTCGGTGTAGGTCGACTTGAGCTTGGACAGCGAGCGGTATTCTAGGATCAGCCGCGGCAGCTCGAAGGTTTCGGCTAGATCCTGCAGCACCGATTCGTCGGTGGAGGGCTGGCCGGTGGGCGTCTTCTTGATGACGGGCAGCCCCAGCTTGTCGTACAGGATGGTCTGGATCTGCTTGGGCGAGCCGAGATTGAAGGTCTCGCCGGCCACGGTCTGGGCTTCGATCTCGACCTCCGCCATGCCCAGTTCCAACTCGCGGCTCTGCTCCGCCAGCTTGTACACATCCACCAGCACGCCGGTGCGCTCGATGCGGGACAGCACCGGCACCAGCGGAATCTCGATGTTTTCGTACACCGCCCGCAATCCGGGTTCGCGCTCAAGTTGCGGCCATAGCGTCCGGTGCAGGCACAGCGTGATGTCGGCGTCTTCGGCGGCATAACGGCAAGCGTCCTCGACCGCCACCTGGGCGAACGGAATCTGCTTGGCGCCCTTGCCGGCGACGTCTTCGTAATGGATGGTCTGGCGGTCCAGGTAGCGCTCGGCCAGCGAATCCATGTCGTGCCGGGTCGCCGTGCTGTTCAGCACATAAGACTCCAGCATGGTGTCGTGGCGGATGCCGCGCAAAGCGATGCCGTGATTGAGCAGTACATTGGCATCGTATTTGAGGTGCTGGCCCAACTTCGCCTTGGCCGCGTCCTCCAGCAGCGGGCGCAAACGCTCCAGCACCGCGGCCCGGTCGAGCTGGGCCGGCACGCCCGGATAGTCGTGCGCCAGCGGCACATAGGCCGCCTCGCCCGGCTCGACCGCGAAGGACACGCCGATGATTTCGGCGCGCATGTAGTCCAGGCTGCTGGTTTCGGTGTCGAAGGCGAACAGCTCGGCGGCCTGCAGCGTGTCCAGCCAGCGTTCCAGCGCGGCTTCATCCGCGACCATCTCATAGCGCGTCTCGGCCGGCGGAGCGGGCGCCGCCGGGGCGGACGCGGCCGGTTCGGCATCCAGCTGGCGCAGCCAGGTCTTGAACTCCAGCCGAGTGAACAGCTCCCGCAAGGCCTCCTTGTCCGGCGGCTGCCGCTCCAGCGATTCCGGCGCCAGCGGCAGCGGGATGTCGCAGCGGATGGTCGCCAGCTCGCGCGACAAGGGAATCTGATCCAGGCTGGCGCGGAGATTCTCGCCGATCTTGCCGCCGACCTCGCCGGCGCGGGCGACCAGCGCCTCCAGCGAACCAAACTCGCCCAGCCACTTCGCAGCGGTCTTGGGGCCGACCTTGGGCACGCCGGGAATGTTGTCCGAGGTGTCGCCGACCAGGGCCAGGTAATCGATGATCCGCTCGGGCGGCACACCGAACTTGGCGATCACGCCCGCCACGTCGAGCCGGCTGTCGAACATGGTGTTCTCCAGCATCACCCGGTCGCACACCAGCTGCGCCATGTCCTTGTCCCCGGTCGAGATCAGCACCCGGAAGCCCCGCTCCACCGCCTGCCGGGCCAGGGTGCCGATGACATCGTCCGCCTCCACCCCCGGCTCGACCAGCATCGGCAGCCCTAACGCGCGCACCGTCCGGTGCAGCGGCTCGATCTGCACCCTCAGATCGTCCGGCATCGGCGGCCGGTGCGCCTTGTAATGCTCGAACAGCTCGTCGCGGAAATTCCGGCCCGGCGCGTCGAACACCACGCCGATATGGGCGTCGCCGTAAGTCTCGACCAGCTTCCGCAGCATGTTGACGACGCCATACACGGCGCCCGTCGGCTCGCCGTGGGAATTGGTCAGCGGCGGCAGGGCGTGGAAAGCGCGGTAAAGAAAGGAGGAGCCGTCGACGAGGACAAGCAGGGGAGCGGAATCGGACACGGGGGAGACCTGCGAAAAATCGGAAGGCACAAGATAAACGATCTGGCCGGACAGGCGAAGCGTCTGCGCCGCCGGCCGATCAAAACGCCGCCATGCCGGATCGGATTCCGGCATTCAGCTCCCCGAACCTCGCCGGAGGACAGGCAAAGCGCCTTCGCCGCAGACGGCGTCGGCCGATCAAACCGTCCAGTCTTCCACCTGCAGGCCGGCGACTAGACCGAAAGCGCTGTCGTTGCTCACCAGGGTTGCGTCCGCAGCCAGGGCATGTGCAGCGATAAGAAGATCGAGGGAGCCGAGCGTTTTGCCTTGGCGCTCCAGTTCAGCCCGCACGGCGCCATAACGCTTTGCCGTTGCGCTCTCCCAAGGCAGCACCTCGGCGCGCCGCAAAAACTCGTTCACTGCCACATGAAGGCGCTTCGCTTCGGGCCTCTTCGCCAACCCAAACATCAACTCAGCTTCCGTGACGACCGATATGCAAAGCGAGGCCATCGGCACGGCTACGATGCGCGAGGCAACGGCGGGATGTCCCTTGATAAGATGGCTGACGGTATTGGTATCGAGCATGTAGCGGATCACTCCGCCGCCCCCTCGAAGGGGTCGCGCTCCTGCGCTTCCTGATCGCGCTCTTTCTCGCTCAGAAACTCGGGCGGCACATCCGCCCCCTGAAGCGCAGCGAAGAATTCGTCCCAGCTTGGCGGTTTGCGCGACAAGACGACGTCGCCGGTTTCCGGATCTCGACGGATGAAAACCTCCTTCGCATCGAACCGGTAAACCGCCGGCAAACGCACAGCCTGGCTGCGGCCGTTAGTGAACAGTTTGGCTACATGGATCATCGCAGTGCCCATCGCTTGGACCAAAGTCCAAGCATACGATCCCCGCAGGCATATATCAAGATATATACCTGATTACCCAAAAAATGGAGACGCTATCCTCGCAGAACGCAGCAGTTTTCTCCGGCGCAAAAAAATCGCGCGCCGTGATTCGCGGCACGCGATTTTTGAATCGCCGAAAGACTCTTGCGGCTAGCGCATCTTCCGCACGAACTTGGCTTTGACGGTTTTGCTCTTGTTCAAGGTCACCGTGCACGGCTTCTTGCCGGCCGGGCCGCAGCCGGCGCCGATCCAGCGCTTGAACTTGTAGCCTTGCGCCGGTACCGCCGTCAGCGTCACTTGGCTGCCGACCTCTAGGCTGGCGCTGCACACCGGGCCGCAGTCGATCCCGCCGCTTGAGCTCCGGACCGCACCCTCACCCACCGTCACCACGCTCAAGGCGGCCTGATTCACCGCGGGGCTCGGGGTGGGCGTGGGGACCGGTACGGCCGTGGGCTCCGGGCTCGGCGCGGCCGTGGGGGCTGCGGTCGGCACCGGGGCCGGCGTTGCAGTCGCGCCTGGAGCCGGTGTCGCTTCGGTCGCCAAGTGGAACCGGGCAACCACTTCCGGCTTGGGGCCGGTCATGCTCATCATGCAGCTCTGGTCTTTCTGGATGATGTCGCAGTTCATCCAGCCGGCGAACACGCTGCCGGCTTTCGGCGTCGCCGTGAGATAGACGGCGCTCCCTTGGCGGAACTGGTCTTCGCAGACGGTGCCGCAGTCGATGCCCACGGGCGCGCTGACGATCGTGCCGCTGGCGCTGCCATCGCCGGACACCGAGACCCTCAGACCGTAGAAGCCCGGAACCGGCGTCGGGCTTGGGCTCGGCGTCGCGGTCGGACCCGGCGTCGGCGCAGCCGTCGGCGCGGTCGTCGGCGCGGTCGTCGGTGCAGTCGTCGGTGCAGTCGTCGGTGCAGTCGTCGGTGC
>JAQTYA010000110.1 GCA_028688525.1 Methylococcus sp. | reverse complement strand
GGGCCACTCGCCCAGCGCGGGGGCGAGGGGCGCGCCGGTTGCGACGGAGCAAGCGACTACGACGGTTTGGAAGCTGGGACCGCCCAGCCTGCCTAGTGCCAATTGCTTGCCGGCTTCGCGGAAGGTGCCCAGCCGGGTGGCGAGCAACACGCCGGACGCCAGCGGGATCATGGCCGGAAACATGAACTGGCCGGCCGCGCACAAACCCATGTTGAGATTGGCGGCGCCGAACTCGACCCGCCGGTAGGCCGGGAGCGGGTGCTGGCCGCGGGCGGCCGGCAACGATTGCTCGGCCCGCTTGACCAAGTCTTCCGGGTCGGCGCCGGCGGCCAGCCGCAGGCGGACATGGCCCTTGATCGATACCGAGGCCCGCTCCACGCCGTCCTCGCACTCCAATTTCTCCTTGATGCGGCGAGCGAGCCGCTGGCCTTGGCCGGCAAAGCCGGGATGGCGCAGTTCGATCTCGCGCGGGCCCTTCTGGATCACCTGCAGGCAGGAAATGAGGCCGCTCCAGCGCCGCAGCTCGGTGCGCTCGTCGGTAGGCCAGGCCGGCAGCGCGGAATCGTCGAGCCCGATGCAAGTGCCGCCGACCGCATCCGCGAGCCGCTCGCCGAAGGTTTCCGCGTCCTCGTCTTCCGCACGATAGCGGATCAGGGCCGAGCCGGAGGCGGGGTCGATGGTGAGCGATTCCACTTCCTGCAGCGCGAACACGCGCCGCGCGAACCGCCGTTTCGTCGAGCTGGGGCCTTCGCCGAACAGGGTCCGGTTTTCCACGCGCAGCCAGTTCGGGCCTAACTTGATGTTACCGTTCATGCTAGTACTCATGCGATGGGTTGCAGGGGGGGCGGCGGCGGTCTGCCTAGGGCGCAGTTTGTTATAGTATGGGAAAATGCTCGGTTTTTTGATTTCCGGAACAGCTATGGCGTCAGGCAAGACGATCGAAGTCGGGATTATAGGCGGCACCGGTTACACTGGTGTGGAATTGTTGCGCATTTTGGCGCTGCATCCCGGTGTGCATATCCGGGCCGTGACCTCGCGCGCCGATGCCGGGAAACCGGTGGCCGATCTGTATCCCAATCTGCGTGGTTACGTGGATACCGTGTTCAGTGAACCTACGGTCGAGAGTCTCGGCGGGTGCGACGTGGTGTTCTTCGCCACGCCCAACGGCATCGCCATGAAATCGGCGCCGGCCTTGCTGGAGCGGGGTGTCGTCGTCATCGACCTGTCGGCGGATTTTCGCCTGAAGGACGCGGACGAGTGGGCGCATTGGTACGGGGAGCCTCATGCCTGCCCGGAACTGCTGGACGAGGCGGTGTACGGGCTGCCTGAGGTCCGGCGCCACGCAATCCGCGCGGCCAGGCTGATCGCTAACCCCGGCTGCTATCCTACCGCGGTGCAGCTCGGTTTTCTGCCTCTGCTGGAGAACCGGCTGGTGGCGGCGGACCGGCTCATCGCCGATGCGAAGTCCGGCGTCAGCGGCGCCGGCCGCAAGGCGGAAATCCCGATGCTGATGAGCGAAACCGGTGAGAGCTTCAAGGCCTACGCCGTGGCGGGGCACCGGCACTGGCCGGAAATCGCGCAGGGACTGGTAGAGATGGCGGGGGAGCCGGTCGGCCTGACCTTCGTGCCTCATCTGCTGCCGATGATAAGGGGCATCCACGCGACCCTTTATGCCGCGCCGGTCGACGACTTGGGCGACGTGCAGCAGCTTTACGAGCAGCGCTATCGCGACGAGCCTTTTGTCGACGTGCTGCCGGCGGGCAGCCATCCGGACACGCGCAATGTCCGCGGCTCCAACCGCTGCCAGATCGCGGTGTTCCGGCCTCAAGGCAGCGGTCAGATCGTGGTGCTGTCGGTGATCGACAATCTGGTGAAGGGTGCCGCGGGTCAAGCGGTGCAGAACATGAACCTCAGATTCGGCTTCGAGGAGACCTTGGGTCTTCAGGCCGTCGGACTCTATCCATGAGCACAACTTATCCTTCGACCGTCGAAACGCTGGCGACCGTCCGCGACTACATTCGCTGGGCCGCGACCCGCTTCGCCCAGGCTGGCGTCTTCCTCGGGCACGGCACGGAGACGGCGCTGGACGAAGCGGCGGCACTGGTCATGCACGTGATTCGCCAGCCGCACGATCTGCCTTCGGGCTATTTCTCGGCCGTGCTGACCTTCGAGGAGCGCGAGGCCATCGTCCGGCTGGTTGGGCGCCGCATCGACGAGCGTATTCCCCTGGCCTATCTGACCCACGAAGCCTGGTTTGCCGGGCTGCAATTCCATGTGGACGAACGGGTACTGGTGCCGCGCTCGCCTATTGCCGAACTCATCGAAAACCAGTTCAAGCCCTGGCTAGAGGAGGGTGCGGTCTCCGAGGTGCTAGATCTTTGCACCGGCAGCGGCTGCATCGCCATCGCCTGTGCCTACGCTTTTCCGGATGCGCGGGTGGATGCGGTGGACATTTCGCCTGGGGCGTTGGAAGTGGCGGGGACGAACGTCGAAGCGCATGGCGTCGGAGACACGGTGAGGCTGGTGCAGTCGGATTTATACGAAGCTTTGGATGACCGCCGCTACGATTTGATCGTCAGCAATCCGCCCTACGTAAACCGGGAGGAATGGAGTTCCTTGCCGGCGGAATACCACGCCGAACCCCGGCTCGGGCTGGAGTCGGGCGAGGATGGCCTGGATTGCGTCCGGCGCATTCTGGCCGGTGCTGCGGATCGCCTCACGCTGAACGGTATCCTGGTGGTGGAAGTTGGGTCGAGCGTGGCGGCGCTGGAAGCGGCTTACCCGGAGGTCAATTTCCTGTGGCTGGATTTCGAACGGGGAGGCGAGGGCGTATTTCTGCTGACCGCCGCCCAGGTGCGCGCGTTCCGGGACGTGTTCGAGTCCGCCGTGCGCGCTTCTTCATAAGGCCTCAATCCAAAACATCCTGTTCAACCGTTCAGCGGCACGCTCACCATGTCTGGAAACACCATCGGCAAACTGTTCACCGTTACGACTTTCGGCGAGAGCCACGGCCCCGCGCTCGGCTGCATCGTCGACGGATGTCCGCCGGGACTCGCACTGTCCGAAACCGATCTGCAGCATGACCTGGACCGCCGCCGGCCGGGACAGTCGCGCCACACCACCCAGCGGCGCGAGTCGGATACCGTCAAGATATTGTCCGGGCTGTTCGAGGGGCGCACCACCGGAACGCCGATCGGCCTTTTGATCGAAAACGAGGACCAGCGCTCCAAGGACTACGCCAGCGTGGCCGACCGCTTCCGCCCCGGCCATGCCGATTACACCTATCATATGAAATACGGTTTCCGCGACTACCGCGGCGGCGGCCGCTCTTCGGCCCGCGAAACCGCGATGCGGGTGGCGGCCGGGGGCATCGCCAAGAAATACCTGCGCGAGCGCTTAGGCATCGAAATCCGCGGCTATCTGGCGCAGCTCGGCCCGATCCGGCTCGATCCGGTCGACTGGAGCGCCATCGACGACAACCCCTTCTTCTGCCCCGATCCTGCCAAGGTTCCCGAGTTGGAAGCCTACATGGACGCCTTGCGGAAAGAAGGCGATTCCATCGGCGCCCGGGTCAACGTCGTGGCGCAGGGCATGCCGCCCGGTTTGGGCGAACCGATCTTCGATCGGCTCGATGCCGAATTGGCGTACGCGCTGATGAGCATCAACGCCGTCAAGGGTGTGGAAATCGGCGCCGGCTTCGCCTGCGTCGAGGCCAAGGGCTCGGTGTTCCGCGACGAAATGAGCCCGGACGGCTTCCTCGGCAATTCCGCCGGCGGGATTCTGGGCGGGATTTCCAGCGGCCAGGACATCGTCGCCAGCATCGCCCTGAAGCCCACGTCCAGCCTGCGCATCCCTGGCCGGTCGGTGGATCTCCGCGGCGAATCGGTGGAGGTCGTGACCACCGGCCGCCACGACCCTTGCGTCGGCATCCGCGCCACGCCGATCGCCGAGGCGATGACGGCCATCGTGCTGATGGACCACTACCTGCGCCACCGCGGGCAGAACCAGGACGTCGTGCGCACGCTCGATCCGATTCCTTCCTGCGCGTTTTAGTCCGGCCCGCTCATGTCCGGCCCTGTGCCGTACTGGCGGCTTTCCGGCCTGTATCTTTGGTATTTCGCGGCGCTCGGCACCTTCTTGCCGTACTGGCCGCTTTATCTCCAGTCCCGAGGACTGGGCGCGCAGGACATCGGCATCGTCATGGCGGTCATGGCGGGCAGCCGCATCGTCGCCCCCAATTGCTGGGGCTGGCTGGCCGATCACACCGGGAGCGATCTGCGCCTCATCCGCTTGGCCTGTCTGCTCGCGTTTGCGGCATTCGCGCTGATCTTCGTGCTTCCCGGCTACGGGGGGCTGCTCGCCGTCGTGGCGGTGTCCGGTTTTTTCTGGAATGCGTTTCTGCCCACGCTGGAATCGCTGAACCTGGCCTGGCTGCGGGGCGACGCCAAGGGTTACAGCCGAATCCGGCTGTGGGGCTCGGTCGGATTTATCCTGGGGGTGCTTGCGGTGGGCGCGGCGCTCGAAGCCCGGCTCGCCATCGCGTGCTTGCCTCAGGTGCTGGTATCGCTGTTCGGCTTGATGTGGCTGTCCAGCCTCGCCATTCCGGGCGGCGTCCGGGTGGTTCACGCGCCCACCCACGACACCTTGTGGCGGATCGCCAAGCGGCCCGAAGTGATCGGCCTGCTGATGACTTGCTTGCTGATTCAGGCCGCCCACGGGCCGTACTACAGCTTCTATTCGGTGCATCTGGAGGACCATGGATTCGATCGCTCGAAAACCGGCCAGCTCTGGGCCCTGGGCGTGGTGTCGGAAATCGTCCTGTTCTTGATCCTGCCGCTGATCCAAGCGCGAGCATCGCTACGGGCCATCTTGCTCGCGAGTATTGTTTTGACCTGCGCACGCTGGCTGCTGATTGCCTTTGGCGCCGATCATCTGAGTCTCCTGGTTCTCGCCCAAGTGTTGCATGCCGCCAGCTTCGGCGCCTTCCACGCCGTATCGATCGCCTTGGTGCACCGCTATTTCCAGGGCCGCAACCGCAATCGCGGACAGGCCTTGTTTACCAGCCTGAGTTACGGCGCGGGCGGTGCGTTGGGGAGCTTCGTCAGCGGCTATGCCTGGGCCGATTTCGGGGCCGAGACGGTTTATGCCGGTGCGGCGGGGCTTTCTCTGGGGGCCCTGATCGTCGCCTGGCGGTTGGTCGATCGCCGGTACCTGGCCGCCGAGTCTGCGCTTTAGCGGAGTCTGGCGCACTCACCTCTGCCGATCATGAAGGAGAAAGACCGTATGCGTATCGAATCCCCGCCGCGTCGCGATGCCATTGCCGGCGGGCTATACGGCCTGCTGGTCGGCGATGCCGTCGGCCGTTGCTACGAATTCAAATCCGCAACCGAACTGCCGCAGCCGGAAGCCATCGCCATGCGGCCGCCGCCCGGCTACCCCGCCACCTATCCCTTCGTTCCCGCCGGCACCTGGACCGACGACGGCGCCCAGGCGCTGGCACTGCTCGACTCGCTGCTCGAATGTGGCGGGCTCGATCTGGACGATTTCGCCACCCGGCTGCTAGCCTGGTGCGACGAGGGAGCCTACACCCCCGACGGGCAGGTTTTCGACATCGGCATTCAAACCGCCCGCGCCTTCAGCCGTATGCGTGCCGGAATACCCGCCTCCCGTGCTGGCGACGCGCACGAACGTGCCAACGGCAACGGGGCCTTGATGCGAGTGCTGCCGCTGGCGCTATGGCACCAGGGCGACGATGAGGAGCTGGCGAGGCTGGCGATCGAGCAGGGCAGACCGACCCACGGCCATCCGCGCAGCGGCGTGGCCTGCGCACTCTATTGCCTGCTAGCGAGGAGGCTGCTGGAGGGGAAATCGGCTGAGGTCGATACTCTCGCTTGCGGCCTGGGTGAATTCCTCAATGACGACGAACGGGCCCAACTCGACGCGCTCATGGCTGCGCCGCAGCGAGAACGTCCCGCCGGCACCGGTTACGTCGTCGACACCTTCTGGAGCGCGCTCCGGACGCTGGAGGAGCGCGGCTACGACGCAGTCATCCGCGTAGCCATTGCCTTCGGCAACGATACCGACACCACCGCCTGCGTCGCCGGCGGTCTGGCCGGCATCCGATTCGGGATTGCGGGTATTCCGGTCGACTGGAAAAACGAGCTGCGCGGACGGGAGTTCATCGACCGTATGCTGGAGCGGCTGCTGCTGAGGGTTGACTGAAGTTTCCCCGGAAGGTTTCCGGTTAGGAAGAAAAAGGGGGCGTTGCGCCCCCTTATCATTGTGCCGATGGTTAGGCGCGATCAGTTCAAGGTGGCTTTAATCACGTTGAACGAAGTGCCGGCTTTGGCCCCTGGATGAACCAACGCCGACGCAACCGGTTAGGCGCGCAGTCTTCCTCCTCAATTCGTCGGGCCGGTCAAGGAACTGGGCGATGTGATGAGTACCGTTCCTGCGGAGGATTGGGGACAATGATCGTCCTCGATACCTATATCTGGCATTGTTGGTGCACGATGCACAATTGATCAGCTTCGACGCTGCCTTTCCTGCCTATCAGGAATTAGGGGATAGGTTGATCAGCCGGAATCGATAAATTGCCTGCGGTTCGTTGAATACCCGATATCCCTTTTCCGTGATTATGGCTCCCCTCAACATCGTCTTCTCCAACCGCTTCGAAACCCTAGCGGGCCGCCTATTCGACGATCTGGCGCTAGGCCCGGCCGATCCGTTCGTGGCGGAGCAGATCATCGTGCCCAGCGTCGGCGTCCGGCGGCGGCTGGAGCTGGACTGCGCGGACCGGTTCGGGGTGTGTGCGAACGTCGAGTTCAGCTATCTGGCGCAGTGGCTGTGGGCGCAGATCGGGCAGGTGATCGAGGTAGGGGCATCCTCGCCGTTCGAGCCAGCGACCTTGGGTTGGCGGGTGTTCCGGGCGCTGGGCGAGGAGGCGCTGGTGTCGGCGCATCCGCGGCTGGCGTCCTACGTGGAGCGGGCCGATGCGGCGATGCGGTTCGATCTGGCGCAACGGGTGGCGCGGCTCATGGAGCAGTACATCACTTACCGCCCGGATTGGCTGGCGGCCTGGTTGGCGGGCAAACCGGCCGATGGGCTGGCGGAGGCGAGCCGGGAGGACGAGGCTTGGCAGGCGGCGCTGTGGCGGGCGCTGATGGACGAGCTGGCGGTTCGGCTCCGCTCGTCCCTAGAGGCGCGGGAGCATCCTTCGGCGGCGTTCTTCCGCGCCGTGGAGGCGCTGGAGCCCGAGGCGATACGCCGGGCCGGGCTGCCGGAGCGGGCCCATCTGTTCTGTCTGCCGACCATTCCGCCGCTGTATCTGGACATCCTCGGCAAGCTGGCGTGCTGGACCGAGCTGCATCTGTACGTGCTGAACCCTTGCCGGGAATACTGGTTCGAGATCGTCGATCCCAAACGCTTGAGCTACCTGGAGGTTCGGGGCGATGCGCTGTACCGCGAGACCGGCAACCGCCTGCTGGCGACTTGGGGCCAGCAAACCCAGGCGCATATCGGTCTGCTTTTCGACAAGGCAGAAGGGGCGGTGATCGACGACGCCCATTTCGAGGCCTCCGCCGGGCACAGTCTGCTGGCGGCGGTGCAAGACACGATCCTCGATCTGAGCGATCCCGAGCCGGGTTCCTGCGCGTCTGTGGCCGGGGACCGCAGCATCGAGGTCCACGTCTGCCATTCGCTGGTGCGGGAGCTGGAGGTGCTGCACGACCAGTTGCTGGCGATGTTGGCTCGGCCCGATGCACCCAAGGTCTCGGACATCATGGTCGTCACCCCGCGGCTGGAAGAGGCCGCGCCTCTGATCGACGCGGTATTCGGTACTGTGTCCGGCGCGCGGCGCATTCCCTACACCATCACCGGCTTACACAGCACGGTGGCGAACCCTGCCGCCGCCGCGCTGCTGGCCCTGCTCGATCTGTTCGCCTCCCGCTGCAAGGCCAGCGCGGTATACGAATTCTTGCAGCGTCCGCTGGTGCACGCCCGCTTCGGTCTGGAGCCGGACGACCTGGAACGTATCCATGGCTGGTTCCACGCAGCGGGGATCCGTTGGGGGCTGGACGGCACGCACAGGAAGGCGGCGGGGGTGCCGGAAATGGAGCGGCACAGCTTCC
Organism: Methylococcus sp.; assembly: GCA_028688525.1. Taxonomy (GTDB): domain Bacteria; phylum Pseudomonadota; class Gammaproteobacteria; order Methylococcales; family Methylococcaceae; genus Methylococcus. Next base: position 3,004 of record JAQTYA010000110.1, on the reverse strand, counting down.
GCGACGGGCTGGACCGGTTGTTCCTGGGCTATGCGCTGGGGGACGTTCCCGTGCCGTTCGACGGGCGTCTGCCGGCGGCGGATGCGGAAGGGTCGGAGGCGCTGGCCCTGGGCGGGTTCGCCCATTTTGTCGATACACTGGATCGTTGGCACCGCGCCTGGGGCACGCCGGCGGCGCCTCCGGTCTGGATCGATCGGCTGAATGCCCTAGCCGGCGATTTCCTTGCCGAGACGCCCGAAACCGTCTCCGATCTCCAGGAGGTCCGCGAGGCCATCGCCGCCTTGGGCCGGCACTGGGCCGATGCCGGTATGTCGGAACCGATTGAGCCGGAGGTGGTGCGGGCTGCCCTGGAAGCGCTGCTGGACGATCCGGCTCGCGGCGGCATGCCGTCCGGGCGGGTGACCTTCACGGCTATGACGAGTCTGCGCAACCTGCCGTATCGGGTGGTGTGCGTCATCGGCTTGAACGACGGAGCGTTTCCTTCCCAGGACCAGCCCGCCGAGTTCGATCTGATCGCCCAGGCCCCGCGCTGCGGCGACCGACAGCGCCGCCACGACGAGCGTAATGTATTCCTCGACCTGCTGTTGGCGGCGCGGGAGCGGCTGTACTTGAGCTATACCGGCCGCAGCGTGCGCGACAACGCCCCGCTGCCGCCCTCGACCCTGTTGTCGGAGCTGCTGGACTACGTGCTGCCGCTGGTGGCCCCCGAGAACGAGAGTCTGGACGAAGCCCAGCGCCGGCTGGTGGTCGAGCATCCGCTGCAGGCGTTCTCGCCGGTGTATTTCGATGCCCAGTTGCCGAAGGACCCGCGTTTGATCAGTTTCAACGCGGAATATTGCGAAGCTTTGCGGGCGGCGGGCTCGCCGCCACGGACGAACCGAGAAGAGGGCGAGGGCGATCGGGAAAATGCAGGCGATGAAACAGCGCCCTTCTTCTCCGCCCCGCTGGCCGAGCCGGAGCCCGAATGGCGCGAGCTGAGTCTGGAAGGTCTGAAGCGCTTTTTGCGCAATCCCTGCCGCTATCTGCTGGAGCGGCGGCTTGGGCTGACCCTGGCCGAGGGCGAGGAGGAGCTGGCCGACGACGAGCCGTTCCTTCCCGGCTACTTCGACCGCGGCGAGGTCGCCGAGCGGCTGCTGCCGCTGATGCTATCCGGCGCAGCGGGCGAGGCGATAGAGGCGGCGGCGCAGGCGGGCAACGAGTATCCGCAGGGGCAGCTCGGCGAGCTGCTGCTCAAAGGGGAGCTGGCGCGGATTCGGGACTATGCAGAGCGGATCGCCGAGTTCTCGCGGGAGGCGCCGCTGGAGCCGCTGCCGGGCGCGCTGGTTTTCGAGATCGAGGGTGAAACCTGGACTCTGAGCGGCGCGCTCGGCCAGGTACGGCCCTGCGGGCTGGTGCGCTGGCGCTACGACGACACCCGGCCGGCGGATTATCTTACCGGCTGGCTCGATCATCTATTCCTGAATGCCATGGCGGCCCGAGGCGTGGAGCCGGCCACAACCTGGATTTCGCGGGACGGCGAATACCGGCTTCAGCCGGTGCCCGAGGCGCATGAGCGATTGCGCGAGCTGGTCGCGCTGTATCGAGCTGGTCTGCGCCTGCCGCTGCATTTCTTCCCCAAGAGCGCCTGGGTCTGCGCCTTGAAGCTGCGGGAAGGCGAATCCGAGGCCGCCGAGCGCGAGGCGCGCAAGCGTTGGGAGGCTTCCGATTACAGCCGCGGAGAATCCGCAGACCCTGCCTACCGGCAGGCTCTGCGGGGGCAGGCCGATCCCCTGGACGGCGAATTCTTCCGCACTGCCGAAACGGTGTTCGGCCCGCTGCTGGATCATCTGGACGACGAGCGCATCGCATGAGTGCGGCACAACCCCTAGACGTATTCCGCTGCCCGTTGGCGGGCATCAACCTGATCGAAGCCTCCGCCGGCACCGGCAAAACCTGGAACATCTGCGGCTTGTACCTGCGGCTGCTGCTGGAGCAGGAGCGGGCGGTGCAGGACATCCTGGTCGTGACCTTCACCAACGCGGCGACGGCCGAGCTGCGCGAGCGCATCCGCGGCAGGATCGCCGAGACCCTGGGGTTCCTGAACGGGGCGAGCGGGGCGGCGGGCGATCCCTTCGTTCCCGGCTTGGTGTCGGCGCTCGAAGGGAAGCTGGACCGGGATACGATGCGGCAGCGGCTGGACCTGGCGCTGCTGGCCTTCGACGAGGCCTCGATCTTCACCATCCACGGCTTCTGCCAGCGCGCCCTGGCCGGCACCCCTTTCGCCGCGGGTCTCCCATTCGCGCTGGAACTGGTGCAGGACGACGCGATGCTGGCGCAGGAAGTCGCCAACGATTTCTGGCGCAGGCGGGTCGCGGCCGGCGACCTCAGCCGGCTCATGATCGCCCATCTTCTGGAAGCCGGCGACGACCCGGGAAAATACGCCGGCCTCCTCAAGCGCGCGTCGGCCAAGCCGCTGTCCGACAGGCTGTGGCCCGATCCGGTGGAAATGCCGGACGAGCGGGACGAGCAGGCTTTGCAGGCCGCGTTCGGCGTAGCGCAGCGGCTTTGGCGGGCGGACGCGTCCGGTATCGTCCGTGGGTTGGAAGGGGCGCTCGATCAGCTCAAAGGCGTTTCCTACAAGCCGGCTTCCGTCGAGCAGGCGCGCCTGGGCTGGGAGGCTTGGTTTGCCGTAGGCGATCCTCTGGCGCCGGCGGAGGACAAGACCCGGTTGTTCCGGGCATCGGTGCTGGAAGAGGGGACCAAGAAAGACAAAATCACGCCGTCCCATCCGTTCTTCGACGCCGCCGAAAACCTGCTGGCGCTCAAAGACAGCCTCCGGGAGCGCCAGGCGGACGCCCGCCTGAGCCTGATCCGGGAACTCGTCGAACAGGGCGCGGTGGCGCTGCGGGCCGAGAAGCGCCGGCGGCGGGTCATCGGCTTCGACGACATGCTGTGGAACGTCCATGAGGCGCTGACTTCGGGCCGCTATCCCTGGCTGGCCGAGGTCCTGCGCAGCCGTTATCCG
>JAQTYA010000109.1 GCA_028688525.1 Methylococcus sp. | reverse complement strand
CCAGAAAGCATGGATTTTCCGCGCTTCCTCGGCATCCAGCGGCGTACCGTTTACCGTGGATCGGGCCGGTCCGTAAGCGGTGGGTTGTTCGAGTTCGGCAGCGTAAGAGGCGGAGGTATCCATCGGTGATCTCCTTGACGGAACAGTCGTTGGTAAGGGGCGCTTGAAACCGCGATAATCCCGAGCGGGCCCGGTTATTTTGCCCCGCGTTTGTGACAAGGCAAGAGGCCCGGCGGTTTTCCAGGGCGCAGTATCCGCCTATGGCGGAATCCGCGCACGCAGGAATTTTCTATGCTGCTCCTGCTGGCCGGCTCAAATCGAACCCGAACGCCGAAATTCCATCCGAAGGGAGGCCATGATGAACGACGAACAGATACCGCTCGACCGCCTGGCCTGGGAGCGGTTCAAGCGGCACATGAAGGTGCTGCTGCATTCCGAGATCGGCGGCAAGGCCCTCGGCATGTTCTTGCTGCTGATTGTATTCCTCGTCGGCATCAACGGGCTCAACGTGGTGAACAGCTATGTCGGCCGCGATTTCATGACGGCCATCGCTGAGCGTAACCGCTCCGGGTTCGTTCAGTACGCCTGGCTTTGGATCGGTGTGTTTGCCATAACGACGCTGGTATCGGTGGTTTCCCGGTACATGGAAGAGAGTCTGGCCCTGTTGTGGCGGACGTTTCTGGCCCGGCGGTCGGTTCATATCTACGCGACGCACCGGGTTTACTTCCATCTCGAGGAAAGCGGCGAGATCGGCAATCCCGACCAGCGTATCGCGGACGACATCAAGACTTTTACGACCACGACGCTGTCCTTTACCCTCATGCTGGTCAACGGCAGTTTCACGGTCGTGGCATTCTCCGGGGTGTTGTGGTCGATCAGCCCGTTGCTGACGATCGTCGCCGTGTTGTACGCCGCGCTCGGCACGTACTGCACCGTCAGCTTGGGCCGGCCTTTGGTGAAGCTGAACTTCGACCAGTTGGACAAGGAGGCCGATTTCCGCTCTGCGCTGATTTATCTCAAGGAGAACGCAGACGCCGTGGCGCTGTCCCGGCGGGAAATCCCGCTGCTGCTGCGGCTGCAGCAGCGCTTGGCCGAGTTGGCCGAAAACTTCAGCGTCATCGTCGGGGTGAACCGGAATGTCGGCTTCTTCGCGACGTTTTACAACTGGATGATCCAAATCATTCCTGCCTTGTTCGTCGCGCCCATGTTCATCCGCGGCGACGTCGAGTTCGGGGTGATCACCCAGTCGGCCATGGCGTTCACCGCCTTGCTGGGCGCGTTTTCGCTGATCGTTACGCAGTTCCAGTCGATCTCGTCCTTCGCGGCCGTGCTGGCCAGATTGAGTTCCTTCAGCGAGGCTGTGGAGCAAGAGGTTCTGCAGAAAAAATCGCCGATCCTGGCTTCCGAGGGCGCGGAGCAGATCGTCTATCTGGGGCTAACGCTGCGTTCTCCGCGCAGCGGACGGATTCTGGTCGAGAATCTGACGGTGGCTTTTTCGCACGGGGAGAGAGTCTTGGTCAGGGCGCCGGACGAATCCGCCAGGAAGGCGCTGCTCCGGGTGACCGCGGGGCTGTGGGACGTGGGCGAGGGCGGTTTGATGCGTCCGGCTTTCGATCAGTTGATGTTTGTGACCGAACGGCCTTTTCTGCCTTTCGGCTCGCTCAAGGAGTTGCTCCTGCCTCCGCATCCGCTCGAAGCGGCGCTCATGGGCGCGACCCGGCCGGGTTCTGTCGACGGACTCGGCGCGCCGATGGTGGAGGAAAAGCGGATCGGCAGCGCGCTGGCTGCGCTGGGACTGGAGACGCTGCCCACCCGCTTCGGCGGTCTGGCAGCCGAGCAGGACTGGAGCAACATCCTGCCTTTGGCGGAGCAGCAGTTGCTAGTATTTGCGCGGCTGTTGATCAGCCGTCCCCGTTTCGCGCTATTGGACCGCCCCGCCGCAACATTGAGCGATGAGCAACTCGACATGGTCTTGTATCAATTGAGCCGGCATGCCGTCGCCTACGTGGTTTTTGCCGAGGCTGAAGATCGGCTGGACCGTTACGACGCGGTGCTGGAACTTGAAAGCGAAGGTGCCTGGCGTTGGATGAGGTCCGCGCTCGGCTGAGCGCGTAGCCTCTGGATATCCGCCAGTCAGTGTTGGAACAGCAGGCCGAAGATTTCCTGCTGGCGGGTGTCCAGGCCCGCGGTGTTTATTTGCGTGCTGACAATATTGCCGTTGATATAGCTGATTCGACAGGGAATTTTCAGCAGGGCGTTGGGAAGGCCGGGGCCGCGGACGACAAGGGTGAGCATGCCTCTATCTCCGGGTTTGGGACGGCGCGGGCCGGGTGTCAGCAGAGAGGCGCTTTGCAGGGAGACGTCTTGGGGCGACAGGTCGCGGGTGTTGCCGCTGAGGGTCGAGCTGCCCGAAATTTCGAGTCTGCAGGCGAGGCGGATTTGCCGGCGGGCGGCGTGAGCCTGGGCCATTAGTCTGCGGTTCTCTGTGCGTGGCGGCGCTGCTTTTCGGCGTACATGGCGGCATCGGCGCGGTTTAGCAAATCGCTCAATTGGGTATCCGCATCCGTCAGTACCGCAATGCCGATGCTGGCGCCTACGGTGACGTCGGGCAGCGAGGCGGATTGCAGGACCCGCTCGATTCTGGCACGAACGGCCAGAGCCCCGCCGGCTTCGGTATCCTGCAGCAGAGCGGCGAATTCGTCGCCGCCGATCCGCCCGACCAGATCGCTGTCCCGCACGCTGGCGCGGCAGGCGTTGGCGATCCGGAGGATGGCGGCATCGCCCATGTGATGGCCGTGCCTGTCGTTGATGGCTTTCAGGTAGTCTACATCGATCATCAAGGCGGCCAACGGCTGGCCCGAGCTCTGGGCTTCCTTCAGTATCCGGTTGCCCTGTTCGAAGAAATAGGCGCGATTGCAGACTTCGGTCAATCCGTCTCGGGTGGCGCGCCGGTGCAGTTCCGTCGTGCGTTGGGCCACCTTTTCCTCCAGCGTCTCGTTCATCTCGCGCAATTTGTCTTCCGCCGCCTGGCGTTCGCTGACCAAGGCGCCCACCGCCAGCGTAGTGCAGCCCAGCGCTACCACCAGCATACTGAGGCCGAACAGCGGCTGGGTGTTCCCGGCTAAGTGGAAAGGTCCGTGCTGCAGCAGCGTCCCGCCGATGGCAACCAGGGCCACGGCCGACAATAAGGGCGTGGCAATGTGCAGGGAGAAGCGGACGGTAAGCCAGAGTATCGGAGCGAACAGCAGATAAGGAATACCCTGGAACGGGTGCGCCGGCCCGCGGATGCCTAGAAACACGATCAGCGTAAACATCAGTGTTGCCGCCGAAACTACGGCAGCTTCCCACGGGTTGCCCGGCAGGCGCTGGCGGCGGCGATCCCCCCACCAAAGGATGAGCGGAGGCGCCAGCAAGAAGGTGCCTCCAGCCTCCGAAAGCGTCCAGCGCCACCAAGCGCTGTCGATGCCGGCTACGGTGACGAGTCCCGCCTTGACTGCGAGCGCGACGCCGGCGGAAGCCGCGAGACAACTCGGAACGATGGCGCCGAATACGGTAAAGCAAACCACATGACGGAAACGATAGAAGGGGATGCGGCTGTGCGTGGTCCAGCGAATGAGGGTCGATCCCAGGATCGGAGCGGCGACGTTGACTGCCGAGGTGGTGCCCAGTGCCAGCCATAGCGGCTCGTCGAAGACGGTCCAGTTGACATAGAACGCCCCCGCGAATATCCCAGGCCACAGCCGGGTGCCGCCGACCAGGGCAGCGGTCAGCCCGATGCCCGCCGGAGGCCAGAACGGCGAGGGGAAAAAGCCGTAGGGCGATAGGAACGCCGAAGTACCCAGGCCAGCTAAGGCATAAGCCACGGCGACACCGCAATTTCCCAGCACGAGACGCATCGGTATCATCGGATGGGCAATCCTCTCGGAGAGGCACCGGGCCGCTTCATTGGAATGTGCCGGCCATTTGTACGCGCCATTCGCCGGAGCGGCTGCCCATGCCGGAGATAGAGTCCTTGCTAACCGCAGCCGTCACGGTGATCGCGGTTTTCAAATTCGGACTCAGGCACGGGTAGCCGGAGCGCTGCTCGATGGCCGCGAAATTCTTGCCCAACTGCCGACAATGGCCCTGTCCCTTGGCTAATGGCAAAGCTAGGGCGTTCGCGCGGGTTCGGATGCAGTTGCTCATGGCGGGTTGCGGCGGGAGGTTCGCCGATTATACCGCGGCGGCCGGTACGGCCTAGGGTGCCGAGTGCCGGTTGCCCTTAGGCGCACCGGCTGAAATCTGAGGCGTCTGCGAGGCTGCGTCGATCAAGGTTTGCGGAAATAGGCCGGCTCCGAGGACGAGCGCGGCCAAAACCGCCAGTACCAGGCCGGCAGCCGGATGCAGGGATTGAGCGGGTAGGAAGGCTGTATCGACGGTCCGGATCATGGCCAGCACGACTCGCAGGTAATAATAGATGCCGATGCCGCTGCCGACGACGACGGTGGTTACCAGGGGCCAGGTCTCCGCCTGTACGCCGGCCGCGAAGACGTAGAACTTGCCCACGAAGCCGACCGTGAGAGGGATTCCCGCCAGAGACAGCAGAGAGAGCATCAATACCGCGGCGAGCCAAGGCGAGCGCCAGAACAGGCCGGTATAGTCGCTGAGCCGGTCGGATTCGCGGGCGTCGTCGGAAATAGCCGAGATGGCGCCGAAGGCCGCCAGGCTGGTGAGGGTGTAGGCGGCGAGGTAGAAGGCGATCGTTTCCGCTTGCAGATCCCGCCGCAGCAGCCCCGCGGCGACGAATCCCACCATCAGGTAGCCCATATGGGCGATCGAAGAATACGCGAGCAGGCGTTTCAGGCTGTCCTGCAGCAGCGCCAGGAGATTGCCGGCTAGGATGGACACGACGGCCAGGAGGCCGAGCACGCAGAGAAAGGTTTCCGAGCGCTCGGCATGAACGGTGGTGAAAAACCTGAGTAGCAGGGCGAACACGGACGCCTTCGACACGGTTGCCAGGAAGGCGGTGACCGGCGCGGGCGCGCCCTGGTAGACGTCCGGCGTCCACAGGTGGAACGGCGCCAGCGACAGCTTGAAGCCGATCGCGGCCAGGATCAGGAACAGGCCGGCGAGGGCGAGCGGTTTTTGACCCAGTTCCGCGCCGCTCGCGCCAATCTGTTCGAAGGAGAGTACGCCCAGGTCGCCATAGACCAGCGCCATGCCGAACATGAGGAAAGACGAGGCGAGTCCCGACAGCATCAGGTATTTGATGCCTGCTTCCAGCGGGCGGGAGGCGCGGACGCTGTAGGCGATCATCGGGAACAGCGAGATCGTCAGCACCTCCAGGCCGAGGAAGAACATGGCGAGATGGGCGCTGGATACCAGCAGCAGGGCACCCAGGGTCGAGGTGAGGAGCAGCACGAAGATTTCTTCGTTCTCGTTGTCGCGCCGGCGGAAATACGCCAAGCATAGGAGCGCGACGGCGAGCGCGGCTAGAAGGAAAAGCGCATGGAAGAACAGTCCGTAGGCGTCGACCAGCAGCAGGCCGGTGACGTAGGCCGGTGCGACCGAGAGCGCGCAGGGTAGGGTGGCCAGCGTGACCAGCAGGCCGCCGGCTGTCAGCCAGAAGGCGAGGCGGAAGCTCCGCCGGATCGCGATGGCCAGCATCACGGCGACGGCGGCCGCCGACAGCACGATGAAGGGGAGCAGGGCGGCGAAAGCGTCGGCGGTCACGTCAGGGTCCTCGCTGAGCTAGGGTCCGGGTCAGTCCGTTTACCCTGGCATCGGTATAGGCCAGCATCGATTGGGGATGGAGCCCCATCCAGGCGGTCGCGGCGATGAGGCACAGCATCATGCCCATTTCCCGTATCCCGAAGTCCCGGACTTCGCAGGGCGAGGCCGGGCCGTGAAAAGCCCTCTGCATCACGTACAGCGCATACACCGGAGCTAGGATCAGGCCGATGGCGGCGAACGCGGTGATGGCGGTATCGACGCGGAAGCTTCCCAGCAGCACCAGAAATTCGCCGACGAAATTGCCCAGTCCCGGCATGCCCAGCGCGGCGACCGAGAAAAACAGGGTGATCGCGCCGATGCGGGGCGCAAGCGTCCACAGTCCTCCCATCTTATCCATATCGCGGGTGTGCAGCCGCTCCTGCAAGGCGCCGGCGACCATGAACAGCGCTGCCGCGCTGACGCCATGGGCCAGCATGGTCATCACCGCTCCCTGCAGCGCTTGCGCATTACCGGCGAAAACGCCGAGCAGCACGAACCCCATGTGGCTGATGCTAGTATAGGCGATGAGGCGTTTGATGTCGGTTTGGGCGAAGGCGAGCTTGGCGGCGTAGAGAATGCTGACCGCGCCCAGCGTCATGGCGACGGGTGCGAAATCCTGCGCGGCGCCGGGGAACAGCGGGATCACGAAGCGTAGCAGGCCGTAGGCGCCGGTCTTCAGCAGCACTCCCGCCAGGAGGACGCTGCCTCCTGTGGGCGCCTGGGTATGGGCGTCCGGCAGCCAGGTGTGGAAGGGAATGGCCGGCAGCTTCACCGTGAAGGCGACGAAGAAGCCAAGCATGATCCAGCGGGCCGCGCCTGGATAAAGATCGGCCTCGAGCAGCTCGAAATAGTCGAAGCTCAGGGACCGTGTCGTCTGGTAGTGCAGGAACACCAGGGCGAGGATCGCGATCAGCATCAAGAGTCCGCTGACCTGGGTGAAGATGAAGAATTTCATAGCCGCATAGGCCCGGTTCTCGTGCCCCCAGATGCCGATCAAGAGATACATCGGGATCAGCATGACTTCCCAGAAGAAGAAGAACAGGAACAGGTCCAGGGCGAGGAATACCCCGATGACGCCGGCCAGCGTCCACAGCAGGTTGAAATGGAAGAAGCCCTGCCGTTCGCGGATCTCGGTCCAGGAGCAGAGCACCGCGGCGAATCCTAGGAACACCGTCAGGCCGACGAGCAGCAGACTGAGCCCGTCCAAAGCCAGATGGAAGCGGATGCCGAAGCGTGGGATCCAAGCCCAGTCAACCTGTGCCAGCCAGTCGGTTTTGGGCGCGGCGCCGGTGTCCGCGAACAAGGTCAGGACCAACACGGCGTCGACGGCCAAGGCCGCCAGCGCCAGCCAGCGTGGAGCATAGTCTCGCCAGCGCCTGGCCGGGAGCGATAGCAGCCCGCCTATGAAGGGAACCAGGATCAGCCAAAGCAGAATCATGACCACACCCCCAGGGCCAGAATCAGCGCGGCGCCGAACAGCATGCCGGCGGCATAGCGCCGGAGCTGTCCGGTCTGGGTGGGCACCAGCATGCAGTGGCCGAGGCGGGTAAGGGCGACGATCCCTTGATACAGCCGGTCGACGGCATCGCCTTTGTTCAGCCTGGCGAGCGCAATGAACGGAAAGACGAACAGCCGGTCGTAAACCCAGTCCATGCCCCATCCGCTGAACCACAGGCGCCGCAACGTCTCCGCGCCGGGGAGCTGCAGCAAGGCCTCGGCGGACGCGGTTCCGGTGCGGTAGACGAGATAGCCGATCGCAACGCCGAGGAAGGGCGCCGCCGTAGTCGCCAGGCCGATCGAGCCGCCGGTTTCCTCGGTTCCAGTTTCAGGCAGCGCCGGGAACAGGGGCAGCTTTGCCAGTCCCCCGGCCAGGGAAAGAATAGCGAGGACGACCAGCGGCACGCCGATATTGGAGCCATAGTGTGAATGGGCCTGGGTCCGTTCCGTGCCGAAAAAGGCGACCAGGAGCAGCCGGGTGCTATAGAGACCGGTGAGAATCGCGCCCGCCGTGCCCGCGGCCCACAGCCAGGGGCCCGCAGCGCCCGATCCATAGGCGCTGAGCAGGATTTCGTGCTTGCTGTAATAGCCCGAAGTGAAGGGCAGGGCAACCAGAGCTGCCAGGCCGACGATGAAGGTCCAGAATACCAGCGGCAGGCTGCGCCGCAATCCGCCCATTCTGAAGATGTCCTGTTCGTGGTGCAGCGAGAGGATGACGGCGCCGGCGCCGAGGAACAGCAAGGCCTTGAAGAAAGCATGGGTGGTCAGGTGGAAGATCGCTGCGGACCATGCGCCCACGCCCAGCGCCAGGAACATGTAGCCGATCTGGCTGATGGTGGAATAGGCCAGAATGCGCTTGATGTCGGTTTGGGTCAGCGCGCTGAAGCCGGACATCAGCAGGGTGATCGCGCCGATGGCAGCGACGAGGGTCTGCACCTCGGGGGCGAGGGCGAACAGTGCATGGGTGCGAGCAATCAGGTAGACGCCGGCGGTTACCATGGTGGCGGCGTGGATCAGGGCGCTGATCGGCGTGGGGCCCGCCATGGCATCCGGCAGCCAGACTTGCAGTGGCAACTGGGCCGACTTGCCGACGGCGCCGCCGAGCAGCAGCAAGGCCGCGGCGGTGGGCAGGGCCGAGCCTGCCGGCCATTGAGTGCTCGCCCTGGCCATGGCCTCCTGGATGTCGAGAGTGCCGAGCTGGCTGAACATCAGGAATAGCCCCAGTGCCATGGCGGTATCGCCGACGCGGGTGACGACGAAGGCCTTGCGGGCCGCGTAGCCGTTCTCGGGTTTCTCGTACCAGAATCCGATCAGAAGGTAGCTGCACAGTCCCACGCCTTCCCAGCCGAGATAGAGCAGCGGCAGGTTGTCCGCCAGCACCAGGATCAGCATGGCGAACACGAACAGATTCATGTAGGCGAAGAAGCGTGCCATGCTGGGGTCGTCGGCCATGTAGCCGGCGGAATAGACATGGATCAGGAAACCGACCCCGGTGACCACCAGCAGCATATTGAGCGACAGGGCATCGAGGTAGAAAGCGAAGTCGACGCCGAAATCGCCCGCCGCCATCCAGTGCCACAGAGTCTGCCGGAACACCCGGGCTTCCGGCGCCAAGGCCAGAAGCTCGAAAGCCAGGGATGCCGCTAGGGCCGCCGACAATCCGACCGAGCCGGCGCCGATCCAGGGGACGTAGGCTCTGGGCAGCCGGCCTTCACTCGCGGTGAGGATCAGGAAGCCCGCCAGAGGCATGAAGGGAACCAGCCACAACAGATTCAGCATGACGACTCCTAGCCTTGCATTTCGCTCAGGCGATCCACGTCCAGCGTCTTGTAGCGCCGGTAGATCTGCAGTACCAGCCCCAGGCCGACGCCAACCTCGGCGGCGGCGAGAGTCAGGACCAGCAGGAACATGACCTGGCCGTCGGGCTGGCCCCAGCGGGAACCCGCAGCGATGAAGGCCAGTCCCGCCGCATTCAGCATGATCTCTACCGACATCAGCATCACGATCAGGTTGCGCCGGATCAGCAGGGCGACCAGGCCCAGCGCGAACAGAACCGAGGCCAGGAGCAGAGCGTGTTCGAACGGAATCGACGCCATCACTTCAACTCCCGGACCTGAGGGGACGGCCCAGGTGATAGGCGCCGACCAGCCCCGCCAGCAGCAGCATGGAGGCCGTTTCGACCGCCAGCAGATAGGGGCCGAACAGGGCGATGCCGAGCGTTTTGGACTCGACGATCCGGCCCGCCTCATGAGCGCCGGAGCGCATCAGGGTGACCAGCAGCTCCGCGAACAGGATGGCGCAGAGCGCGGCGGGTCCGTGCCAGATGCCGGGACACAGCCATTGTTTCTCCTGCTCGATCGTCTTGCTGCCGAGATTGAGCATCATCACCACGAACACGAACAGTACGATGATCGCCCCGGCGTAGATGATGACCTCCAGCACTGCCGCGAAAAACGCCCCCAGCAGGTAGAAGATGAAGCCCGAGGCGAGGAGCGACACGATGAGGTAGAGCAGGGCATGCACGGTGTTGCATTGGATGACCACCATGAAGGTGGCGGCGATGGCGACCAGGGCGGAGAGGTAGAAGAGGGTCAGTTCCATGTCGGTGCCTGTGGGTTTGCGGTCAGGGCAGGAGGCTTCGGACGTCGATCGGGGGTGCTTCGTTTTCCGCCTGTCCCTTGTCCTTGCCGGCGATGGCCTTACCTGCCACCCGGTAGAAGCTGTAGCCCGGATACTTGCCGGTGCCCTGGATCAGCAGGTGCTCCTTTTCATAGACCAGGTTGCGGCGGTCGTATTCGCACAGCTCGAAGTCCGGCGTGAGCTGGATGGCGTAGGTCGGGCAGGCTTCCTCGCACAGGCCGCAGAGAATGCAGCGGGAAAAGTTGATGCGGAAGAATTCCGGATACCAGCGCCCGTCGCCGTCCTCGGTCTTCTGCAGCGCGATGCAGGCCACCGGGCACACGGCGGCGCAGAGATTGCAGGCGACGCAGCGCTCCTCGCCGTCGGGGTCGCGGGTGAGTACGATGCGGCCGCGGTAGCGCGGAAACAGTTTCGGCCGCTGTTCGGGGTACTGGACCGTGTCAGCCCGGGTGAAGGTGTGCTTGAGGACGATCCATAGGGTGCGCAACTGGCTGATCATCTCGCTTCCTCCCTTATGGCACGGTTAGGGCTAGGGCCCCGGTTGCAAGAATGTTGACCAGGGTCAGCGGCAGCATCACTTTCCAGCCGAAGCTCATGAGCTGGTCGTAGCGCGGACGGGCCAGCGCCGCCCGGAGCAGGATGAAGAACAGGATGAACGCCAGAGTCTTGAGGGCGAACCAGACCAAAGGCGGCAGGAAGACCGGCCCCAGCCAGCCGCCGAAGAAAAGCGTCACCAGGATGGCCGAATTCAGGGTGATGCCTAGGTATTCGCCGACGAAGAACATGCCGAACTTCATGCCCGAATATTCGGTGTGGAAGCCACCGGTGATCTCCTGCTCGGCTTCCGGGAGGTCGAAGGGCGCGCGATGGCATTCCGCCACGGCCGCCACGAGAAATGCGAGGAAGCCTGCAAACTGCGGCAGCACGTACCAGCAATCCTTCTGCGCCTCGACGATCTCCCGCAGGTTGAAGCTGCCGGACAGCATCACCACGCCCATCGCGGCCAGGCCCATGAACACCTCGTAGCTGATGCTCTGGGCGGCGGCGCGCAGGCTCCCGAGTAGGGAGTACTTGTTGTTCGAGGCATAGCCCCCCAGCACCTGACTGTAGACCGCCAGCGAAGACAGCGCGAAGAAATACAGCAGGCCGAAATTGAAGTCGATGACGCCCACGCCCGGCGCGAACGGCACCACTACGAAGCCGAGCAGCATGGCGACCATGACGATGGCCGGTGCGATGACGAACACCGG